>SVCV01000034.1 GCA_015058185.1 Clostridiales bacterium | reverse complement strand
TGCTTTGCAGCTTCCCGGTGTATCGTCAAAAGTGACCTTCTCTGTGTCGATCTTCCGGGTTTCGATCTCGGTGTCCAGCCATTTCCGGCCTTCCCGAATGGTCAGGGGACAAGGCTGCTGACTCTCGACGCTGCCGTAGATCTGCATGGGCGCAGGCATAGAGAGGAACAGACGGTGATTCTGGTCCTTCAGTTGTTTTCCGGTTTCCCGGGGCTTTCCGTCGGCAATGATCTGTCCTTTGTCCATGACTACCAAGCGGTCTGCCACTGTAAGAACTTCTTCCAACCGATGCTCACTGACGATCACGGTGGTTCCCAGTTCCCGGTTGATCTTTCCCAAAATGGCTACAAATTCTTCCGCAGCAATGGGGTCCAGTTGGCTGGTGGGTTCATCCAGCAGCAGTACGGAAGGCTGCATGGCCATAACGGAGGCCAGGTTCAGAAGCTGCTTCTGACCGCCGGAAAGTTCCGTTACGTTTTTATGGAACCATCCGGAAATGCCGAAGAAGCCGGCCATTTCCGCAACTCTGCTGCGGATCACCGGAGTTTCCAGTCCTAAACTTTCCAGTCCAAAGGCCAGTTCGTGCCAAACTTTATCCGTAACGATTTGGTTTTCGGGGCTTTGCAGAACAAAGCCGATGCGGGAGGCCTGGGTCCGTTGGTCCAGGTCTTCCAAATCCGTTCCCTCAAAAAGGATCCGGCCCCGCTTTTGGCCGTGGGGTGCCAAAACGGTTTTCAGCTGCCGCATCAGAGTGGATTTTCCGCAGCCGGAAAGACCGCAGAGCGCTACAAACTCGCCGGGATGGATCTCTAACGAGATGTCCCGGAGGGCAGGCTTCTCTTCACCGGGGTAGGTGAAGCTTAAATTTTCGATTGTAAAGACTGCCATTTCCGGTCCTCCCAAAGGTCAATGATCACCGGGCTCAAACAAAGAGCCAGGTAGCAGATAAATAAACTGAGTGAAAAGGGGGTAAGCCCGATCCCCTGCATGGAGGGGAAGTATCGGTATTCTATGCCGCCGGTCAGGGCGCCGAAGATCACGTAGCCCCCTGTGGCTAACAGAAAGAGTAAGGCTTTCAGGTCTCTTCCGTCAAAGCGGAAGATGGAGAAGGCGGTTCGCCCGGGAAGTCCGTACCCCCGGCTTTTCATGCTGTCGGCGGTTTCGATGGCGTTTTCCAAAGACCATGTGATCATGATGGAAAGGATCTTCAGTCCGTTTTTACAGCGATCAAGGAGTTTTCCCTGCTTCAGGTCTCGTCCCACACAGCGCTGGGCGTTGATGACGACTTTCATTTGGGCCCGGAAGCGGGGAATAAACCGAAGAGCCATGGAGAGGATCAGGGAAAGTGCCGGGATCACTCTTCCGAACAGGTACACGAATTTGTCCGAGGTCATGATGGTGCTGTAGCAGGCGAACCAGCCGATGACCGTAATGAGCATGACCGCCGCGGCCAGTCCGTAGGCGATAGACTCTGCCGTAAGGGGGTTTCCGCTGGGCAGATAGGTGAGTATGGTAATGCCTCTGTGGTTGAAGGCCGGATTCAGAATGGCCGTCAGGATCAGCAGAGGAAGCATATATTTCAGATTAAATGCAACGGCTTTTTTCCCTCGAAGGTAGATGGAGTAGGCCAATGCGCAGAAAAGGGAAATGCCCAGACAAACCGGATGCATGAAAAACATAGCCATCAGGATCACCAGGGCGAAGTACAGGAAATTTATAGTGGGGTGGTAGGTGGAAAAGGCGTCTCTCATTCGTCTTTCTGCATTCCTCCGAGATATTCAGCGCCTACATCTCTGCCTAAGTCGCAGGAGTAGACATATACGATGGTGTCCCCATCCTGAAGCTGGTAACGGGAAGACCCGTAGTTGGGGAACCAGTCGTTGACCTTATACATCCATCCGGAAAGTTCTCCGCAGTCGAATTCGTAGATGTTGGCAATGCCTTCGATGTAGGCGGAGTTATACACAGGGGTGTTGACAAATTCCAAATGGATCTTGTTCTTTTTCATTTCCCGCTGGAGAACGTTGAAAGCGGATTCTCCTTCGTAGAAGGTAACTTCTATAGGAGCCAGGATAACGCCGTCTGCGGGAACCAGTTCTACCTTATTAGGATCCAGTTTATCCAGGTTCTCCAAAAGCAGGTCGCAGCGAACGGAAATGGTGCAGGTCAGCTCCGTATCGGAGATCACCACATCCTGGGGTTCCACGGGTGCGGGCTTTCCTTCGGGAGTGGGCTCGGTTCCGTAGCGATCGGGTTCCTGTGCAGGGGGTTCTTCCTCTGCAGGGCCTGAGGGGTTGAAATCTTGATCCTGCCCAGGCCCCGGTGTGGGTTCCATGCCTTCCGGCCAGGGGAATTCTTCCGGAGGAATGGGGGTGGTCATCGTATCCGTACTGCCGGGCAGATCGACCTCGGGTTCCGGCTGAGCGTCGGCGGAGGCATCCCCGTTATCCACAATTTCGCCCACGCTGAGTTGGGGGTCGCCGACAGGTTTTTCTTTGTCCTTGGACGCAAAGTCTCCGCCGAAGCAAAAGGCTGCGATCAGGATGGCGATGATCACGATAATGGCGATGATTTTTCCCGTTGTCAGTTTCATTTCAAAAGTTCTCCTGCGTTCATCATGTTGTAGAGCATGCGGGCGATCTCGCATCTCTTGATGGGGGTCTTAGGCTGGATCTCTAAATCCGCCTGGGAGAGGATGTCCTCGCTGTAGCAGAAGGCCAGGGATTCTGTGGCCCAGGAGGAGCATGTCCGGTAGTCGGTGAACTGTGCCAGCATGTTCCGAATGGCGGTTTCCGACAGTTTCGTATCCATTCCGCAAAGACCGGCGGCCCGGGCTACCATGACAGCCGCTTCCTGGCGGGAGATGGTCCCCTCGGGGTTGAAGGTGGTGTCGGAGGTTCCCTTTACGATGCCGTAGGTGTAGGCGGTACCCACGTAACCGGCGTACCAGCTGTTATCCAGGATATCCACAAAGTTATCCACAGCCTGTGGGGATAACCCTAAACTGCGGACGACGATGGCCGCAAATTGTGCCCGGGTCATGGTGTTGTCCGGGGCGAAGGAAGTGGCATTCATACCGTTGATGATCCCCCGTTCGGCCATGGCTTCAATGGGGGCCTGGTCCGGATGCCCGGCAATATCTGCGAAGGTTTTTCCTTCGGCGGTCACGGGCATTTCCGCAATGTCTTTATGCTTGCCGGGAAGTCCAAAGCCTTGATTTTCTGCGGATCCCTCCGTCTTTCGCTTTTCAGCATCGTCCATCGTATATAAACTGTTTGATCCGTCTCTCATGCGAGCCGCAGCCGTCATGGCGTAGAAAGCCTGTTCCGTAGCCATGCCGTTGGCACTGGTTCCGATGTGGGTAAATTCTCCGTCTTTCAGGTAGAAGGTGAAGAGGGCGTCCAATAAAGTTTGTTCGTTCTTCACAAAGCGGGGATCGTCCAAAGTTATCCCCAGCTCGCACAGGGCAACGATGACCTGGGAGACACTTTCGCAGTTAGGTGTGGAAAAAGAGGAGAATCCTCCTTCCTCATCCTGCAGTTCGGAAATGCATTCCAAAGCTTTGTTTACAGCGGCCTTTACCTTTGCCTGGTCCTGATATCCGGCCAGGGCCTGGAGAGCCATAGCGGTCACATCCGGATCCGCACTGGTTCCGGAAAGAGCAAATCCACCGTCGGAAAGCTGTCGGCTGAGCAGATTATCCACATACATCTGCCTGGTGGCCTGCAGGGCTCCTTCGGGAGCCTTGGGTACGGCGTAGTTTCCGCAGTCCAAAGCCAAAAGGGCGAAAATGGGGCCGTTGATCCCCTGCCAAATGGTTTTTTCGTAGTCACCCAAAGGTGCCAGCAGATCATAACCGGCTACATTGGTGGGGTCATATCCCGCAGCGGTAAGGGCCAGGACCGTTCGGGAGTAGTCGCTGTATTTCCGGGCGTGAAGAACCCCCTTGCAGTCTTTTACATGTTCCTCAAGAACCTTGTACCAGTCCTCAATATAGTTTTCCTTTACGGGCATGCCGCTTCTGGCCAGTCCCAGGATCCGCCATTCCCCTCCGATGGAGCCAATAATGGCGGGAGTTTTCTGGAGAAAGCCAAAGGATGCGTTCATGATCTGATCCATTTTGCTGTAATCGGCTTTCAGCAGAGAATCCTTTTCCAGGGAGGCTGCAGCCACCCATGCATTGGATCCCGCTGCGGTGCCCGGAACTTCTCCGAAGGTCAGGCAGGTCCCGGATAAAAGCACGGAACCTGCCAGCAATATAGAAAAACCTCTTTTGAAAATCTTGTTCATTTATTTCTCCTCAGTTTCTAAGGCTTTTACCATTTCCTGAAAGCGCTGAAGGATGGCTGCAGTTTCTGCTCTGGTGCAGTTGTCCTGGGGTGCCAAAAGGTCTCCGGGACGGCCGGTAAGGATCTTTTCGCTGACGGCCCAGGTAAGGGCTTCCTTCGCCCAATCAGAAACCACCTCACTGTCGTGGAAGTCTGCCAGGTCTGCGGCCTTCTTTTCCGGATCGATCAGCTTTGCCCCTACCCCATAGCGGTAAAGCATGGTCACTAACTGTTCCCGGGAAACGTTGGTATCCGGCCGGAATTCTCCGTTGGTCCCCTTTGCAATGCCCAGTTCTTCCGCCCAGGCAGCTGCATCTGCATAATAGGCGCCTGCTGCCATATCCGGGAAGCTTGCTTCCTCCTTTGTTGCCGGCTTTCCTGCCACCCGGTGAAGAACAGTGGTCCACATGGCCCGGGTCATGGTCTTGTCTCCGTCGAAGGTGGTGGCGGAGGTGCCTGCAAAGTAACCTCTTTCTACGGCATATTTTGCAGCTTCGTAGTACCAATTTGCCTCGGTCAGGTCGGTCATCTTTGCGAAAGCCTCAATATTCTCAGGGAGAAGGACCTCTTCTTTTTCCTTTTCCTTATCCTTCTTGTCTTCTTTTTTGTTTTCGCTCCAGCTTTCGGATCCGGCCTCCTCAGTGTAGTCATGGCTGAAGAAGAATACTACGAAATCGTCGGGCCGGAGGGTGTAGTCTGCGGCGGAATCCAAAATGCTTTCATTGCCGTTGACCTTATAGAGCCATCCGCTGTTTGCGCCGGTGTCGAATTCGCCGATGCCGTTGATGCTCTCTACATATTTTCTGCTTCCGTCCAGCTTGACGTTCAGGCTGGTTCTCCGAAGCAGATCCATGGCAGTGATGCCGCTGTAATAGTCAAAGGAAGTGGTTCCCAGGAAGACTTGTCTGTTGGGGCCCAGGACCTGAATGAAGACTTTATCCTTTTCTTCCGGCACGACGCCCTGTTCGGGGTTCTCTTCTTCCGTGTTTTCAATCAGCTTTCCGAAAGATGCTGCTTCCGCAGAAACGGTTACCCCCCAACCGGGAGCCAGGGGAACAACACCGTTGAGTCCGTAGGCATCCGGCTTTGCCAGCTGCAGGGTGTGATTGCCAAGGGCGGCTTTATCTGCAGGGATCGTTACCTGGCCATTTTCATCGGTGACAGGGGAGAGGGCCGTTTCTTTTTCTTCGTCCCAGGAAACGGTCACGTCGGACAGGGGTTCTAAGGTGGTCAGATAGGTGGTGTAGTCGGTTTTATAAGCTTTTACTGTTAAGGTCACGGCGCCGGACTCTTCCAGGGCCACTTCCACGAAGGGGTAGACCGTGGACATATCGTCATTACCGTAGTAGACCAGGATCTTGTCGTTTTCTTCAATGAGTTCAGCGGTCATGCCGTTGATGTAGGAAGTTCCGTCAAAGTAGGCGGTTTCCTCAAAAGTGAACAGCCATCCGTCCCAACCGAACCCTGCGCCGTCATGGACGCCGGTCTTGTATGCGCCCCGGCTTCCGCCTGCAATGTTATTTACGGAGGAAAGGAAGCCTCCTGCTGCGGAGTAGGGGATGTTCTTGCTGTCCAAGGCCTGGGTCAGGGCATCGTATACGGTCAGTTTGCCGGTGCCGCTGTTTCCTGCTAAGAATTCTTCGTTGTAGTAAATGTTTCCGTCGGGACCTTCCACCCGGAGGCTGACAGTACAAGTCTGAACATCACCGGTTTTCATGGTCAGGGTTCCGGGGATCAGGGCGGTGGTGGCCGGAATATGCTGGGTGGGAGTTCCTGACCAATCGTAAGTAATGGCTAAGGCTTTCACGGTGTGAGCCTTTGCTTCCAGGGGCGCAATGGTCACAGAGCCGTTTTCATCGGTGGTATAGTCGCCGGTGCCGTCCCCGTTAATGTCTACGGGAATGTTTGCCATAGGAGTTTGGGTTCCGGGCTGGGACAGGCTTTCCTGTACCAGTGTGAAGGTTTTTTCGCCTCCGAAATCGATGGTGGCGGAAGCGCTGCCTAAAGTGTCGGTGTCATTTGCCTTGAAATAGGCTACGGTGTCAAAGGCCTTATTTACAGCCAAAAGCTGATCGCCTTCTTCCAGCACAGCGTTTTCCGTATCTTCGCAAAGGGTGCCATTTACATAGCAGAGGAAGTCATCACAGGTGCTGTTTTCGGTGGAAAGGGTTTTGTTCAAAGCCGCAGCAAGGCCGGAGCCTGTCACCAGGGTCAGATTTTTCTCTGCGAAATTTCCGTTTTCGGGAATGACTTGTGTGGAGGCGCTGATCAAATTCGTTTCGCTCAGTTTCAGCCCTGTGAAGAAAGACGTTTCTCCCAGGATCTCGCTTAAGGCCAGTACCGCCTGGGCGGTAGCCATGGCATTTGCGGAAGTATTGTCTGCGGCACCAAAGCCGGATCCGGTCACTTTAAAGGACAGGAGAGCATCCAGAGGGCTCTTTCCTTCGGCATTTTTCCAGGTTTCTCCGTTGGGATCTTCACCAAGAGCCATAATGGCATAGCAAACCACTGCGGCACTGTTGGCATTGTTTCCGGAGAAATCGCTGAGGAAACCACCGTTGGATTGCTGCTGTGCATGGAGATAGGATTTTCCTGCGGTGATGGCTGCGGAAACTGCGGGATAATATTCAGCAGTGTTGTCGGCGGCCAAAAGGGACAGGGCGATCAGGGCGATAGCAGTGGATTCTGCATCACTGCCTTCGGCACCGGTACCGTAGTCGAAGCCTCCGTCTTCCCGGACATTGTCCATAAGGGCAGCTGCTGCGGCAGCCTTGTCATAAGAAAGGGGCAGGAGGTTATCCCGGTTATAGGCTTCCATTGCGAGAATGCTCAGGGCATCGGAATAGGTGTATCCGAACATGGACAAAGATCCTTCATGGACCATTCCCTCTGCGGCGGACTTTGCTGTTTCGACGTCTCCCTTCATCAGGGAGGTCAGCACGGCAGATGCACCGGATGCCGGGGTCTTGGGCAAGACATAATCCGGAAGATCTTTGCCTGCCCAATAAACAGCAGCCAGTTCCTGCCAATCGTCCAGTACATATTTTTCAGAATCCTGATAATAGCCGGTAATAGCCTCGCCCAAAACATCTTCTAGGGAAAGGGTTTCCGGTTCCTGAGGAAGGGGCTCGTCTTCATTGGCTGTTTCTCCGAAGGCGAAGGCCGGCAGTGATGCCAAAAGGGCAAGGCTGAGGATCAGGCTAAGGGTCTTTTTCAGGAAATTTTTCATGGTTTGCTCCTTGTAAAAAAGAAAGACTGTGGCTTTTCGCCACAGTCCGTTTTTTCTGTGTTGGGGTTCCTGTCTTTACCGATATCCGTCAGCAAACAGAAGTTTTGCGCAGGTCTTCTGGCTTACAGCTGCGCCATAACCTCTCCTTCCCAAGCTTTTGCTCAGTGGATGCCCGTTTCCCGGACCTGATGCTGGCTGACTGCATACAGCGGCGGTACCGCACAGGATTGACACCTGTTTCCCTCTTAGCCGACAACTTTTAGGGGAAGCTGCCGGAACGCAGAACTGATATTTTCTTACCTTATAATATAGCACAAAAAAGATCGCAGTCAATGAATTGGGCGAGAAAAGGCCAATCTTACAAAGGAAAGATAAATCCTTCAAAAAAGTTACACCCTGCTTTCACAAAATCATCACAAAGGCGGGGTATACTAATTATACAAAAGGGTGATAAAAAAAGACTCTGAATGATTCGCTTTCCTTCTTAAAAGCATAACACACACACTACACATTCCCGAAAGATCCCGGCTCTGCACAGCCGGGATCTTTCATTTGACGGTACTGAAAAAATTTCGTACAATAAGGACATTAAAAGATAGAAGAGGTGACACTTATGTCTTACATTCCTGATGAGGCAAAATGCTTTGAGATCTTCGCCGGTTATAATGAGCAGGGCTTTCACTATCGCCACGCAGAGATCGTTTCCGGCATTATGAAATATTTCGCAAAAGAATTTGATCCCGGCAAGGAAGATTTCTGGGCTGCTGTTGGATTTCTCCACGATTTGGCCTTTGAAAAATATCCGGAAGAGCAGCCTGTAAAACAGGTGGAGATCATGAGAGAGCTGGGACTTGCCGAGGAATTGATCCAGGCTTCCATCGTTCATTGCTGGGACCAGGTTCCCGGTGCGGACCTGCAGCCGGAAACGACCATGGAAAAGATCCTGTACGCTGCAGACGATTTGAGCAGTTTGATCTTTGCCGCCAATATGCTTCGGGATTCCCGCAGCGTAGACGATATGGAGACCTGGGAGTTGGATGAGCGTTTCGATACGCCGACCTTCGCTCCTGCCTGTTCCCGAAAGGTGATCCTGAAGGGTGCAGAAATGCTTGGCTGGACCCGGGATGAGATCTTCCAGCGGGTGATTGACGCCATGAGAAGCATGAACCCCGACGCAGGCCTCTAAGGGGAGTTGTCAGCGCAGCTGACTGAGGGCCTGCAATCTAATATAGCAGTATCATACGGAAGGTTCGGAAAGAGCCTTCCGTTTTTTTCTTCTTACCCGGTTGATGTGCCGTTCGAAATCCCCGTTGTTGATCAGTTCTGCCAATACGAACTGCATAAAAGTGGGAACGGTACAGGAGTAAAAGCCTAATCTGTCTTCGAATTCCTTCGCGAGACCCTTTGGCAAGACCATATACCCGATCCGCAAAGAGGGGGAAATGGTTTTGGAGAAGGTGTTCAAATAGATCACATTTTCCCGGTCGGAAAGGGAAAACAGGGTTTCCATAGGTTTTGTGGATACGGAAAATTCCGATTCAAAGTCGTCTTCGATGATGAAACGGTTTTTTTCTTGTGCCCAACGGATGTATTCATGGCGTTTGGAGGCAGAGGCGGTGACCCCGCTGGGATAGCTTCGGTAGGGGGTCGTGTGAAGAATGTCTGCTTTGGTTTCCGCTAAGGCCCGGCTGTGGATCCCGTCGTTGTGAAGGGGCAAAGATTCATAGGAAACTTCTGCCGCCCGGTAGACTTGTTCGATTTTCTTGTAGGAAGGGGACTCAATGGCAAAGACCCGGCTGCGTCCTAATAACTCGATGATCAGCCCATAGAGGTATTCCGATCCGGAACCGATGATGATTTGGGAAAGATCCGCGTGGATTCCCCGGTTTCTGGCTAGGTATTGGCTGATGGCCCTCCGAAGTTCCGGCCGGCCTTCGTTGGGAGACTTTTCAAAAAGAAGTTCCCCGTGTTCGGACAGGACCTTTCGCATGGTTTTGCTGAAGAGGGATAGGGGAAAGTCCGGATATTCTCCGGCTTCCGGCAAAAGGATCTCCGTGGCCTGGGGATTTTCCGATACGGCTGCAAAGCCATCCGTTTTTTGAAAGATGGCAAAGTAGCCGCTTCTTTCTCTGGCTTCTGCGTAACCTTCGTCGCAAAGGAGCTGATAGGCGTGTTCCACCGTAATGATGCTGACCCCGGTCTCTTCAGCCAGTCCCCGCTTTGAGGGAAGTTTGCTGTTGTACGGATAAAGTTCCGAAATGATGTCGTCCCGAAGCTGCTTGTAGAGCTGAAGATAAACGGGACGTTTTTCTTTGTCGATTAGGTATCTCATCTGGTTATATAAAATACTCCTGAATTGGTGATTGTTATAATATCAGATTTATTATATCTTCCTATCATCAAAAGGTAAAGGGGTATAAAATATGAACACAGGGGCAAAAAAAATCGTAATGGCCGCCATGTTCGCGGCCATTATATGCATTGCAACATTTATCGTAAAAATCCCCACTCCCATGAGGGGGTATATGAACCTGGGCGACTGTGCCGTCCTGCTTGCCGGATGGCTGCTATCTCCCGGATACGGCTTTCTTGCGGCGGGTTTAGGTTCCGCCCTTGCGGATGTTTTCGGCGGCTATGCCGTGTATGCACCGGCAACTTTCGTGATCAAGGGGATCATGGCTGTAGTGGCCCACTTCGGCTTTCGGGCACTGTCCCGCCGAATCGGTCATTTCGCAGCCTGGCTTGTAAGCGGCCTGGTCGCAGAAGTGATCATGGTTTTGGGATATTACGGCTTTGAGGGCGTCCTTTATGGTTTTGGACCCTCCGCAGTCAATATCCCGGCAAATGCCATTCAGGGCGCTGTGGGACTGGTCGTCGGCCTGATCCTGGTAAGGATTTTTCATAAGAATAAGATTTCATCCCTTGGATAGAGGATCCTTCTTTGAGGGAGCTGTCCCGCAGGGACTGAGGGATTTTGAGGTGGAAAACAAAATGGATAATATGATTTACAAACAAACACGTGCTGCTGCAGAAGAGCTGGGCGAAAAGGCCGGTCTGAAAGCCGGAAATATCCTTGTAGTCGGCTGTTCCACCAGCGAAGTTTTGGGCTCTAAGATCGGAACCAACTCCAGTCCCGAGACTGCCGGAGAAATTTTCCGGGCGCTTCAGGATTATGCAAAGGAGAAAGAGATCTTTTTAGCCATTCAGTGCTGCGAACATTTGAATCGGGCCATTATTACGGAGCGGGCAGCCGTTCCCTTTGCGGACCCTGTCAACGTGGTGCCTCAGCCTAAGGCCGGCGGCTCTTTGGCTACTCACGCCTACGCAGGCTTTTCCGATCCGGTAGCCGTGGAAGAGATCCGGGCGGATGCAGGCATAGATATAGGCCTCACAATGATCGGTATGCACCTGAAGAAGGTGGCTGTTCCCGTAAGACTGGAGAACCATACCATCGGCGAGGCCTTAGTAACCGGTGCCCGGACGCGGCCTAAGTTCATCGGCGGCGAGAGGGCAGTCTACGATATGTCCAGATTATAAAAAATCCTTCCTTTATTCAGCGGTGTCGTCAGCTCCGAACATCTCCAAAGAGATCTGCTCGGGATGAACATCGCTGTTTTTATATTCTTCTTCCCGGATGACTTCGTCGATATTTTCGATATCCGGAAGCTCTTTCAGATCCTTGAATCCGAAGTTTTTCAGGAATGTTTTGGTGGTTCCGTAGAGAATGGGCCGACCGATCCCCGGGCTTCTTCCCACTTCTTCAATGAGGTCTTTCTTTGTAAGGCCTTCAATGACCTTGTCGCATTTGATGCCCCGGATGGATTCGATCTCACCCTTGGTAACGGGCTGTTTATATGCGACGATGGCCAAAACTTCCATAGCGGACTGGGACAGCCGCTTTTCCTTTACGGGAGTGCAAAGGCGTTCGATGTAATCGCTGTTTGCTTCCCAGGAGTAGAACTGGAAGGATTTATCGATCTCCCGGATCCGGATGCCCCGACCTTGCTGCTCATATTCGTTTTTCAGCTCTAAAAAGATGCTGTAGGCTTCTTTCCAGTGGATGTTGAACAGTTCTGCGGCCACTTTTACATCCAGAGGGTCGCCCCATACAAAAAGCATGGATTCAAAAGCGGATTTAATGGTTTGCTTGCTTGTCATAGAACTCATGCCTCACTTTCTGCCGGCACATCGCCGGTTTTTTCTTTGGGGTCTTTTACGGTAATGGTCATTTGACCGAAGTTTACATCCTGACGAACGGTAATGGAGCGCTGACGCATCAGCTCCAGCAGAGAGAGGAAGGTCAAGATCACGTTGTAGCGGCTGGTCTCTCCTCCCAAAAGTTCCCGGAAGCTGAACTTTTTCTTTCCGGTAAACAGGTTTTTCATTTGGACGATCCGATCCTCGATGGACATCCGCTCTCTCTTTTGGCGATCGTAGCGCTTATGCACTTCTTCGATTTTTTGCTTGCGCTGGAGGAAGAGGCGGAAGGCTTTCATGAACTGGGCGATATCCACATTCAGGATCTCTTCCGGATTTTCGGTATAAACCGAAAGGTCTTCCTGAGGCTTTACGAAGCGACGGAGGTTTTCGGCTTCCCGGATCTCCAGCTGAGCGGCGGCTGCCTTGAATCGCTTGTATTCCAGCAGCTTTTCCACCAGTTCCTGGCGGGGATCTTCCATTTCGGCATCGGTTTCTGCGGACTGCATTCTGGGCAGGAGCATACGGGACTTGAGCTCAATGAGGGTCGCGGCCAGTACCATGAATTCACCGGCTACGGCCACATCCATCCGCTTCAAATCCTCTAAATAGGCGATATATTGATCTGTGATCTCGGAAACACGGATATCGTAGATGCTCATTTCCGCCCGCTCGATCAGGTGGACCAGCAGGTCGAAAGGCCCTTCGAAAATATCCAGTTTTACCTTATATCCCATAAAAACCTCACCAGGCCCCAGGGGCCTTTTTCATGCCCTTCAGAAGGGCGCACATACATAAATAGTTTATCACATATATTGATTTGAAGCAAGGGACTTCCCTTTGTTGCGTCCCTGTATTCCCCTCGTCAACGTCCTCGACACGAGGAATTCTGCTTCGCAAATTCCGGACCTTCGGTATGTCGTGTCTTGCGGGATGTTTCCTCTGGGGAACACAGGACACTGCTTTTTAGAAATAGAGCCTCTCCTGTTAAGGGGAGGTGGGTCGAAGACCCGGAGGGGTTGTATGCAGAAAATAATCGTTTTGATCTTAATACTTTCCTGCCTTTCCGGCTGCGGGGCAGCAAACCCTGAACAATCTCCTTCGCTTGCGAGGGAGGTGGCATCGCCGCAAATAGCAGCGCCCCAGATCTCCGCTGCTTCTGCTATTCTGATCGAGGCCTCCACAGGAAAGGTCCTCTACGAAAAGAATGCCCGGGAAAAGTCCTGGCCTGCCAGCATTACCAAAATCATGACCGCTCTTTTGGGCATTGAATCCGGAGATGTGAAAAGGGTAGTGCCGGTGGCGGAGGATGCCGTGGGCACGGAAGGATCCTCGATCTATCTGAAGGATGGCGAAAAAATCGCAATGGAAGATCTTCTTTACGGGATGATGCTTCGTTCGGGAAACGATGCGGCTATGGCTGTAGCGGCTGCCGCTGCGCCTTCCATAGACGAGTTTGTGGTGCAAATGAACCAACGGGCCCAGGAGATCGGTGCTTTGGATACCCATTTTATGAATCCTTCCGGGCTCCATGATGAGGAACATTACACCACTGCCTATGACATGGCTCTGATCGCCCGGGAAGCTATGAAAAATCCGGTTTTCCGGGAGATCGCAGCCGCGAAAGAGTGGAATGCGGATCGGGAGGGGGAGGAGCCCTATAACCATTTTGAAAACAAAAACAAGGTAGTTTATCAATACGATGGCGGTACCGGGATCAAGCTGGGCTACACCCAGATCGCCGGCCGGACTTTAGTGGCTTCTTCCTGCCGGGATGGCATGGAAGTGATCTGTGTGGTTTTAAACGACCCCAATTGGTTTGAAGATGCCTATGCCTTAATGGACTTCGCCTATGCGAACTGGGAAATGGAGAAAGTCATGGACGGAGGAGGTCCCCTCCTTGCGATCCCTGTAGAGCGCGGCGAGAAGGATCATGTTCAGGCGGGTCTTGCCGGCCCCGTATTTCTCCCGGTGCGGAAGGGGGAAGCCCTGGAGTTGGAGCTTCGATATGATATTCCCGAAAAAGTAGCCGCACCTACCTCCCGGTGGCAGGAATCGGGGACCCTGGAGTTTTGGAGGGAAGGCAGCTGTGTATGGGAAGCGTCTCTTTTCCTGTTGGAAGACCTGGCACCCTATTCGCCTGAGAAATGAGGCATTTTGCCGTGACAAAACCTCCCGCTCCGGCATAATTTGGTGAATATAGCGGGGAGAAAGTCCCCGCTGCACTATTTATGTAAGGGGGCACGAATATGGATTTCAGCAGCCGGGATTGCATTGACGCAGGAACAGAAAACTGCCCTTGTTTTTTGGCAGTTACAGGAGATTGCCTGATTTGCAGTCGGCTCCAGGGAAAGGATTGCTGCGACTGTAACTGGAAAGGGGTTTGCATATATAACGAGTTTGTTCACGGCGGGCGGAGGGTCAACAATCCGAGGCAGGATTTTGAAGCACCCATCGTGGAAAAGAAGGTTTACATGGAAGATCTGATAGTCTTCGTTTTGGATGTAGGAAAGGGCTTTGCCCTGAAGGCCGATCGTCCCGGGGCATACCTCTTTGTGCGTGCCTCCGGCATGGAACGCTTTTACGACCTTCCGGTCTCCGTCCTTCGGGCGGATCCCGAACGGGGACATCTCCACCTGGCCATTAAGATTTTTTCCGGAAAAAGCAAGGCCATAAGAGATGCCAAAGAGAAACTGATCCTTCGGGGCGTTTATCGGAATGGCGTGTTGGGCGTAAAAGCTTTTCTGCGCAAGAATTTTTCCGGGGAAAAGATTCTCCTCCTCTCCCGGGGCATCGGTGCGGCTCCTTCGCTCCATACGGCAGATTGTCTGAAAGGCCGATGCCCGGTGGATCTGGTCATGGATTTGGAGAAAATCACGGAAGCGCTGGTGTCGGATTATTGGAACACGGAAGAGGGCACGATAAAATACCGATCCTTTTCCGATCCGGAAGAGAGGGAAGATCTTCGCCGGATCCTGAAAGAAGGGGAGTATGGCGCAGTGGGGATCTTTGCCTCCGATTACTACATCCAAAGCCTGGGACAGATGGTTCGGGAGACCCTGCCCGGTGCGGAGCTTGCGGTCAGCAATAATTTTCGCCTTTGCTGCGGGGAGGGGATCTGCGGGTCCTGTACCTTCAGCGATCCTTTCGGAAATACCCTTCGCATGTGCAAATGTCAAACCCTGCCGGATATCTGACCCTTGCAATTCGCAGG
>SVCV01000033.1 GCA_015058185.1 Clostridiales bacterium | reverse complement strand
GTCATGAAAGAACGCCTGGAACCCTTCAGAAGGCCTGAATTTGACGTATTCCGCGGGAAAATCTCCACTTTGAAGTGGAGAACCCTATCTCTCGCAAAATGGTTCTTTGACCGAAAACCGGTGATCACGAAAAAGAAGTGCGTTCGCTGTGGTGCTTGTGTGGAGGCCTGTCCCCTTCCGGAAAAGGCGGTCACTTTTGTGAATGGAAAGACCGATCCGCCGGTATACGATTATAAGAAATGCATTCGGTGCTTCTGCTGCCAGGAAATGTGTCCGGCCAAAGCCATTGACGCAAAGGTTCCCGTTATTGCCAGACCCTTTTTAAAGTAATAAAAAAAGACCCGATCATCTCGGGTCTTTTCGTTTTTATCAGTCGTTGAACTTCAGGATCATATCGAAAGATTTGGTGTCCTTGGACAGGTTCTTGCAGCGGATGAGAAGATCATCATTATTGTAGGTCTTCTGCATCATGTATTCGTCCCCTTCTTTCATTTCTCCTTCGAAGTACAGTTCCATTCTTCTGAGCTTTTCCAAACGCTTCCGTTCTTCGGCAGTCATGATGTCGTAGGCAAAGGCACCGTAGCGGGTGTTGTTCATGTGGCCCAGCATATCGATGTCGCTTCCGCAGACTGTGCCCTTCATAATGTCTTCGTAGTCGAACTTTTCCCGGAAGGCGGGGGATCCGTCCACCCGGAATTCGGGATGGGGGGGATCCAGATAGAAGGGAAGTTCTACCTGGCGGAAAATTTTCCGGGTTTCGATATTCAGAAGAATATTGTAAGTCGTTCCATGGAACAGCAGCTCCCCGTTTTCATCCTGGAAGAGGAAGTCTCTGCGGTAGTAGGGACCTCTTTTCTGAGAGAACCAGGTGGAACCGTAGATCCACATAGCTTTATTGATGGGCTTTACCACTTCTACATTAAAGGAAATAATGACCCAGCCCAGGCCGTGTTTGAAAACATCCGGGAAGTCGATCTTGAACTCGCAAAGATCCGCTTCCACCAGGCTTGCGAAAGCTTCCTGATAGCCCTGGGGCTTCATGACATGATGTTCATTGATGTTGGTAATGCCGGAGCGAACCTTGAACAAGCAGTCTCTTTCAAATTTTTCAACGTCACCAAACCACATAGTAACCTCGTCTTTTGATGAAAGGTGCCCTCGGGCACCTTTCTGTATCGTTATCCATTAATTTTTGCGATTGCGGCAGCCATCTTTGCGGGGATCATATCGCACTGTTCCTTGGAGATGGAGGCGATGGAGATCCGAAGACCCTTGCCGATAGGTACGGCGAAGATGCCGTCTTTCTGAAGTTCCTTACCGACTTCGTCTGCGTTTAAGCAGGGAACGGTAATGAAGAAACCGGAGTCATAGGGGCAAATGGTGAGGTTTGCCTTTGCTGCAGCATCGGTAAAGATCTTACCGCGGGTCTGCAGAATGGCTCTGGTGTCGATTCTTTCCTGATCGACCTTTGCCTTCAGCTCGGGGTCGTTCATGATCCGGGTCAAAGCTACCATAGAAGCTCTGTTGCAGTTGGACCAGGTACCTCTGCTGGAATAGGTCAGAACGATCCGGAATTCGTCTGCGATCTCCTTGGTGGGAGCCATGCACAGGAGGGCGCCGCCTCGCATGCCGTACATGGTAAAGCTCTTGGACAGGCTGTATGCCACCAGCGGCAGAATGTTTTCGGGAAGACCTTCCAACAGGGGGAAGAATTCTCTGTATTTGTCAGCATCGCCGGCGAAGTCAAGATAGGCTACGTCTGCCAGGATGATGACTTTCTTATCCTTGCCGGCAGCTTCTTTCAGAGTTCCCAGAACCTTGTTCCAGTCGTCATTGGTGAAGGTGTAGCCGGTGGGGTTGTGTGCAGGGGTGTTGATGATGACCAGCAGTCGATCCTGATCTGCCATCATATCCTTGACCTTTGCATCGAAGGCTTCGTAGTTGAAGCTGAAGTTGCCGTCAAAGAGGGGATAGGTCTCAACGGTTCTTCCGATCTCCTGAGCGATGGTGTTATAGGGGCTCCAGAACCAGTCGCAGGTCAGGATCCGATCACCTCTCTTGGTGTAATTTTGGATGGCATTCCGAATGGCACCGGTGCCGCCGGGAGTTGCGATGGCTTCCACGAAGGCTTTGGGTTCATAATTGCCGAAGGTTGCTTTTTTAATGGCTTCCAGGTAAGCGGGAACACCGGAGATCGGGGCGTACTCTGCATAATCTTCCGGGGAAAGATTTTTCAGAACATCCACCACAGAGGAAAGGATCGCCAGATTGCCTTCTTCATCCAGCAGGGCGCCGATGGTTGCGTTGGCAACTTTTTCTTTGCCCTCCCTTGCGATCATTTCTTTTGCTAAACTGTTGATGGCAAAAATCTTGTCGGGACCGCCGATGGGTCTGCCGCTTTGTTCTGCCATGATGAACTTGAACATATTTCTCATCTCCTTAAGTTAAGATGTTTTTTAACGTTAATTAAAAAATGATACCATAAAGACGGTTGTTTCGCAAGGCGAATCACAGAAATTCCTCTAAAATCAGGCATTTTTTGATACTTTACAGCAGTAAAAGGGCAGTTTTTTATAAGGATCATGGCTGTCTCGCGCAAAATGAATACAGGAGGTGAAAAAAGGCAAGAATACCATCGGAGGTGATTTTTTTGAATCAAGACAATGAATCCCGGAATGAGGTTCCGGAAAAAGAAACAAGGAAGCGGGGGAGAGGGTTCCGCACGATGATCATTGCGGTGATCTGTGTTCTCGCAGTGGGAGGCACGCTGATCGCCATGAACGGCGAAAGGAACTTCCGAAACAACGAACCTCTTGAGGAACAGATCCCTCCTGTAGGAGACTCCGCGCCCCAAAAGGATCTGGAACTGGATGTACTGCAGCCCATTCCCACGACGGACAGTCGGGAAGAGAAACCTTCAGAGGAAAATAAAGAGCCTGCATCCCAGAAAGCACCTGCTGAAGAGAAGATATCCAGAGAAGAGGGTCTTTTCTATCGCCCTGTGCTCGGCAAGGTCACCAATGATTTTTCTGTAGCAGAACCCATCTATTCCAAAACATTGGATCAGTACATGGTTCACACCGGAGTGGATATTGAGGCAGAAGAGGACAGTCAGGTAAAAGCGGTTGCTCCGGGGACCGTAACTGCGGTGTTTGAGGACGATAAACTGGGGACTACCATACAGATCCTTCATGAGAATGGACTTGTGACTCAGTATTCCAATCTTTCTTCCGGCGTTCTTGTAGAGGAAGGGGATGTGGTGGAGCGCAGCCAAGTCATCGGCGGTGTAGGGCGAAGTGCTCTCTTTGAAAGTCTGGAGCCCCCGCATCTTCATTTTGAGGTTTTAAAGGATGGTCAGCCTGCCGATCCTAACGAATACGTAAATTTTTAAGAGGAAAATAAAACCGCGGCCTACCGAAGGGTGACCGTGGTTTTTCTTTTTGTGCTATGTATCCCGCAGGGCTATTTCCCCTGATGAAGATATTTTTCTTTCGTAGCCATTCCGCCCCGAATGTGCCGTTCCGCTTTGTTGTTCTCCAGAACGGACTTTACCTCCTGGGCCATGGCTGGGTTGATCTCCGCCAGTCTTTCCGTAATGTCTTTGTGTACGGTGGACTTGGAGATCCGGAATTTGGTGGCTGCGCTGCGTACGGTGGCATTGGTTTCCAAAATGTATGCAGCCAGTTCCAAAACCCGTTCTTCAATATAATCTTTCACGCCGAACCCTCACCGCCCTATCATGCATTTTGTTACAATATATGCAGCGGGGTGGGGAATATGTTGCTATCTTTCGTACTGTTCCAGGAGCGCTTTCTGGCGGCAGCCGTCTTTCAGAATGGCGGTCAGGCTTTCCCGGTCTTGCTCTTTTAAAGCTTTGCTGTATTCGCCTAAACGGGCGATAAGTCCATCAATGTCTTCGATAAGGTTTTCCCGGTTTTGGAAGAAGAGTTCCGTCCACATTTCCTCGTTCAGAGTGGCGACCCGAATCATATCCCGGAAGCTTCCGGCGGAGAACCCTTCATGGTTTAAGGCCTTGGGTGTCCGGACGTAGGCGCTGGACAGAACGTGTGCCAGCTGGGATGTGTAGGCGATCATCTGGTCGTGCTCTTCCGGGGTGGAGATCTTAATGCTTCCGAAGCCTAAAGAGAGGAAGAATTTCTTTGCTTCCGTGAGCGCTTCGATATCGATATCGGAATTTGGAGTCAGGATCATGGATGCGCCTTCAAACAGTTTTCCTGTGGAGAAGGCGAAACCGGACCGTTCGATCCCTGCCATGGGGTGGCCGCCGATGTAGGTGAAGCCATGTTCCCTTGCCAGTGCATTTCCTGCCTCGCAGACTTTTTCTTTTACACCGCAGCAGTCGATAACCAAAGTTCCTGGGGGGATCTCATGTCCTCTTTCCTCCAGAAAGGCGATGGTGTGGTGGGGGTAGAGGGCAAGGATCAGCATGTCGCATCCCTGCAGCGTATCCAGATCCTCGTCAATCGCATCCACCAGTTTGGCTCGAAGAACAACCGAGGTCTCTTTATCGAAGCCTGCAACGGTATGATCGGTATGGGTTTTAATTGCTTTTGCCAAAGAGCCGCCGATGAGGCCCAGGCCAATAACGCCGATTTTCATTTTCTTCCTCCTGGTGATTAATTCTGCCGACGGAATGCGTGGGGCAGGATGTGGTTGACGCCCTGGACCAGGTTGTCAAAGGCATCGGGGGTGAGGGATTGGGGTCCGTCACAAAGGGCGTAAGCCGGATTGTTGTGCACTTCGATCATAAGACCGTCAGCGCCGGCAGCCGCTGCTGCGTAGGCCATGGGTTCTACCAATCGGGATTTGCCGGTGGCATGGCTGGGGTCTACGATGACGGGCAGGTGGGTCAGTTCTTTCAAACTGGGGATGGCTGCCAGATCCAGGGTGTTTCTTGTGAAGGTTTCAAAGGTTCGGATGCCCCGTTCGCAAAGGATGACGTTGGGGTTGCCTCCGGCCATGATGTATTCGGCACTCATGAGCAGTTCCTGCAGGGTGCTGGAGAGGCCTCGCTTCAGAAGGATGGGCTTTTGTGTAGTGCCCAGCTCTTTCAGCAGCCGGAAGTTCTGCATATTTCTTGCACCGACCTGGATGATGTCCACATCGTCGAAAAGGTCTAATTGGGAAAGATCCATGATCTCGGTAACGATGGGAAGACCGGTTTCTGCCTTGGCTTCCAGCAGAAGCTCGATTCCTTTTCCCTCCAGTCCCTGGAATGCGTAGGGGGAGGTTCTGGGTTTAAAGGCACCGCCCCGAAGGATGTTTGCACCGGCAGCCTTCACTCTCTTTGCGATCTCTAAGATCTGTTCTTCGGATTCTACGGAACAGGGACCTGCCATGATGCAGAAGTCCTGGCCGATCTTTACGTCTCCGACCTGGATGATGGTGTTTTCCGGATGGAAGGTGCGGTTTGCATTTTTGTAGGGTTCCTGGATCCGCTTTACTTCCTTTACAATGTCTAAAGCCAGGATCAGATCGATGTCCACTACGGAGGTATCACCGACCAGGCCTAAAAGTTTTTGATGCTTACCCTGGCTGGTATGGATCTCCAAATGTTGGCTTTCCAGCCACTGGAGCAGATTTTCATACTGTTTGGGGTTGGGATTTTCTTTTAAAACGATAACCATAATATCCTCCTTTGTCCTTTCGGACCTCTTCTTTCCTTTGCCAAGAAAAAAGCCCTGCAGCTTTGCTGTAGGGCGATCATTTTTGTGGGTTTTGAAAATCACAAATCAATTCTCTGCAGCAAAAGCAGCCGTACTATCCATGTTAGTAAAGCGGTAATCGTAATACAGGTATGCGGTTGCTTTCATGCAGGTGTTCATTGTGCTTTCCTTTCGTGCTTTTATGCTTTTAAGCTTTTATGTATTAAAGTATAGCACGGAGTTTGGGGCTTGTAAAGCCTGTTTTTAAAAAAACTCTAAATTGCTTTCGAAAAAAGTTTTCTTAGGAGAAATGAGAGAAAAGGTGACATTTTTGCAGAAATGGTTTATAATTGCGTATTATACGTTTTGCCGCCCGGTGCGGCAGAAGAATGCCTCAACAAATTCAGGAGGAAAAACCACCATGAGAGACGAAACAAAATGCCTGCATGCAGGATATACACCCAAGAATAAAGAGCCCCGGGTCATGCCCATTTACCAGAGCACTACCTATGTATTTGACTCTACGGAAGATCTGGGAAAGGTTTTCGACGAACCCACCCAGGCTGTCATCTATTCCCGCTTCGCAAATCCCACGGTCATGGCTGTGGAAGCGAAGATCGCGGAGCTGGAAGGCGGCATCGGCGCTATGTGTACCTCTTCCGGTCAGGCAGCTTCCCTGATGTCTATTCTGAACATCTGCAAGGCCGGTGACAGTTTTATCTGCACCAGCCAGATCTACGGCGGTACCGTAAATCTGTTCATGTTCACGTTGAAGAAGCTGGGGATCGAATGCATTCCCGTAGACTGCTTCGCCGATGATGAGACCATCCGGAAGGCTTTTAAGCCCAATACCAAGGCCGTGTTCGGGGAAACTTTGGCAAACCCCGCTCTGACTGTTTTCGACATCGAGCGTTTTGCCCGCCTGGCACACGAACACAATGTTCCCCTGATCGTGGACAATACCTTTGCAACTCCCATCCACTGCAAGCCTTTTGAGTTTGGTGCGGATATTGTTATCCACTCCACCTCCAAGTACATGGATGGTCATGCTCTGCAGATCGGCGGCGTTATCGTTGACAGCGGCAACTTCAACTGGGCCAACGGCAACTTCCCCGAATTTACCGAACCTGACGAATCCTACCACGGCATTTCTTATGTGGAAACCTACGGTAAGGCTGCTTATATCGTAAAGGCCCGGATGCAGCTCATGAGAGACTTCGGTGCCTACCCTGCTGCACATTCTGCATTCCTGCTGAATCTAGGACTGGAAACTTTGGCACTGCGGATGAAGCAGTACTGTGAAAACGCCCTGAAGGTAGCCGAATACTTTAAGACCTGTGATATGATCGAAGAAGTGATCTATCCCGGGCTGAAGAGTGACAGATGCTATGACTTAGCGCAAAAGTATCTGAAGGGCTGCAGCGGTGTTGTATCCCTCGTTATTAAGGGCGGAAAAGACAATGCCATGAAGTTTATGGATAACCTGAAGCTGGCCTCCAATGAAGTGCATGTTGCGGACATCCGTACCTGCGTTCTGCATCCTGCCAGTGAGACCCACCGTCAGCTGACGGACGAACAGTTGGTAGCCGCAGGCATCAACCCCGGTTTGATCCGCTTCTCCGTAGGCTTGGAAAATGTGGAAGATATTATTGCCGATATCGAACAGAGTCTGGCAACCCTGTAACAAAAAATAAAAAGTGTGTTCCTTGCGGGACACACTTTTTTCATGCTTTTTTTCAGCCATCAGTCTTTGAGGGTGAATTTCCAGCAGCAGGCGCAGCTTTCATCCGTAATGTCCGGATAGCAGCTGACGCATTCACATGTAAATCTGGAGTCAATGGTCTTTGCAAAGCCTGCATATTCTACAAGTCCTACAGGCTTACAGGGGTGAAGGGGCATTCCCTTTCTTGTCCGTGCACTTTGGACCCGGCAGTCGATGGTTCGATAGGTGAGGGTGTTTCCCTCAATGATGATCTCGTCATCGTTAATATTGGAATACAGCCGCAGCTCCAAAGCAGCCTTCAGCCCTTCCAATCCAGCCTGTTCCGGAAGTCCCAGGAACTTTTTTATTTTCTGGGCTTCGATCACCGTAAAGCGCTTCCAGATCTCCTCGTCATGATACATGGCTTCGTCCATACCGAATTTGGATTCTACGGACTGAAACCATACGCCGTCCATGGCCAGCCAGTTTTTGCAATACATTTCGATCAGATCGATGAGCTGATCCTTGGTATATTCCTGAAGTCGTTCTCTGTTGTTCATGATAGGTCCTTTCTATGTTTTCGTTTCGTTTTTACATAGTTGTCTATCGTCAGTTTATTGTCTCGATAGGCGATTGAGGCTCCCCTGTGAAGGGGAGCTGTCGGCGAAGCCGACTGAGGGGTTGCTGCCCCCTGTGAAGGGGAGAGCTCTCCCTATTCTACCACGATTAAGGAAAGTTTGACAGTATTAAAAAGTCTTATGGCCGGGGACCTGCTTTACAGAGTATAATGTTGCCATGGCAACATATTTTTTCTATAATACTGTGTATACTGAAGATACCAATCGATAACAGAGAGGAGGTGCGGTTTGGATCCTTTCGTAAAACGGCTTTGTGAACAGAAGCCATTAACAAAAGAAGAATATGTGGAAGTGATACAGAAAGCTTCCGATCCTATTTTTACCCAGTGGCTGCACCTCTTTGCAAGAGCAAATGCCCGAAGAGTCTTCGGCGATCGGATCTATATCCGGGGGCTGATCGAGATCTCCAGCATTTGTAAGAATGACTGCTATTATTGCGGCCTTCGCCGCTCCAACCGAAATGCCGAGCGGTATCGGCTCAGCGCCGAAGAGATCTGGAACTGCTGCACCCTTGGAGAAAGCTTAGGCTTTCGTTCTTTCGTTTTGCAGGGCGGTGAGGATCCCGGGCTTTCCGATGATGAGGTTGCCCGGATCGTAGAAGGTATTAAGGAACGATGCCCCGATTGTGCGGTGACTCTTTCCCTCGGAGAAAAGGATCGAAGCGTCTACCAAAGATGGTTTGATGCCGGTGCAGACCGTTACCTTCTGCGCCATGAAACGGCGGATCCGGAGCACTACCGGAGCCTGCATCCTGAGGAACTTTCGCTGGAGGTTCGGAAACAGTGTCTCTACGATTTAAAGGACATCGGCTACCAGGTGGGCACCGGATTTATGGTGGGCTCCCCCGGGCAAACGGTGGAGACCTTAGCGGAAGATATGTGCTTCATCGAAGAGCTGCAGCCCCATATGATCGGCATCGGTCCCTTTGTTCCCCACAAGGATACCTGCTTTGCAGATCATCCTGCGGGAACGCCGGAGCTGACCACATTCTTTATTTCCCTTTTGCGGATGCGGCTGCCGAAAGCTTTGATCCCTGCTACCACAGCCCTGGGAACGGTGCTGGAAAACGGAAGAGAGAAGGGGATCCTGGCCGGAGCTAATGTATTGATGCCTAACCTTTCGCCGGCGGACATCCGAAATAAATATTCTCTGTATGATAACAAGATCAATACGGGACTGGAATCCGCAGAAGGACTGGAAGACTTAAAGAAACGGCTTTCGGCCATCGGCTATGAGATCGCTGTGGATCGGGGGGACAGCCCTCTGATCGCGAAAAAATAAAAAATACGGCCTGGCCGTTGAAATAAACAAAGGAGAAGGACAATGACTACTTACAATGTAAAATCCCCTAAGGCAGAAGAATTCATCCATCACGGAGAGATCCTGGAAACTTTAGAGTATGCAAAAGCAAATAAATCCAACCGGGAGCTGATCGAAAGCCTTTTGGATCGGGCGGAAGACTGCAAAGGGCTTACCCACAGAGAAGCTGCGGTTCTTTTGGAATGCGACCTGCCTGACCTGAATGCCCGCATGGAAGATTTGGCTCGCCGGATCAAAGAAAAGCTTTACGGCCGCCGGATCGTAATGTTTGCGCCGCTGTACCTTTCCAACTACTGCATCAACGGCTGCACCTACTGTCCTTATCACGCAAAGAACCGGAATATTTGCCGCAAAAAGCTGACCCAGGAAGAGATCCGCAAGGAAGTCATCGCTTTGCAGGATATGGGCCACAAGAGACTGGCCATTGAGCTGGGCGAAGACCCCAAGCGGAACCCCATCGAGTATGTTCTGGAAAGCATCGAAACCATTTACAGCATCAAGCATAAGAATGGTGCTATCCGCCGCGTTAACGTAAATATTGCCGCTACCACCGTAGAAAACTATAAGAAGCTTCACGATGCCGGTATCGGTACCTATATTCTGTTCCAGGAAACCTACAACAAGGAAGCTTACGAGCAGCTCCATCCCACCGGCCCCAAGAGCGATTATGCTTATCACACGGAAGCTATGGACCGGGCCATGGAAGGCGGCATTGACGATGTAGGTCTGGGCGTACTCTTCGGCCTGAACCTGTATCGGTATGACCTGGTTGGTCTGCTCATGCACGCAGAACATTTGGAAGCCTATAAGGGCGTTGGTCCTCACACCATCAGCGTTCCCCGGATCCGTCCTGCAGAAGGCATCAATACCGAAGAATTCACCAACGCCATCGACGACGATACGTTCGCTAAAATCGTAGCCATTATCCGGATCGCCGTTCCCTATACCGGCATGATCATTTCTACCAGAGAATCCGTTAAGAGCCGGGAAAGAGTTCTCGCTTTGGGTGTTTCCCAAATCAGCGGCGCCTCCAGAACCAGCGTAGGCGGTTATGCCGAAGAAGAGCCGGAAGAAGAAAATTCCGCACAGTTCGATATCAGCGACAACCGGACTTTGGACGAGGTCGTAAAATGGCTGCTGGATCTGGGCTATGTTCCCAGCTTCTGTACCGCTTGCTACCGGGAAGGCCGGACCGGCGACCGGTTCATGAGCCTGCTCAAATCCGGACAGATCGCCAACTGCTGCCAGCCCAATGCGCTGATGACTTTGAAGGAATACCTGGAAGACTACGCTTCCCCTGCAACCAGGGAGGTAGGCGAAAAGGTCATCTTTGAAGAGGTTGAACGAATCACCCATCCCAAGGTCAAGGAAATTGCTTTGGAACATTTGACAGACATGGAAGGCGGAAAGAGAGACTTCCGTTTCTAGGGAAAGGATAAATCTATGACGACTTTACAGGACACCCCCAGAGGCAAGCGCCTTCATATCGGGATCTTTGGCCGAAGAAACAGCGGGAAATCTTCCCTGCTCAATGCCATTACCGGACATGACCTGGCTGTGGTTTCCGATGTAGCCGGCACCACCACAGATCCCATTTATAAGTCCATGGAACTTTACGGTATCGGTCCCGTAGTCTGGATCGACACTGCCGGGGTGGACGATGAGGGCGAACTGGGTAAGATGCGGGTGGAGAAAACCGCCCAGGCGCTAGAGAAAACGGACATTGCCCTGATGGTCTTTGCGGATTTCCCCCGGGAAGAAGCGGAATGGGCCCGGATGCTGAAAGAAAAAAAGACACCCATCGTGCCTGTTGTCAATAAATCGGATATTCTTGCGGACCTGGAAGGGGTCTGCGGGGCGGTAAAAGACCTTATGGGAGAAGATCCGTTGGTGGTCAGTGCCCTGAACAAGACCGGAGTATCTTCCATTCGGGAAGCTCTGATCCGAAAGCTGCCTGCAGACTATGATGAAAAATCCCTAACCGGAGATCTTGTGGGCGAAGGGGATTCCGTCCTTTTGGTGATGCCCCAGGATATTCAGGCTCCCAAGGGCCGCCTGATCCTTCCCCAGGTACAAACCCTGCGGGAACTTTTGGACAAGAAGTGCATCGTTACCTGCTGCACTACGGATAAGCTGGATGAGGCCCTCGGAAAGCTGGAAAAAGCCCCCAAGCTCATTATCACGGACTCCCAGGTGTTTAAAACCGTGTACGAAAAGAAGCCGGAAGAAAGCCTTTTGACTTCCTTCTCCGTTCTTATGGCCGGAAGCATCGGCGATATCGAGGAGTTCATCAAGGGCGCCAACGCCATTGAGGCATTGACGGAAGAGTCCCGGGTCCTCATTGCGGAGGCCTGTACCCATGCTCCTCTTGAAGAGGACATCGGCCGCGTAAAAATCCCCCGTCAGCTGCGGAAGCTGAAAGGGGAGGGACTGCAGATCGATATGGTGAGCGGAAGTGACTTCCCCCAGGACCTGACATCCTATGATTTGATCATCCATTGCGGAGCCTGTATGTTCAACCGGAAGCATGTGCTTTCCCGGATCGAACGGGCCAGATCCCAGGGTGTTCCCATTACCAATTACGGGATCACTTTGGCATTCCTGACAGGCATTTTGGATAAGATCGTTACAGCCTGAGCTTGCAATGAAACATAAAAAAGAAACGACAGGAATTTTGTCCTGTCGTTTTTTGTGCTTTTAAGCTTTGCCGGAGATCAGCCAGGGAGCCGGTTCGGTCTCGAAGGTGTTCTTGGAGGTCAGCTTGGAAACGGCGATTTGAATAACTTCCAATTCGGCGATGTTGTGTTGTTCGAAGATCCGGGAGATGGAGGCTGCCATCTTGAAATCCAAAGTGTAGATGACGAATTCCATTTCCGGATTGATCCGGAGGAGGCATGCGATCTCCTGCTCCAAGCTGGCGGAAGCCACAATGAACGCTAAGGAGGGAACGGGGAGATCTCCCATGGTGTCATCGTCTACATGATCTACGATATGGATATTGTGAAGGCCGAATTGCTGGATGTTGGCTTCCATGGTCTTTCGGTCGTTCTTATCGTATTCAACCGCGATGATGTCCCCTTCGGTGGCGATCAATGCTGCTTCAACAGCGATACTTTCTCCGCTGACGATGCAGATGGTGTCATTGGAATTGATATGGATCTTATTCAGGATGATGGCGCGGATCTCGCTTCCTACATACCGAACGGAACCTCTGGAGAAGCTGCTGTTCCGCATACCGATCTTGTAAGTGGAACAGGCTTTGGGGTTCATGACCAGCATACCTGCGGAGGCGTTGATGCCTCGGTCGATCATGTCCTTCAGCTTATCATTCTTAATGGGGCCGGAGGGGTCGGAGCCGTCATTGTACCAAACGGTACATTCGCCCAGACCTACATCCCACATGCGATAGAAGATCTCCTGGTCGCCGGCTTCGGTGAAAACCAAAGTGGCGGAATTGGATTCTACGGTGGGGATCAGGTTCTTATTTTTTCTGGTGATGTCCAGGATCTTGACTTTTTCCAGGTCTACGGGAGCATTGGCTGCAAAGTACTGGAGCCATTCCAAAATATGTTTATTGGTAAACAGATTATTTTCCATGAAGATTCTCCTTCAGCTATTTGTTTCGTTGGATTCCAACTCATTTCATTATAGCAAGAACTGTCAGACAATTCAAGAAAAAAGAAGGATTTATGCGGTGAGCACAGACCCTGCGGGAAAAACCGGTAATTTCCCCTTTTTTGTTTGTTGCAATGAAGTTGGATTTGGGTATAATGATAATACAAAGGTACCGCGAAAGATCCCTTCCAATTCATACCTTCCGTTCGGGGGTGAAATTGGTTTCGACGGGGGTGTAGAAGCCGGAGAAGCGAGCCGCAGTTTGCTCGGTCTGCGTTAAAAAGGGCACGTTAAATACAAACGCAAAAAATAACAACAGATCTTTCGCACTGGCTGCATAGCCCCGCGCGTCCTCTTGCCGTTTCCCTGTAGGCGGTAAGACTGACGTAAAATGTTATACAGGAAACCTCGGGCGAGTTCCTGGTAACCTGAGGTCATAACAGGATAGCCGAAACCGGAGCCTGCCGTTAGGGCGCCGGAAGAAGCGAAACTTTAAAACATCGGCTGCGCTCGGAGAAGCTCCCAGTGAATGTGCTTTCGGACGTGGGTTCGACTCCCACCATCTCCACCAGAAAAAAAGAACCAGTCAATCGACTGGTTCTTTTTTTCAGTGAAATCCGTTCTTTGTCCGGAAGAAATCCACCTTTGGTGGATGAAATTGCTTCGCAATGAAATCTGCTTGCGCAGAAGAAAAAGGACGGAGTTCCTTTCATCCAGGCTTTGCATGGATTTCGTCAGCAGCGCTGATTTCATCCTTGCCTTGGCAAGGATTTCAATTCTGCATAGAAATCGCAGGGAGTCGAACCCGAAAGGGCGCCACACTTCCTTTCCTTGCATTTTTCGACAGTTCTCGATACAATTACAGTACAATAGTTCTTTGATCCTGTATGGAAAAGGAGAAACCAAGATGAAGAGGGAATTCTTTTATCCGTCCGGTGACGGTGCAACCCAGATCCACGCCATCGAATGGCTCCCGGAAGGAGAAGCCGCAGGCGTTCTTCAAATGTGCCATGGAATGGTCGAACATATCGAGCGCTACGATGCCTTTGCTTCCTTTTTAGCTGCCCAGGGCTTTTATGTGGTGGGGCACGATCACTTAGGGCATGGCAGGTCTGTTACCAGCGATAAGCGGTTGGGGTATTTCCACCATCCCAACGGAAATGATGTTGTGGTCGCCGATATTCATCAGCTCCGGGTACAAACCCAGGAAAAATATCCGAAGCTTCCCTATTTCATCATGGGCCACAGCATGGGCTCCTTTTTAGTACGGCAGTATTTAGGCTTACATAGCGAGGATCTTGCCGGTGCCATCATTATGGGTACCGGCCACCAGCCAAACGGGATCCTGTCTGCGGGCATGTTTATGTGCCGGCTCATTTCCCTATTCCGGGGATGGGAGTACCGCAGCAAGATGGTAAATGATATGGCGGTAGGTGGCTATGCGAAGAAGTTAGGTTCTGCGTGGCTCTCCAAAAATCCGGAAAACCAGGAAACCTACTCTAAGGATCCCCTTTGCGGATTCATGTTCACCGTAAATGCCTATTACCACATGTTTAAGGGAATGTCCCGGATGAACAAACAGGAAGCAGAAGGCAGGGCGCGGAAAGATCTTCCCCTGTTCTTTGTAGCCGGCGGCGACGACCCCGTTGGGGAAAGCGGAAAGGGCGTAGAAAAGGTGGTATCGTGTTATCGGGAAAAGGGATACCAGAATGTACAGATGAAACTGTACCCAGGCGATGCCCATGAAATTTTAAATGAATTGGATAAAGACGCAGTCTATCAGGACCTTCTGAATTTCCTGCGCTAAAAGCAAAACCCACCGGTTCCGGTGGGTTTTCTCATATCTGTAATTGTGAATTTATTTTTTCAGCATGTTTTCAAGCAATTCGTCGTAAATCGGCTTGCTCCCCAGCATGTTTGCCGTCAGTGCAGAAACAATGGATACAATGACAAGTCCTGTAAACTGTGTCAGTGAGCCGGTCATTTCTGCCACAAGAACGATGCCTGTGAGCGGCGCTCTTACAATTCCGGAAAACATGCCGGTCATTCCCAGCATGAGGAAATTGATCATGCAGCTTTCGGGCAATCCCAGCAGGGAACAGGCTATGCTGCCCATAATCCCGCCCAGCAGCGCACCGAGAACCAAGAGGGGGAAGAAGATCCCGCCGGGGGCGCCGGAGCAGAAGCAGATCATGGTAAAAACAA
>SVCV01000032.1 GCA_015058185.1 Clostridiales bacterium | reverse complement strand
TATGCAGCGGAAAGGAACCGTGTCCAGGATTTACACCTGATTCCCTTGTTCAGCAGAACAAGATTGCGTGTCTCGCCGGGCGAGGTCGCGCAAGTGCCACAAAAGCCGGAGCAATATGCAATTTTTCAGGGACAGGAAAACCTGTCCTCAATATTCAGGGTAATAATTTTTCAGGATTTTGTCAAGGTAAAAGTGAAATTTGTTCCCGTCAAGCAAAGCCTTGAATCCCCTGCCCTGTTTATAGTACAATACACCCATGGAAAAACGTCAATTAGGAAAAACTGCATTATGGGTCACTCCCGCCGGTTTCGGAGCTCTCCCCATCGGCCCCTGCCAAATGGATCTTCCCTTGGCTGAGGGTGCAGAGGTGCTTCGTTATGCATTGGAACGGGGCATCAACTTTATTGACACAGCTCAATATTACCATACCTATCCCTATATTCGGGAAGCTTTAAAAGGCCTCCCCTTCGATCCTGTGATCTCTTCCAAGAGCCTGGAAACCGGTTTTGAAGAAATGAATGCAGCCATTGAAGAGGCCCGAAAGGCTTTAAATCGGGATGTTCTGGATATTTTCCTTCTTCATGAAGTTCGGGCCGGCTCCGACTGGAAAGACCGTCAGGGAGCCTGGGAAGCCCTTCAGGAAGCAAAAGCGAAAGGCATCGTGAAAGCCATCGGCTTCTCCACCCACCATGTGGATGTGGCGGAAAAAGCCGCACAGATCCCGGAATTGGACATTCTCTTCCCTCTCATTAACTTTAAGGGCCTGGGAATTCGTCACGGCGACGGTCCGGGAACGCCGGAAGACATGGCGAAAGCCATAAAAGGAGCTGCAGATGCCGGAAAAGGTGTCTTTTCCATGAAAGTCTTCGGCGGCGGGAACCTGACACCGGACTATGTGAAGGCTTTGGACTATGTGCAGGGACTTCCCGGCATTGCTTCCATGATGATCGGCTTCGGTCATAAATACGAAGTGGATCACCTTTTCGATTACTTTGCAGGAAAGCTTCATTCCGGATTCACCCCACCGGTTAACCATAAAAAAATACGGGTAAGCCAAAGCGATTGCTTAGGCTGCGGCGCCTGTTTAAAGAGATGTCCCAACCATGCCATTGCATGGAATCACAACGGATTGGCCGAAATTGACGAGCGCATTTGTCTCACCTGCGGTTATTGCGCTCCGGTCTGCCCGGCCATGGCCATTATACGGTACTAGACCATATAATGGCAGTGATGTTCGTCCTCAAGCGGCCGAGTGATGGATCTGCGATATGATGTTGTACTTCGTACAATGATGTGTACCTCCGGTACGTTCATAAAAAAAAATCGTCTGTAAAAGACGATTTTTTGTTTTGTGTGATCAAGCGATGATTCCTAAATGTTCCAGCAGGATCTTCAGTCCCATGAGGATCAAAACCAGTCCCCCGATAAACTCCGCTTTGGACTTGAATCGGGCGCCGAAAATGTGGCCGATCTTTACCCCGAAGAAGCCGAAGAAGAAGGTAATAATGCCGATAAAGCTGGCTGCCGGAACGATATCCACTCGTAAAAATGCAAACGTGATCCCCACGGCAAGAGCATCGATGCTTGTGGCAATGGCTAAGGGAAGCATGGTTTTCGGCCCGAAAGAGTCGTTGAGTTCCTCCGCTTCTCCCCGGGATTCCCGGATCATGTTCCCGCCGATAAAAGCCAGGATCACAAAGGCGATCCAGTGATCTACGCTGGTGATCAAATGCTCAAACTGCCGCCCAAGGAAGAATCCAAGCAAGGGCATAAGAGCCTGAAATCCGCCGAAATAAAGCCCCATGATCACAGAGTGACGGGGCTGCATTTTTCTTACGGATAAGCCCTTACAGATGGATATGGCGAAGGCATCCATAGACAAGCCTACCGCTATAATAAAGAGCTCTAAAATGCTCATGCATTCTCCTTATATTATCAAATCTTTTGCCAGCGGCAGAAATAACGTTCAATAAGACCTACGATACCGTAGGCGATCAGCCCCAACACTGCCATGGCAATAATGCCGCCGAACATATCCGTATAGGCGCGCCGGGTCATGGAATCCAGGATATAATAGCCGATGCCGGTAACGGAAGCAAACGTCTCCGCAAAGAACAGGATAGCAATGGCTGTCCCTAAGGAGATCCGCAGCGAAGTCAGGATCTGCGGCAGGCAGTACGGAAGGATCACATGCCGATAGGTCTGCAGTCTTGTAGCATTCAGAGAGCGAATGGAGAGCAAACTGCCCTGAGGCACGCTTCGGGAAGCATCTCTGGCCACTACGAGGATCTGGAAGAAAATGACCAGTGTGATCAGAAAGATCTTCGGCGCATTTCCAATGCCCAAAATAACCACGATAATGGGCAAAAATACTACCTTTGGCAAAGGATACAGGATAAAAGTAAAGGGAGCTAAAATCCGGTCTGCCTTTTCATTTTGTCCCATCCAAAGACCTAAGGGAACGGCCAAAACCATAGCAAGCACTAATGAAATAGCCACCCGCCAGGCGCTGATCCCGAAATGACCTGCCAATTCGCCGGAGGCGATGGCAAGGAAAAAGGCTTTAAAGGAATCCACCGGTGTGGGCAGGAACGCCTTATCCAGACAAAGGCTGAAAATATGCCAGGCTGCAAAGAGGATCACACAAGCAAGGATGAAGCTTACCACTTTATTTTTCATGGCTGCCTCCTAATCTTGCCCGTACCTCAGAGCACTTCTTATAAAACGTTTCACTGTCCCGATACCCAGAAGTACCGGATCCTTCGTTATCCAAAACGGTTTCCAAAACGCCGGGAATTTGGCCGAAAACCGCAATTTTTTCACCTAAAAAGACCGCTTCTTCAATATTATGCGTGACCATGACCAGAGTCAGACCTTTTCCTTTGCACAGATTCAGAAGCATTTCGTCCATTTTTTCCTGGGTCAAGGTATCCAAAGCGCCAAAAGGCTCATCCATCAAAAGGATCTCCGGATCCTGAACCAAGCCCCGGGCAATGGCCACTCTTTGACGCTGGCCGCCGGAAAGTTCGCCGGGATATTGGGCCAGCTTTTCTCCGATGCCCAGTTCTTCCGCCGTATCCTTGACCTTTCGATCCATCACCGCCCGGTCCTTTCCGGAAAGCTTAAGACCTAAAGCAATATTATCATATACGGTTTTCCAGGGAAAAAGACCGTAGTCCTGCAAAATCAGAGAGGTTCGGGTCTTGGGACCATCCACCGGTTCTCCGTGGAAGAGAACCTTTCCTTCCGTGGGAAACTTCAGACCCGCCAACAGATAAAGCAAGGAACTTTTGCCGCAGCCGGAGGGACCCACAACACTCAAACGAGCCCCCTGCTCTACCTGCAGGGAGAACTCCCGAAGAGCCCACATGGGGGTCTTGTCTTTATTCAAGTATTGCAATGATACCTGCTGCAGCTCTAACATCTTTCTTAATTTTCCTTTACAAAACCGTCGTAAACCAAATCTTCATAGGCATAAGCCTCTTCCAATAAGCCCTCTTCCACCATCCAATCCACTACAGAGCGGATCATTTCTTCATCGGGAAGCGCATTGGGAGTATAGGTGGAAGTGGAATAGGTGTCCTGAAGGACTTCCGGGATCTTGCAGAATTCCATGTGCCAGGCCTTTACTTCCTCAGTGTCCTGATTTTCGTTCAAATACGTCATGGCCCGGAAATAGGCATCCATGACTTTCTGGATCTCTTCGCCCTTCTTATCGATGGCTTCCTGTGTAAAAATTACAACAGACTGGGAAAGATTTTCATCCAGAAGGGTGTCATCCACCAAGGTCTTTGCACCCTGCATTTCCGCAAGAGCGGCCAAAGGATCCGGCAGAATGGCTGCCTGTACGTCCTTACCGGCCATAAGAGCCTCTAAGCGAAGTCCTAAGTCCGGAATGTTCTGGGTCAGCTTTTCCTCCGCTGTAAAGCCATTCATGGTCTGCAAACGATCACAAATATAGTGAATAATGGTGTTGTTGCCGATGGCTACGGGAACACCCTTTAAATCTTCCATGGTTTCGATGCCGCTGTTCGGAGCAGTCAAAAGAACGAAGCGTCCTTCGGAAGCGTTGGCACCAAGCGCATAAGAAACGACCTTAACATCGGTGGTTTTCTTGAGCAGTGCCGTTACGATCAGATCGGTCATGTCTCCGTCCAAAGCTCCGGCTTCCAAAGCCATTTCTTTATCCTTTGCGCTGCCGAAAGGAACCAGTTCTACAGAAACACCGGCTTCCTCAAAGAAGCCCTTTTCCTGGGCTACGAAAAACGGGAGACTGTCATCGATGGACAAAAGTCCGATCTTAACGGTTTCTCCGCCCTCCCCTGCAGGCTCACCAGAACCGCCGCAGGCAGTGAACATCAGACAGATCACAAGCAAAACTGCAACTAAAAACTTTTTCTTGCCAAACATAGTACGCTCTCCTTATCCAATATTATCTAAAAGCATGGTATGGAAATAGAGCTTTGCCACATGTTCCACATACATAGCTTTCAGGAATGCTTCTTCGATATCTTTACCGCAGGTCAGAACTCCGTGATTCCGCAGTAAAACCACATCACATTTCTTCAGAGCTTCGCTTACATTTGCCGCCAGTTCATCGGTTCCCGGCGGTGCATAATCCGCAAAGACCACATTGCGTCCATAGAAAATGGATTCATCTGCCACAGGGCGAATGGGAATGCCCTTGATAGCAAATACAGTAGCATAGTGAGAATGGGTGTGCACGATGGCACCGATCTCCGGTCTTGCCAAGTAGCAAAGGCGATGCATGTCCGTTTCAATGGAAGGTTTTCCGTGGGCACCTTCCTGAAGAACCCCGCCATCCAGACTGATCACGGGAATGTCTTCGGGAGCCATGGTCTTCCGGTCAGCACCGGAAGGAGTGATCAGGAAGCGGTTATTCTCCCGGTCAGCGATGCTGAAATTTCCGGAACGAAACCGGCAAAGGCCCTGCTCTTCCGCACGCTGTGCGATCTCGATTACTTTTTTACGCATTTCCAACATGGTTTCTGCCTCCTTTTCAGCAGATAAAACCGCCGCCGAGAACCTGGTCTCCCTGATAAATGACCACAGACTGGCCGGGAGTGGCCGCTCTTTGGGGTGTTTCAAAATCCAAACGAATAATGCCGGGAGATTCCTGATGCAATCTCGCAGGCGCAGGTGCTGCAGCATAGCGGATCTTGGCGGTTACCTGCATTCCTTCATATTGTTCCGGCATGCCGTCGGTATTGCTTTCAAAGCCGCTGAAGAAAACCCGGTCCGCTCGCACCGTTTGTGAGAACAGATCCGGATCGTCGCCTAAAACGACCTCATTCTTCTCGGGATCGAGTGCTAATACAAAGGCGGGCTTTCCAAGTCCCAGATTTCCCAGGCCCTTTCGCTGGCCGATGGTGTAGTGCGATAAGCCTTTGTGCTGCCCTAAGATCTTACCGGACTTGTCCACGAAATTCCCGGGAAAACCGCCGGCATCTCTTTCATTCAGAAACCTTTCCAGATCTCCGTCCTTAATAAAGCAAATGTCCTGGCTGTCCCGGTCATCGGCGTTGAAGAGGCCTTCCTTTCGCAGCATATCACGCAAATCATCCTTTTCCGCCGTGTCGCCCAAGGGCAAAAGCAGACGGGAAAGAACCGCTTGCGGCAGTCTGTAAAGCATATAGGACTGGTCACGCTTTTCACTGAGACCCTTGTGTACATAATAGATCCCGGCAGCAGGATCTTCCTTGATCCGCGCATAATGACCGGTGGCGATCCAATAGGCACCGGTCTCGTTCGCAGCCTGGATCATGAGGGAAAACTTCACCGCCGGATTGCAAAGAATGCAGGGATTCGGCGTTTGTCCATTCCTGTACGTTTCGCAGAAAGGCGTAAGAACCTCTTTTTCAAACAGGTCTGCAGCCTTTACAGAGAGAAACGGGATCCCCGTATCTTCCGCAGCCTTTCGTGCCCGTGCCTCTTCCTCGTCCTGGTCGCCCAAAACATCAAAATAGAAGCCTGTAACCTCCAGGCCCTTTTCTTTCAATAGAAAAACAGCGGCGGTACTGTCCACCCCGCCGCTTAATCCCAGCAGAACTTTATTGCGATCCATGCTCATAAGATTCTCCCGGTCCGTTTGATTTTTATTCGTGGTGAACGTGACAAGCGTCCATTTCCTGGTTGGGATCAAAGCCTTCCAGGCCCTTCAGGGTCAGACCATGTTCCTGAGCATAGTTGTAAATAGCCAGTCGGATGGCCTGCTCAGCCAGCATGGAGCAATGAACCTTAGGTGCAGGCAGTCCGCCCAGTTCATCTACGAAATTCTGATTGGTGTATGCCAAAGCTTCTTCCAGAGTTTTTCCCTTGATCATTTCGGTGGCAACGCTGGAGGATGCGATTGCAGAACCACAGCCGAAGGTGCGGAACTTTGCATCCACGATCACATCGTTTTCAATTTTTAAAGCGATCTCCATCATATCGCCGCAAACGGGGCTTCCGAAAGAGCCTACGGCATCGGGATTTTCCATTTCACCGGCGTTTCTGGGGTTCATGAAATGATCCATTACTTTTTCGTTGAACATAGACATAGTGCGAATCCTGACCTTTCTCTAATTCTTTTTTCTTTTGCAGGTGTCCTTAACGCGACAATTACAGGAATCCTCGTTGCACTTCCGGCTGTAGGGCGAGAAGGAACGAAGCTTGCTTACGATATCTTTCAGCTGCTCGACAACATAGTCGATGTCTTCCTTGCTGGTAAAGTCTCCGATGGAGAACCGCAGGGAGCTGTAAACCTTCTCCAAAGGAAGACCGATTGCGGTCAGAACATGGGAAGGTGCATAAGTGGAAGAGGAGCAAGCGGAACCGGAAGAGGCGTAAACGCCCTTTACATCCAGGAACAGAAGCAAAGCTTCCCCTTCGATATAGTGGAACAGCAGATTGGCATTGCCGGGAAGACGATGTTCCATGCTGCCGTTTACTTCAACATCTTCGATATTGGCCTGGACCTGTTCGATGAAGTAATCTCTCAGAGATGCTGTCATTTTGCAGTGGTCATCCAGGTTTTTCATAGCCAGTTCCGCAGCCATGCCGAAGCCGACGATACCGGGTACATTTTCGGTACCGGCACGATGACCGCCTTCCTGGCCGCCGCCGTGGAGGAAATTGGGGATCTCTACGCCCTTGCGGATATAGAGAGCGCCAACGCCCTTGGGTCCGTAGATCTTATGAGCGGAGAAAGACATCATGTCCACATCCATCTCCTTCACGTTGATGGGAACATTGCCTAAGGCCTGAACCGCATCCGTATGGAACAGAACGCCCTTTTCTTTTGCGATAGCGGCCAATTCCTTAATAGGCTGGATGGAGCCGACTTCATTATTGGCGAACATAACGCTGGCCAGGATGGTTTTGTCAGTGATGGCCTTCCGGAAATCTTCCGGATCCACTCTGCCGTCGGTACCGACACCTAAATAGGTAACTTCATAGCCGTCTTCTTCCAGCTTTTCGCAAGTGTGAAGAATGGCATGGTGTTCGATTACCGTGGTGATCAAGTGATTGCCGGACTCTTTCCTAGAGGCGGCACCCTCTTTCAGTGCCCAGTTATCCGCTTCGGAACCGGAGGCCGTAAAGAAGATCTCTTCGGGCTCAGCACCGATCAGGTCAGCCACCTGTTTCCGGGCCTTTGCAACCGCTTCTTTACCCTTAGTGCCAATGGCGTAAAGGCTGGAGGGATTTCCATATTGTTCAGAGAAATACGGCAGCATAGCGTCCAGAACTTCTTTCTTGACAGGAGTCGTTGCCGCATAATCCATATAGACTTGTTTCATTTTTATTACTTCCTTTCAGCAGGTAGAGAAACCGGCTGATCCAGCCGAAAGCTCTACCTTTCCATTATACCAGTGAATCAAAAAAGGTAAACAATATTTTTTCCGAATCGTGTAATTTTCCAAAGGTTCCGCACGATTTTTATATAGTTTTTTTTTATGGATTTACGTCTTATTCAATAAGCTTTGGCAAAAGTGGTTCCAGAATGGAAATTCGGTATTGATCACCTGATTGCTTCAATACCACATTATATTCCACAGTCTCTGTGTAAGACCCTGTGACGCCCCGCATCTCCCAAAGAATCAGAGCATCAAAAGCCCGGTAACCGTACAGGCCTGTCCGCTTTTCCAGCGAAAGGATCTCCAGCCTTCGCACCACATCCAAATCACTGTCCAGCCAGGTCCTCATAGCAGTAATATCCTCTTTTAATAAAGGCTGTGTCTCAATTTGAGCCAGCCTGCGTTCCCCCTCTTCCAAAGAAAGTTCCCCGTAAAGGACCTGTTCCATGATCAAAGTTCTTGAAAGAAGCAGATCCCGCACAAGAGCCTCATCACTCTCCGCAGTAAAGCCGGAAAGGAAAATCCCGCAAAGTAAAATCAATGATGGAAACAGAAATATTTTATGGTAAACCATATCCTCACCTCCGTTTCTCATTGTAAAAAAAAAGAGCAGGCGAAATTTGTATAAACATCGCTGCTCTTTTCATGAATTCCTTCAACAATATTCGGGATTCTTTCCGAAAAAGGATCCGCACGCCCATAGACAGCAGATTTTCATCTGCCCAGTGCTTATGGCCGCCTTGAGAATCTCCATATTTTGTGGTATGCTGATGAAAACAAGCACTGCACCGGGAGGTTTCCAATATATGAAAAAGTTCTTTGTTTCCCTGGTATTCACCCTGCTGATCACTGCATTCATTCCCGTCACAGCTCACGCCGCTGACGGTATGACCCTCTGCAGCGTAACGGACACGGTAAAAGGAACCCAGACTGCCTGTCATCTTGACGATGGCTGCAGGGATGCCTTCGACTATGCTGTGCCGGAGGACGGCGTAACGCTGCTGTTCTTTTACGGCAATACCTGCAGCAACAGTCAGGCGGTCATCCGCGCCATGGCCCAGTCCCAGTGGGCGGACGATCCCCGGGTGAATCTGGTGGCTATGGAAAGCCAGGGCGGCACCCAGGCTGAAACGGAATCCTTTTTCCAAACTTATGCCGGAGAGAATGCCTCTTCTTTTACTGTCTGGTACGACAACATGGATATGCTTTGGGACTACGTCGATCTCACAACAAACTCCTCTTCGATCACTTTCCCTTTGGTGTTTGCCGTAACAGAGGATAATCAGAGTGCCCATCTGCAGGCCGCCTCCATGGGCTATCAGCCCCAAAGTGTCTATGACGCTACCCTTGATCTGCTGTTGAACAACGGGGGCACGGAACCGACTCCTGCAGCGTTCAATTATACCGTACAGAACGGAGAGGCCACCATCACCGGATTCTCCGATCCGTCCTCTGCTCCCGCTGAACTGGTGATTCCTTCCGTCATCGATGGCTGCACCGTCACCCGTATTGGAGGCTACGCCTTTGATTATACCGCCATCACCTCCCTCACCCTGCCGGACACCGTCACTCATATTGATTATCATGCGTTCATGAAATGTTCCCAACTCAGCGAGGTACACCTGTCGGATTCTCTCGTGGAGATCGGTCTCAGTTCCTTTTATGACTGTGACAAGTTGACGGAGCTCTCACTGCCAGACTCGCTCATTACCATCGGCGAGTCCGCCTTTCATGATTGCGATGCGCTGACAGAAATCACGATTCCCAAAGATCTCACCACCCTGGGTGATCAGGCTTTTTATGACTGTGACAAGCTGGCAACCATGACAGTAGCCCGGGAAAACACCTTCTTCAAGGCAGAGGACAACGTTCTGTACTCCTTTGACGGCAGCGAGCTGATCTTCTATCCCACTCCAAGAGAAGCGAAACATTTCTCTATTCCCGAAGGAGTTACCACTATCCGCCCCTATGCCATGGCTTCCCCTCTCTTTGAAACGCTGGGCATTCCCAATTCGTTGGAGAAATTCTCCAGGGCTGCTCTCTATGCGCCCGTAAACCTCCGTTCCTACATCGTCGCTGACGACCACCCCACCATGTCTGCCCGGAACGGCATCCTTTACAGCAAAGACTACACCACGCTGATCGCCTGTCCTTCCAGCCTTACAGACACCTTTACCGTGCCTGAAGGCGTAGAGACTATTGCAGACGAGGCCTTCGCTAACTGCACCAAGCTCACCCGTGTTTCCTTTCCCACCTCCCTGCGCAAAATCGGCACCAGCGCTTTCAGTGAGTGCTGGCGTATCACCTCTATGGATATTCCTGAGGGTCTGACCTACATCGGAAACAATGCTTTCTATGCTACGCAGGGGCTCCAGGAACTGATCCTCCCAGCTTCTTTGGAATACCTGGGTACCTATTGTTTCTATCAGTCCTGGGTCACAGAGCTGTATTTCCGCGGCAACGCCCCCATGGTAGACCGCTATCTCCAGTATAACGGTATGATCTCCACCATTTACTATATGGGAGGTTCTACCGGTTGGGAAAACTCAGTCTGGAACAGCTACACGCATAAAACCTGGGATGGCAGCACCCTGCCCATCCTCTCCGGCACTGGCCGGGATTATGAGGGATACAGCTACACCTGGGCCTATGACCGCGGCACCGCCACGCTAACCCTGAACGGTTATGCCTTCCGCGCCCCGCTCAACTACTCTTCCGCCGGTTGGAAAAGCTATGCCTCCAAAATTCGTCATGTGATCCTGCAGAACACGGTGGAGATGGAAAAAAACCTCATGGGCAACTATCCCTCCCTGGAGAGCATTTCCCTTCCCGCAACCCTCCAGACAATCGAAGACACTGCCTTTAATGGTGCCAAACATCCCATCACTCTTACTTTGGCGGCAGGGAACCGGTATTTCACTATGGACAACGGTATCCTTTATAACAGCGCCAGGACCCGCCTGCTCTATGCCGGCGCGATGGAAGGGATCACGTCCTTCACCGTTCCCCATACCGTCACTCATATCGACTACCACGCCTTTTTGAACGCAGGTGTCACCGACATGGTGCTGCCTTCCAATCTGGCGAAAACCAGCGCTTATCATTCCCCCACCTTCGGTCTGCGGGCCCCCGCATTGGAGCGGGTGTCCATCTCCGGCAGCAGCAATTTCCGCTCGATGGACGGCATCCTTTATGATAAGGATCTGCCATGGATCATCTTTTGTCCGAATGGACGAACCGGCAGTTTCATCATCCCCGATTCCGTTACTATGATCGATGACTACGCCTTTGCCTATTCGTCTCTGGAGGAAATCACTTTCCCTGAGAGCGGATTTTCCATCATGCCCTTCGCTTTCTGCGGAGCCAAAGTGAAGAGCGTCCGCCTCACAGGACCTCTCAGCGGTATTGCAGAATGGGCTTTCCTCTCCTGCGAAATGGAAGAGTTTATCCTGGAGGATGCATACTGCGGCTACGTGGGCGACCTTGCCTTCCAGAACTGCCCTAACCTCAAGCGAGTAGTACTGGAGGGCGTGCGCTCCACCGGCGACGGCATTTTCTCCGGCTGCACCTCTCTCAGCGATGTGACTTTGAGCAGTCTCATGACCGAACTGGCGTACAATACTTTCGGTTACTGTACTTCGCTCACCGCCATCACCCTGCCTGAGAGCATCACCGTGGTGGAAGAAGCAGCCTTCCGTGATTGCAGCAACTTACAACGGATCTATGTCCCCGGCGCGTGCCCCACTATTTATGACAACAGCTTCGCCGAGATGGGAATCACGCCTCTCATGCTTGTTGATCTCACCAGCGATGCATGGCGATTGCTGGAGGGTTCCCTCTGGGGCGGCTGCATCGTGACCAATTGGGAGAAACCGGAATCGGCCTCTGCCCAGTGGGAAGACGACGATTTGACCATCACCCTCCAGGGTGTCTGCCGAGCCGACCCCTTGCTTTTGGCTCTTTATAATGAGGATGGACGCATGGTGGATTGTCAAGCGATCCCAATGAAGGCCGGCGATCTGAAGGTCTCCATTTCGGAAAATGTAACGAAGATCAATATCTTCTTCCTGGGCAAGAGATATGAATTCCTTCTGCCCACCCTCTCCCCCGCACACACATAAGTAAAAAGCCCCCTCCTACTTTTATCGGGAGGGGCTTTTGTTTATAGGGGTTGATTTGATACTGAAATCGCAAAATAAAAAACTCCTTTCATTCATAGTGGCTAACCCCATGAATCAAAGAAGTTATAGGTTAATGAAGAAACAGTTGTAAAGGTTCATCCGGCCTTCCGCTCTAAGCGCAATTTGTCCGCGATGATAGCGATAAATTCGCTGTTTGTGGGCTTTCCTTTGTCGTTATGGACCGTATATCCGAACAGGGAATTCAGCGTTTCCAGCTTTCCCCGATTCCATGCAACTTCAATAGCGTGACGAATGGCCCGCTCTACTCTGCTGGGTGTGGTATTATTCATCTTGGCGATGGCCGGATATAATTCTTTTGTCACAGCACTGAGAAGGTCCATATCCTGAACCACCATGGTTATGGCATTCCGCAAATAATGATATCCCTTAATATGTGCAGGGACGCCTACTTCATGGATCATGTTGGTAATATCCACTTCAAGATCCTTTTCCCGGGCATCTTCCACCCGGATCACGGAACTTCGCAAGTCTTTTTTCTTTCCGGCTGCAGCATCTTCCGTTCCCACAGCCTGATGGATCCGCTTTACCAAAAGGCTCAGGTCGAAGGGCTTCATAATGTAATATTCCGCACCCAGATTGATGGCCTTTTGAATGATCGGCTCCTGTCCCATGGCGGAAAGAAGGATCACTTTCAGCTTTCGTTCCGGATCCAGCTCTGCGATCTTCTCAAGGACCCCCAGACCATCCATATGCGGCATGATCATATCCAAAATCAGCACATCCGGCAGGCTTTTTTGAAGCATCTCCAAAGCCATCAGACCGTCGTGGGCCGTAAACACCACCTCGATCCCCTTTTGCTGGTCAAAATAAGCCTTTAAGACCTGGCAGAAGTCCCGATTATCGTCCGCCAGACCTACTTTGATTCGTTCCATATTAAAACTCCCCCTTTTTTTCTCATAATCTCCTTTTCCCTTGTGAAATCAACAAAACTCTTACCCCGTGTTTTGTATTGTAAAGAATGCTGCTTGAATTTGCAACAAAAAGTAAAAGCGAAAAACATACACGATTCGACCCGTTTTCACCCCTTGTTCAACGAGTCCGTTTTTTTCGTCAAAATTCCCGGGATCAATGGATCTCCAGGACCATGCCTACGCCGGTTTCCACCACCGGAAGCTTTTCCATCATGCGGAATCTGGGGAATAAACCGACGCAATGGCAGGGATAAAGGACCTCCAGATCCAATTTTTCCAAATAGGTGATCGTTTCTGTCAGCTGTTCGTCTTCTTTCCGAAGATGGAAGCCCCCAAGAACGCCGTAAACCTTATCCGTTTCGCAAACTTCTTTGGCATATTCAATAATATTGCAGATGCCGCTGTGGGAGCAGCCGGAAATAATAAAGAGCCCTTTTTCCCCTTTGTACACCAGCGCCGTATCTTCCGGCAAATAATCGTCTTTTCGCTCCCCATTTTCCTCATACTGGCCGATGGGCGTTTTGTTTTCGAAGTCTGTTTTCCGGGGGATCTCACCCAGATAAAGAAGTTTTTCTGTTATGAAATGAGGCTCTTTCATGGGCATATAATCCGCAATTTCCGCGATTTCCTGCTCACTGTAAGGTCCGCCGATATACTTGCCTTCCTTGAATTTCGGCAAAAATCCCGCAGGGTGCGCGATCAGCTTTACCCCGGAAAGATCGACAGCCTCTTTCAGGAACGGAAGCCCCTGGGTATGATCATCATGACCGTGGGAAAGAACGATATGCGTCGTTTTCGAAAGATCGATCCCCATTTTCTCCGCATTGGACAGCAGAATATTGGAATAACCCACATCCAGGAGAACCTGACAGCCATCTTCCTCAATGCAGAAAGAGGCACCGGGCTCACCTAAATAATATTTATCGATAAAGGTATTGTTATCTACTAAAACAGTCAGTTTCACGGGATAAACTCCTTTCCTGATCAGTCAAAGACCCACATTTTCAGCACAGCTAAACTTTCCCGAAGGTAACAAGGCACAAGATTGTACCATTGCAATCCGGCATGAAGGTGAGAAATCTCCGTAAAACCTTCCGCTTTCGCAATGGACACGGCCCTGTATATGTGGAAATTGTTGGTGATGACCACGATCTCATATTCTTCGGTACCGAATTTCTCATCCAGGATCTCCCGGGAGAATCGCATGTTTTCATTGGTAGAGGCTGCAAGCTCTTCCTTTACGATGACCGAAGGTTCCACACCATGTTCCAGAAGGTATTTTTCCATGGCATAGGCTTCCGTTACGGTTTCCTGGAATCCTTGTCCGCCGGTGACCACGATGAGAGCCTCCGGGTTCTTTTCGTGATATTCGATGGCTTTTTCCAGCCGCAGTTTTAAAGGGATCATGACCCGGTCGCCCCGGATCCCGGCCCCTAAAACCACCACCGCATCCTCGGCATAGTCCACATTGTCGCTTTGGCTGTAGAACGCAAGAAAGCCGACCAAAGCGAATTCCAGGCACAGCAAAACAATGACTGCATTCCGCAGAATTTTGCCGATTCCCCTGCTTGTCAGCTTTCCGATTTTTCTCCAAAAGAGCCCTATGAGCAAAATGAAAATGCCCAATGCCAACGTGAGCAGCACGCCCAGATTCAGATTGGAGATCATATTGAGCCCCAGTCCGTATAACGTAAAAATAACTCCGATCCCTGTTACGACTTTTGACATAATTACCCCCTGAAAATTACCCCTGTTTTATATTTTTTTCTCAAGAAGCATCAGCTCCACACCCAGCAATCCGTTGAAATCACAAGGTTGTGAGCCGATCTCCCGATAGCCCAGCTTCGCATAAAAGTTCCGGGCTGCCTGATTGCGTATGTTGGTGTCGATGCGAAGATACCGGCACCCATGCTCCAAAGCATACTGCTCGTAATGGGCGGCCATCTGACGGCCAAAGCCCTGCCCCTTTACAAGAGGATCTATGGCCAAGGTATGCATGACCATGACCTGATCCGCCGAAACTTTGTATTCCCAGTCTGCCAATGCGTAAAAATCATCCTGGCGCTGATTCAGGACCATTGACCCTATAACCCGATTTTCCTTCGTTAAAACGAATAAATCGCCCCTTTCAAGGGCTGCCAGTGCAGTGTTTCGGACAGGGTAGATCCCTCTGATCCATCCCGTTACATTTTCGCCGTTTTCTTCGGCGGTGTGTATCCGGTCGTAAATTGCGGCAATGGCATCAATATCCGCAGCGGTAGCTTTTCTGAACATAAAACAAATCCTTTATCTTCTTACAAAACGAATCTGGCAGACATCGTCGCCGTTTGCAATGGTCTTGGGCAGATCCAGCTCGCAGCCGAAGCTTTCAGCGATCCCTCTG
>SVCV01000031.1 GCA_015058185.1 Clostridiales bacterium | reverse complement strand
TGAGCGTGACGTCCTCCATGCCGGCCTTCAAAAAGCCCATATAAGAGCGGATGACGCCCTTGCCGAAGTCGCCGACCGGATCCTGATCTCCGGAGAAAAACAGTACGGGCAGTTTCTTATTCATGCGCGCGAGATTGCTCTTTTTACTCATGAAAGCGATACCGCCGATGTGGTCACCGTGACCGTGGGTCAGGATGATGTATTCCAGCTCATATCCGTTTTCCTGAAGGAACTGGGCAGCCTTGGGATTGGGATCCGCAGGGTCTACCAGAAAAGCTTTTTTTGTATTTTCGTCAACGGCAATGTAAACATTGGTGCCGATAAACATGCTGATAAACTGTTTGATGATCATGACAGTCCTCCTAAAATGCTTTTTTGCTTTCCAAAAGAAGTGTGACCGGGCCGTCGTTGATGAGGGAAACCTTCATATCTGCGCCGAAGATCCCCTTCTCTACGGGGAAGCCCAATTCTCTGCACTTGGCACAGAACACTTCATAAAGCCGCTCTGCAGCCTCAGGCTCCAAAGCTTCCGTAAACGCCGGGCGCCGGCCCTTACGGCAATCCCCGTACAGGGTAAACTGGGAAATGGCTAAGATACTGCCGCCCACGTCTGCCAGGGAAAGATTCATTTTTTCGTCTTCGTCTTCAAAGATCCGAAGGCCGGTGATTTTTTCTGCGAGATAAACCGCATCTTTTTCCTCATCGCCCTTCCCTACGCCGAGAAGGACCATCAGGCCTTTTCCGATGGATCCTACGGTCTTGCCGTCCACACGAACGGAAGATTCCAGGACCCGCTGTACTACTGCTCTCATAGAAAGCTCCTTGTATTAAGTAATGGGACGATATACATCCGCTACGCAGTCTACCGAACGGATCTTCTGCAGCAGCTTTTCCATCTGGTCCGTGTTGGAGATGGATACGGTGAGGATGATGTCAGCCACATTGTCCTTGGGACGCTTGGCATTGACACCGGCAATGTATACGTCCATTTCGTCGCAAACCCGGGAAATATCGGCAAATAAGCCTCTCCGGTCTTCGGCGATAATGTGAATGTCTGCGTCATAGGAAGCGTTTTTGTTTTGGGTATCCCATTGTGCCTCAATGAAGCGCTTTTTTTCTTCCTCGGGAAGATCCTGCATATTGGCGCAGTCCTTCCGATGGATGGAGACCCCTCTTCCCTTGGTGATGAAACCGATGATCTCGTCACCGGGTACGGGGTTGCAGCACTTGGAGAAGCGGATCAGAAGACCGTCCATACCGGCTACGGTTACGCCGGTGCCGTCGGGACGGGAGGTCCGCCGCTTGGCTGCCAACTGGGATTCCTTTTCTTTCTTCCGGATCTCTTCCTGCTTGTCTTCGTGGTACATGTCCACCAGCATGGTCATGACCTTGGAAAGGATAACACCGCCGTAGCTGATAGAGGTATAGAGATCGTCGGCAGTGGGCAGATTCAGGGATTTTGCAGCCTTGTTGACCCACTGTGCACGAATGACCTGCTGGGGTTCATAGCCCTTTCTCCGGGCGTATTTTTCCAGCATGACCTTACCCTTTTCAATGTTCTCCGCTTTGTTTCCTCTCTTGAGGAACTGGCGGATCTTGGTCTTGGCCGTGTTGCTCTTTGCGATCTTGAGCCAGTCGATGCTGGGGCCTTTGCTGTTGGCAGAGGTTACGATGTCCACGATCTCGCCGTTTTTCAAAACGTAATCGATGGGCACCATCTTACCGTTTACCTTTGCACCGATGCATTTGTTGCCGATGGAGGTGTGGATCTTATATGCGAAGTCCAAAGGAGTGGAACCGGCAGGAAGCTCGATAACGTCGCCCTTGGGGGTAAATACGAATGCCTGGCTGGAGAACAGGTCCACCTTCAGGTTTTCCATGAACTCCTTGGGGTCCTGCAGGTCTTTTTGGATCTCCAAAGTCTGGCGGAGCCAGGCCAGCTTTACTTCTTCCTTATCCTCGGAGATGCCTTCCTTGTACTTCCAGTGCGCTGCGATACCGAATTCCGCCATCTTGTGCATTTCTTCGGTTCGGATCTGGATCTCGAAGGGTTCGCCGTTGTCGCCGATGACCGTGGTATGCAAAGACTGATACCGGTTGGGCTTGGGCATAGCGATGTAGTCTTTAAAGCGTCCGGGGATGGGCTTCCAAAGGGTGTGGACCACGCCCAAAACTGCGTAGCAATCCTTGACGGTGTCCACGATGACCCGCATGGCAACCAGGTCGAAGATTTCGTCCAGCTGCCGGTTTTGGTATTTCATCTTGCGGTAAATACTATAAAAATGCTTGGTTCGGCTGGTAAGCTTATAGGGGAACTTCAGGCTGTCTAAATTTGCCCGAAGGATCTCCATGGCGGACTGGATGGTCTCTTCCCGTCTGTCCTTCCGGACCTGGACCTGGCTTTGCAGATCGGCATAACCTTCCGGATCCAATGCCCGAAGAGCGATGTCTTCCAGCTCGAATTTCATGGCGTAGATGCCGAGGCGGCTGGCCAAAGGTGCGTAGATTTCAAGGGTCTCCTTGCACTTTTCCGTGATCTGCTTTTCGCTCATGTAGTTGATGGTCCGCAGATTGTGGAGACGGTCAGCCAGTTTAATGATCAGAACGCGAATGTCCTTGGACATGGCCAGGAACATCTTCCGCAGGGTCTCCGCCTGACGGTCTTCCTTGCTCTCGTAAACCAGAGAGGCCAGTTTTGTGACCCCGTCTACCAAAAGAGCCACATCTTCGCCGAAATCGGATTTCAGATCTTCCAAAGTGTAAGGAGTATCTTCTACCGTATCGTGAAGAAGGCCTGCCACAAGGGTGCATTCGTCCATACCCAGGTCAGCAAGAATCAAGGTCACAGATGCGGGATGGGAGATATAGGGTTCTCCCGATTTCCGCAGCTGGCCTTCATGTACCTCATCCGCCTTACGATAGGCTCTTTCCAAAAGTTCAATATCGTAATTGGGATTGATTTTTAAAAGCTCTGATAAGAATTTCTCCATATCATGTGTTTCCATTGATGTCTTTACTTCCCTTTGTACTTATTTCTCTTTTCCGTCAGCTGGCACAGCTGGTAGTAGATGGGGCTGGCGATGGTGATAGAAGAGAATGCGCCGGCCACAACACCGATGATCATGGGAACGATGAATTCCTTTACGGTTTCGCCGCCCAGGATCAGCAGAGGAACCATTACCACAACGGTGGTAACGGAGGTCATTACGGAACGGAAGAGGGTCTGGTTGATGCTCTTGTCCAAAAGCTCTTCCATGTGGTTCTTCTTCATGAGCTTCCGGTTTTCTCTTACCCGGTCGAATACTACGATGGTGTCGTTGATGGAGTAACCGACTACGACCAGTACGGAAGCAATAAACGGATTGTTGATGGGGATCTGGAAGATTCCGTAGAATGCCAGCAGGATCAGTACGTCATGCGCCAGGGCAATGATAGCAGCCACACCGAACTTCCATTCGAAACGGATGATGATGTAGATCAGGATGCAGACCGCTGCAATGAGAACGGACTTAACGGCGTTCTTCTTCAGCAGCTCCCCTACGGAGGGACCGAACTGTTCTACAGACATGAGAGCGGAATCGTCCAGGCCGAAGGTTTCGTAAACGTCATCCAGGATCTCTGCGCGGGCTGCGGTATCCAAAGCTACGGTAGTCTTGATAATGACCTCGTGATTGTCAGCACCGGCATGAACGATGGAAGCATCCAGATCAAATTCTTCGATGCAGTCCTGAATTTCCTGTACGGAAACTTCCTTGCCCATATCCAGCTGGATCTTGGTACCACCGGTAAAGTCGATACCGTAGTTGAAGCCGCCTACAGAGCCCAGGACCAAACCTACAACGATAATGGCTACGGATACGATGTAGAATACCTTGCGATGCTTGATAAAGCTGAATTCCCGCTTAAATGCGATGGGAGTCTTTACACCGAAGAGAGCAGGCTTTGTCAAAGTCTTATTTCTTTCGATGGACTTCAGGAATACCTGGGTTACAACTACAGCAGTAAAGATGCTGACCACGATACCGATCATCAAGGTCATGGCGAAGCCTCTTACAGGACCGCTGCCGAACTGATACAGAACAACGCCGGCGATCATAGTGGTGATCTGAGAGTCGATAACGGTGGTCAATGCCCGCTTAAAGCCGGAGTCTACAGAAACCCGCAGGGTCTTTCCGTTCTGGAACTCTTCCTTGATTCGGGCGAATATGATTACATTTGCGTCAACTGCCATACCTACGGAGAGGACCAGACCGGCGATACCGGGCAGGTTCAATACGGCGGAGAACAGAGCCAGGATCCAGAATACGATCAAAACATACAGCAGCAGAGAGATATCCGCTACCAGACCCATCATCCGGTAAACCACCAGCATGAGGATCAGGATGATGCCGATACCGATCACACCGGCGATCAGGCTCATATTCAGAGAATCGATACCCAGGCTGGGTCCGATCACATTGGTTTCGATTTCGTGAAGGGTTACGGGCAGAGCACCGGAACGGATGGTAATGGCCAGCTGGCGGGCTTCTTCGGGATCGAAACCGTCCGGTCTTGTGATCTGGGCATTGCCGCCGGTGATCACGTTATCTACAACGGGAGCGGATTCCAGCTTACCGTCCAGAACGATCAGGATGGCGTTTCCGTAGATACCGGTCTCGGGATCCAGAGTATTGGGTCTGCTGGCAGCGATCCGGGTGGCTTCCTCAAAGGCCTTGGAGCCTTCACCGGTGAATTCCAGGTTTACGCAGGGACGGCCCCACTGGTCCTGACCCACAGCAGCGGTCTTGACCTGGCTTCCGTCTACAGCCAAAGTTCCGTCAGCAAGGAGGAATTGCAGCTGGGCAGTCTTACCGATGGTGGCAACCGCCTCTTCCACATCATCCACGCCGGGGAGTTCTACACGGATCTTATTTTCCCCTTCGATGGTTACAACAGGTTCGGAAAGGCCCATGTCATTGACTCGACGCTCGATGATCATCTGCGTCTGTTCCATGGCGTCAGCCAGTTCCGCACCGGTGGCCTCGGTCTCCGCTTCCATAACGACGTAAACGCCGCCCTTAAAGTCGAGACCTAACTTCAAATCGTCGGTAAAAGGTCCTACGCTGCCGATACCGGCTACGCTGGCGATCCAGCCAAAGACCAATACCACGATAAATACTACTGCAAGAATTTTTTTGATCAATTTCGTCACCTTCTGTTTTGAAAAATTTTCCGGTATTTTTTAAGAAAACCGAAAAAAACGAGGCAGGGATCCCACAGTAAAAACCACCCTGGATTCCGCTGCACATACATAGTAGTATTCTACTCCTTTTTGAGCTTGTCCACAAGCAAAATTTACATATTATATGCACTTTTTAATCCCCTTTTTTTCAACGGTTTTTCGACATTAAAAAAAGCCCGGAAAAACCGGACTTAAATTCGCAGATTCACACCGAAAATCCCGCCGAAAGCCCCGCAGACAAGACATAAAAGAAACCTGGGCTGAAACAGCTGTACATCCTGCGGAAAGCCGAGGACCGCAAAGCCGGCGGCAAGGATCAGGAAAAGGAACACGGCAGAATAGATCAGGCCGAACAGAATGCCCCTTCGACGACAAATGCTGCCGCCATAAAGGCCGATAAACAAGCATGCAATACACAGGATCACCAGGATATACAGAGGGATCAGGGTGTCCGGAAGAGCGGTAAACCGTAGAAGAGCACCTGTCAGTAAGGTCAAAAGACCAAACAGGACCACCGAAGAAATGTAGGCTTTTAATGTCCGTGTACCCCACCCTGCACTGCGTTCTGTCATATCGCCACCTCCTTTTGTACAGTATATGCACAAAAAAAAATGGCATGACCGGTTGGTCATGCCATTTCAAAGTCAAATTCTTATTCAGCCTTTGCTTCTTCAGCGGGAGCTTCTTCTGCAGGAGCTTCAGCGGGGGCTGCGGGAGCTTCTTCAGCGGGAGCGTCTTCTGCCTTCTTGGTCATCTTCTTGGGCAGCTTCTTGGGAGCAGCAGCAGCTTCTTCATTGTCGGCAGCCTTTTCAGCAGCAGCGGCCTTGTCAGCAGCTTCCTTAGCCTTAGCTCTGTCTTCAGCAGTTTCCACTCTGGAGATGGCCCACTTCATGAATTCCATCTTAACGCGGTCTGCACCAACTTCGATAACCAGTCTGTCGTTCTTGATCTTTGCAACACGACCGCAGATACCGCCGATGGTGATGATGTGATCGCCAACCTTCAGTGCGTTACGCATATCAGCAACCTGCTTTTCCTTCTTCTTCTGAGGACGGATCAGCATGAAGTACATGATAACAACGAGTAAAATAATGGGAATGAGCATAGTAATGCCGCCACCTTGCATAGTAGTTACCTCCTATTTCGTACAAAACATTTCAATTCCAAGAGTTTACCTAAGGAACTTCTTCTTTCGAGCCGTCCCTTAAATTGGTAAAAAAGGAACTTCAGCTCACTTAAAAAATTATACAAAAAAAATTTTGCAATGTAAACTGTTTTTTTGCTTGCTTTTTGTTTTTTGATGTGCTAATATAACCTTTGTCACGCCGGCGTGATGGAATTGGCAGACGTGCGAGACTCAAAATCTCGTGGTGGAAACACCGTATCGGTTCGACCCCGATCGCCGGCACCACAGAGATTCCGAACAGCTTAATAGTTCCTGATATATCGGGGTGTGGCGCAGCTTGGTAGCGCGTTTGACTGGGGGTCAAAAGGCCGCAGGTTCAAATCCTGTCACTCCGACCAATGAAAAAGAATCGTACAAATGTACGATTCTTTTTCATTGGAGTGATGTGTTCCCTTTGGGAACGTGATGTACACTGCGTGCATGATGGCACCTTCGGTAATGATGTGCGCTTCGCGCGTGGAGGCGAAGTCGATACATCATTTTTTTACTGGTTGTCATTTATCTCTGTTTGGGGTACAATCTTCCTATGAAAAATAACGAATAACGGAGGAAGTTATTTATGAAAATCGCAGTTCCCTATTCTAACGGCGAAGTCTTCCAGCACTTCGGCCATACTGAAACTTTTAAACTGTATGAAATCGTAGATGGTCAAATCATCTCCAGCAAAACCGTCAATACCGAAGGCAGCGGTCATGACGCTGTAGCAAAATTTCTGGCCGATCTTTCTGTAAATGTCCTGGTATGCGGCGGCATCGGTGACGGAGCCCAGGCCGCACTTGCAGGCTTCGGTATCGAGATCTGCTCCGGCGCAGAAGGCAATGCCGATGCAGCCGTCAGCGCCTATCTGCGCGGCGAGCTCACTTCCGAAGGCGTCAATTGCGACCATCATCATGATCACGATGAAGAAGACGGCTGCGGCGGAAGCTGCGGAAGCTGTGGATGCGGATGCGGCTGCCATTCCGCACCGAAAATCGCTGGCCCCAATGTAGGCAAGCACTGCAAGACCCATTATCGCGGCACTCTGGATGATGGTACTGTATTTGATTCTTCCTATGACCGGGGCGAACCCCTGGAATTTGTATGCGGTATGGGCATGATGATTCCCGGCTATGACGAAGCTGTAGCCAATATGGAAGTCGGACAGAGCATCGATATTCACCTGACTCCCGACCAGGCCTACGGATACGCCGACCCCCGGGCTGTTTTCACCGTACCGACCAACCAGCTGCCCGGCAGCGAAAACCTGCCCGTGGGCGAAAGAGTCGTACTGTACACCGCAGCAGGTCAGCCCATGCAGGTCAAGGTAGTCAAGCGTGATGAAGACACCGTTACCTTCGATGCCAACCATGAACTGGCCGGCAAGAATCTGAACTTCCACATTGAGCTGGTAGATGTTCAGGAGCTCGGCTAAGCCTATCACCCTTTGACTTTATTAAGTCGGACAGTTCGAAACCATCCTGTCCTTAAACAAAACTACGGGCAATACAACTTTATTTTTGTATTTTTGCGCCCCTAGTGGGCGCATTTTTATTGCCCGGCGAAAATTTACAAATTCGCTGGAGGTGCAAAATTGCAAAACGAAATACTTCTTATTCTCTCAGTAGTGATCATCTATGGATTGGTTCTGCTGGCCTATCGCTTCTTCGGAAAAGCCGGACTCTTTGCCATGACCGGCATCGCCACCATCCTGGCCAACATCGAAGTATTGATACTCATCGACGGCTTCGGGATCGAACAGACTTTAGGAAATGTGATGTTCGCATCCACCTATCTCGTCACCGATATTTTAAGTGAAAATGAGGGAAAAAAAAGTGCCGCAAAGGCGGTTTGGATCGGTGTATTCGCCGCAGCTGCCATGCTGATCCTGACCCAGTACTGGCTCCTGTATACACCGGCGGCTTCCGACTGGGCATCGCCCCACATCCATGCCATCTTCTCCTCTACCCCCAGAGTTCTTTTGGCAAGCTTCCTGGGATTTGCCGTATCCCAAAGATTTGATGTGTGGCTCTACCACCGCTGGTGGGCATTTACAGAGAAAAAAACCGGCAGCAAAGTTCGATTCCTTTGGATCCGGAACAACGGCTCCACCATGATCTCTCAGATCGTAAATACGCTGATCTTCACACTGGGAGCCTTTGCCGGCTGGTACGATACCCGGACACTGATCTCCATTATGATCTCCAGTTATGTGATCTACATTTTCACCAGCATACTGGATACACCGGCCGTATACATCGCCCGATGGATGAAACAAAGAGGATCTGTTCCGGAATAAACAGCTCCCCCTACACAGGGGAGCCTTAGGTCACAGTGAACTTGTGCTGCGCACGTTTAGAAAAAAAAAGACTCTTCGGGATCCGAAGAGTCTTTTTTTATGATTTCTTTTATGCACTTAGAATACGAATCCTGCGATCAGGAACAGTACTGCGGAAATACCTGCAGCCAAAAGTCCGAAAGGAGCCTGGGTGATGGCGTGACGGAAGTTGTTGCAGCCGGTGGCGGAAGATGTGATGACCGTAGCGTCGGAGTAGAAGCAGATATGGCTTCCGAATACGCCGGCGGACAAGGTGGCAGCAACGGCCAGAACCACATTGGCATCCAAAGAGATAGCCAAAGGAATTACGATGGGCAGCGCGATGATGTACATGCCCCAATTGGTACCGGTAATGAACTCGGTAATTGCCAATACGATAAATACCACCAAAGGCAAAAGCTGCGGCGTTACGAACTGTGCAGCGGTGGTGATCATGTACTCGGTGAAATGGATCTCGGCATTGACCTCTGCGAAAAGGAAAGCCAAAACCATGAGCATCAGAGGCATGATCATATTCTTCAGTCCCTGAATGGCCACATCCGCAAATTCCGTAGCAGTCATAAGCTTCTGCGCCAGGAAGAATACGAACATAAAGGCTAACGTAACCAGTACGCCGTTCATCATTTCCACATCGAGGATAATGGTGGAAGCGATCAGTACGATGATGGGGGCAAACAGGTTCCAAACCTTGGGATTTGCAGGGATCTTGCCCAATTCAGAGCCAGCACGGATATCGATCTTTTCGGAGCCTTCCGGAGCCAAAGGACCGCCGTTTTTGACCCGTTCTTCCGCCTTTTTCATAGGTCCGAAAATGGGGATCACGCCGATGATGACCAGGGGAACAACAATGGCCGCGATCCAGGCGTAGAAATTAAAGGGAATGGTTTTGATAAAGTAGATCAATCCCTCGCCGGCAGGGGCCCATCCATTGGTCTCCAGGATCCGGGAGCAGAAAACCGCCCAGGTGGAAATGGGGATCAGAACACAGAAAGGCGCTGCAGTAGAGTCTACTACATAGGATAAAAATTCACGGGGAACTTTGTGTTTATCGGTCAAGGGGGTCATGCAGGAACCTACGGTCAGGGAGTTCAGATAGTCATCAATAAAAACGACGATACCGAGAACATAGGTCACTAAAAGAGAAGACTTCCGGGTCTTTGCGTATTTGGATACCCATTCGCCAAAAGCAAAGGATCCGCCGGCTTTTTCGATCAGGGCGATGATACTGCCCATAAGACCGCAGACAATGATCAGCCATGCAATATCCTCGCTCATCATAACGTTCAGGGCTGCACCGCCGAAGCTGGCCAGAATATTGGAGAACCACTCTCCGAGGCCGCCGCCGTTTGCCGGGTGAGAAACCATAATAAAGCCGATCAAAGAAGCCAATATCAAAGCCTCCAGGATCCGCTTGGTCACGAAAATATATACGATCAGAATGATCGACGGTATCAGCGATGCGGGGCCGAAAGCCGCAGTATCACTGGGAAGAAACGTTGAAAAAATAAAAACGAATACTAAAATGATCAGTACAGAAACGAGGGATCTCCGCCCGTTTTCCACGGACATCTTCCCCTTCCACCAACCTTTTGCCAATAGACCAGTCTCCTTCCCTTTGGCATGTCAGAACATGTCATAATTTAATAAATCAGGGTCATTATACCCCCTCCCCCCCCCTGTGTCAATGACAAAAAAATTGTATACAAATTAGAAGGCATCGTCCCGGAGTTTCAAGGAGCGAAACCTTGGATTGACAGAAGATGTATTCCGATTATAAAATAAAAATATCGTTAAAAATGAGGTGCAAAAATGCAGGAATATATCAGAAAAGTACAGTACCACGAAACGGATAAAATGGGGATCGTCCACCACTCCAATTACGTAAAATGGATGGAGGAAGCCCGGATCGATTTTCTGGAACAAATGGGCTTCGGCTACGCAAAGCTGGAAGAAGACGGGATCATCTCTCCCGTTACAAAATTGGAGTGCGAATACAAATATCCTGCCCGCTTCGGAGACACGGTTCGGATCAAGGTCCGGATCAAAGAATTCAAGGGCGTTCGCCTGATTTTGGGGTATGTTATGACCATTGATGGTGCCGAAACCGTGACCTTTACGGCGGAAAGTCAGCATTGCTTTACCTCTGCCGAAGGCCGTCCCCTCATCCTGAAAAAGCAATTTCCCGACTTTGACCAGGCCATCCGCAATTATGTAGATGCAGAATAAAACAGCAAAACTCCCGATAGATCATCGGGAGTTTTTTATGTCAGGAAAAGGTCTTTCCTTCTATTACGATCTCTTTCTCCTTCCCTGCGATCCGGCGGATCCCCTGGATCAGAACGCAGACCCCAAGGCCCAGGATCAGAATGGCAAAGACCAGCTGCAGCGCATCCCCGAAGATGTCGCCGGTGGTGCCCAGAACCAGTGCCATCAGCTTCTTATAAATGGTCATGCCCAAAGCCGTAAAAGTGACCGCAACCATAATTCCTAAGGGGATATACAGGAACTTATGGGCCTTTTTGATCTTTTTCAGGAAGACCGCACAGGCAATAAAGGCAAGGACGGACAGCAGTTGGTTGGCGGAGCCGAAAAGGGGCCAGATCTTATCATAGCCAACCATAGTCAAGGCAAAGGCAAAGATCAGAGTCAGAGCCGTGGCGAAATATTTGTTGGTCAAAACCTTTCGCACAGGGCCCAGGTCCGAATCTTCCATAGAAGCATCCAGGAAAAGTTCCTGGAAAGACAGCCGCCCTACCCGGGAAACGGAATCCAGGGAGGTCAGGGCGAAGGCCGAAACTGCCAGGTTGATCAATGTATACACCAAATGGAGCGGAAGCCCGATCACCGTCAGGAAGTTGGCGATGCCGCCGGCAAAGATCTGCGGCGGTGTAAGATACCCCTGTTCCGCAGCAGCTCCCGAAGCAAAGGAAGCCACAGTGATCAATGCAACAACCGCCAGCAGGCATTCCAAAAGCATGGAACCGAAAGAAATGGGCAGCATATCCCGCTCATCCCGGATCTGCTTGGAGGCTGTGCCGGAAGAAACCAGGGAATGGAAGCCCGAAACCGCCCCGCAGGCAATGGTTACGAATAAAATCGGAAACAAGTATTGGCCGTTCACGGAAAAGCCCGTAAAAGCCGGCAAATGGATCTGGGGATTGGCAGCAAAGACGCCGATGAGCGCCGCTGCGATCATGGCCACCAGCAGGTAACTGTTCAGATAATCTCTTGGCTGCAGCAATGCCCAAACGGGGATCACAGAGGCCAGGAAGATGTAAAGAAAGACCAGGATGTGCCAAAACTCCAAAGAGAAAAATATGGGGAAACACAAACCGACAGCAATGGCACCGATCAGCATGACCACCGCGATGACAGTGTTCGCCCAAACGGGCAATTTCCCTTTGTGAAGAATGATCCCTAAGATCACCGCCATCACGATAAACATCAGGGAAGTGGTGGCTACGGAACCGTTGGCGGCAATGTGCTCACCGGGGACACCGTCAGTCACGATCCATCCCTGGAAAGTCCCTGCCACAATGTCCGCAAAGGCTGCAACAACAAGGATGCAGAACAGCCAGCAGAAAAGCAAAAACAGCTTTTTGCCGGTCTTTCCGATATATACCTCGATAATGTAGCCGATGCTGCGGCCCTTGTTGCGGACCGAAGCAAACATAGCCGCAAAGTCCTGGACCGCTCCGAAAAAAACGCCGCCGATCAGGACCCAAAGAAGAACAGGAACCCAGCCGAACATGGCAGCCTGGATCGGACCGTTGATAGGCCCTGCCCCCGCAATGGAAGCAAATTGATGGCCGAATACAACGCCCCGGTTGGCAGGCTCGTAGTCCACCCCATCCCGCATGGTATATGCGGGAGTTTTTCGTTTGGGATCCACGCCCCATTTTTTCGCCAGCCATCGCCCATAGGTCAAATAGGCACCGCCTAAGACCACAATAGCGATGATCATCATCAAAATTCCGTTCATAGCGATCTCCGGAAAACTCTTATTTTAAAAACCAGCTTCTACCGCAGTCTCCAAAGGCTGCAGGGAACCGTCGGTATCCATGATAAACAGCTTTACGGTGGAGGAATTCTTGCCGCCGGTAAAGGTCAGCTGTCCCTGCTTTTCCTGACCGGCAGGCACTGTATATCCTGTCAGATATTTCACATCGGTCATTCTGCCGTTGGTATCGTACAACGCCAAAGCCAAAGTAATGGTCTGATCGGAAGAATAGCTGTTGTTGATACTGAATCTTGCGGTGACGGAAGAACCTTCCTGGGAAAGTCCATAGACCATAGCCGTCAGTTCATCGTAGGGGATCCTCTCCAAAGCCATCAGGCTGCTGTTGTTGTACTCAATATTCTCCGCATCCGCCTGGGAAACTCTTACGCCAACAAGGGTCTCTTCCCCGAAATTCACATCCGTAAAGGTATATGCCGCCGCAGAGCCGACTGCAAGAGCATCGATGGTTCCCGATGCCAATACCGTGTCCGGATCGGAAAGGCCGTACAGGCTGACGGTAATGTCGGAAAGGTCCGTAAGACCCCGGTTTGCAATCCAAACAGAAGCTTCACCGTTCTCCCCTGCTGCCATGGCAGAGAAGCCTTCTACGGAAGCGTCTGCTTTGTTGATGGCGCAGATCACCTTGTTATTGGCGGGATTGCTCTCAGAAACATCCTCGGAAGTCAGGGTAATGGAATAGCTGTCTGCGATATTCCCCGCATTTTCAGGCAGTGCGAAAGCGAAGGAAACCATGCCGGACTGGCCGGAAGGAATGTCTGCACCGGTAGTCAGCTGAACCGTATTGCCGCCGCCCTGGATCTTAATGGCAGCCTGACGGAGAGTGGAACGGGTATTGTTTTCCACATCCACCCACATGGTCATTTCCCGGCCGGGGACCAGTTCCTGAGCCGCATAACCGGCAGAAGTTACCACCAGATCTTCTGTCATGGAGACTTCCAATAAAAGAAGATCCGTCTGGCCGAATACCGTGCCTTCCGCAGAAGAAGCCACGCCGCCGCAGGTCAAAGCGATCACAATGTCACCCTGGTCATCCCGGTCCGCACTCAGGCTGTAGACCACAGCATCCGCGGGCAGCTCTTCCAGGATCATGGGAGAGCCCCAGCCGCCGCCATCATTAAAGAGACCATATACGATGCCATCCTGGGCATAAACCACTGCAGTTTCCACACCCAGGTTCAATACGGTAAACGTGGTACCTACATCGGGAAGATCTTCCGATGCAGACGCCTGATCCCAGCTGAGATCCGCACCTTCCTCATAGGCAGTCCAGTTCTCCCCATCAAAAGAGGCATATTTCACAGAAGCTTCTCCGAGCGCACCTTCCGTTACGGGGGTGCTGGTCCAGGCCAATACCGGGGTTCCCAAAACTTCCTGAATATCGGGATTCTGATCCAAAGCAGAGGCTTCCCCTACAGAGGATCCTAACAGATCAAAGGTGGTACCGTTGAACTTCGCCACAGACAGATCGGTGGCAGAAGCGATCTCAAAAAGATCCTCGGAAGTGTCCAGATCCGCATTCAGATCACTCCAAAGCAGATAAACATTTCCGTTCACATTTTTCAATACGGGAGCAAAGTCGGAAGTGGCATCTTCATCCAGCTGAATGGGCTCGGACCACTGGCCATTCTTTTCTACGCTGTAGAACAAGGCGCCGTCATCATGGTTTTCCAAGCTTTCCTGCCAAATCAGGATCCGGGTTCCGTCTGCAAGGATGGTCATAGCTGCCTGGCCGCCGGTAAAGATATCGCTCCTCCAAACCCGGTCATCTTCCGCATCGAAGAGGGATGCCGCTACCTCCGGATCCGCAGCCATAAGAGCCACGGTATTCCGCAGAGAGTAGGATTTTGCGGCCGAAGTCCAGCACCATGCTCCGTTTTGGTAGAAAATCATTTCCTTGGATCTTACGATCACCCATTCCCCGGGAATGCCCAGCAGATTTCCGACCAAAGCAATATCACCCTGCATGGAAAGCTTGGTACTGTTCTTAACAGAGGGGACTGTAAAGCCAACATGGACCTGGCCGTGCCCCTTGACACCGCCGGAGAAAATACCTTCCCAGCCTAAAGCTGCTTCAACGGAAAGATCAATATCGGTGTTGATGGTTACCGGTTCCGTTTTCTTCAGCTTCTTCGTTGCTCTGTCATACTTCCAGTCTGCAAGGATCACTTCCAAAGCAGCACCCAGTTCTGTTTTCAGATAGCCGGGATAAGTGCCGAGAACAAAGGGAGCCACATGGTAAACCTTGCCCTCGAAAAGCAATACGATACTGCACTCGGAAAGTACGGGCTCACCGTTCACAATAGAACCAACGAAATAACCGAGAACCTGGATCTCCCCTTCTACGCCCGTAGAAGACGGAACGGCACCGATCTCCGTAGCCTTCTTCAATTCTTTTAATTTTTTATCCAGCTGCAGCTCAAGGAGAGTTTCCCCATCAGGCCCGCTGCCCTTTTTATACAAGTCCACGAACTCTTTGACCATGTCGAACATATTGTCCTGTTCGTGCTTGGAAGATCCGTCGGACTTCTTTTCATATTCTTCTTTCCCGGCAGAAACACCGATGGTACCTTTAATGGTTTCCCCATCGATCTTGACCTTCAAAGGAACGGCACCGCCGCTTAAAGCACTGAAATTC
>SVCV01000030.1 GCA_015058185.1 Clostridiales bacterium | reverse complement strand
CCGGCCACGGCGGTACAGATGTAGGTGCCATCGGCACGCTTCCCGACGGAAGTTCCGTTTATGAAAAAGACATCAATCTGGACATTGCTCTCCGGCTGAATGAATATCTGATTTCTGCCGGTGCCAATGTAACCATGCTTCGGTATGATGATACCTCCATTTCTTTGTATACCCGCCCGGAAATGGCAAATACCATGGGTGCAGACCTGTACGTATCTGTTCACAACAACTCCAATGAAAAGAGCAGTCCCAACGGTATGGAAGTACATTATTATAACAAGGAGTGGGAAGCCGGTTACGGATATACCAGCAAAGAGATCGCTGCGGAAGTATATCGTCAGCTGGTAGCCCATCAGCCCCTTAAGGGAAGAGATTATCTGAGCAGTCCCAAACTGGCCGTTTTGAACAAGACCATGATGCCTGCCATCATTATCGAAGGTGCCTTTATTTCCAACGAATCCGATTTGGCATACATGATGACGGATGAGTTCCGGGAAAACTATGCACTGGCAGCTGCCATCGGCATTATCAATATTCTGAACGCCTCTGTGGCGAATCAGTAAAAATACCCGGGCGGAAAGCCCACAAGGAGAAATTGTATGACCAACGAGTTAAATCGTTTTCAGGGAAGCGGCAAATATGTCGCTTCTCCTGATTTGATGAGCGCAGTAAATATTGCAATGGCTTTGGAAAAGCCTCTTCTGATCAAAGGGGAACCCGGTACCGGGAAAACCATGCTGGCAGAAGCCGTAGCAGAAGCTTTGCAGAAGAAGCTGATCATTTGGAATATCAAGTCCACCACCAAGGCTCAGGACGGTCTGTATGTTTACGATACGGTGCGCCGTTTGTACGACAGCCAGTTCGGGGAAGGGGATGTTTCCGACATTCGCCGCTACATTGATTTAGGGAAGATGGGGGAGGCTTTTACCGCTGAGGAACAGCCCATTCTGCTCATCGACGAGATCGACAAGGCAGATCTGGAATTCCCCAACGACCTGCTTTGGGAACTGGATAAAATGGAGTTTTACATTCCGGAGACCGGTGACACCATCAAAGCTGCCAAGCGGCCTATCGTGATCATTACCTCCAATGCGGAAAAGGAACTTCCCGATGCTTTCCTTCGCCGGTGCATTTTCCACTACATCGCATTCCCGGATCAGGAAAAGATGAAAGAGATCGTTCGTGCCCATTATCCGGATCTTGGGAAGAAGCTCATGGATAAGGTCATTGAAGCCTTCTATTGGGTCCGGGAGATCGGCGGACTGCAGAAAAAGCCTGCTACTTCTGAGCTTTTGGATTGGATCCAGGCCCTGCTGGTAGGCGGTGCGGATCCGGATACATTGAAGGATGCACTGCCCTTTGCCGGCGTGCTGCTGAAGAAGAATCAGGACCTGGACACTCTGCAGGATGTTCGGGAACGGGGTTATTCCAACAGACGTTGGAGGTAGGCCCTGTGTTTACGGAATTTTTCTATACCCTGCGGGATAAGGGACTGGCCGTTTCCCAAAATGAATGGCTGTGTCTGATGGAGGCCCTGGACAAAGGACTTTGCGGTCCCAGTCTGGTGGACTTTTATTTCCTGTGCCGCACGGTTTTGGTCAAGAGCGAGGCGGAGTACGATAAGTTCGATTTGGCCTTCGCTTCTTATTTTCAGGGCATCGAGTCCACGGAAGAAATTCCGGAGGAAGTTTGGGACTGGCTGCAAAAGGTCGATGAAACCAGCAGGGAAGAGCTTATGGCCCGGCTGGCGGCACTTGGCAATACCGAACTGAGCCTGGAAGAACTTCAGGAAATGCTGCGGGCCCGACTGGAAGAACAAAAGGAGCGCCACAGTGGAGGAAACTACTGGATCGGCACCGGCGGAACCTCGAAGCTGGGTCATGGCGGTTACAATACCCAGGGGATCCGGGTGGGCGGAGAGAGCCGTTACCGTTCGGCTTTGCAGGTCGCCAGAAACCGGGATTTCAGAGATTTCCGCCAGGACAACACCCTGGATACCCGGCAGTTTCAAATGGCTTTCCGAAAGCTTCGCCAGTTCTCCGCCAGAACGGAAGGAGAGAAGACGGAGCTGGATATGGATGAGACCATTCGTGCCACCTGTGACAATGCCGGTCGGCTGGAGCTGGTGTATGCCCACCCCCGGAAAAATACAGTAAAGCTTTTGGTCCTCTTCGATTCTGACGGCTCTATGGTATATTACAATAAGCTCTGCAGTTCGTTGTTCCAGGCCGTAAGCAAATCCAGCCATTTCAAGGATCTGCAGGTTTATTACTTCCACAACTGCATTTATGAGCATCTGTATAAAGATCCCCATTGCCGTTGGGGCAACTGGGTGGATACAGAATGGGTCTTCTCCAATCTTGGCCCTGATTACAAGGTCATAATCGTTGGGGATGCGGCTATGGCGCCCTCTGAGCTCCAATATGCCGGCGGAAACAATATGTATGGCATGTACAACGAGGAGCCGGGGATCAATTGGCTGAAAAAGGTGAAACGCCACTATCCTCACACCATTTGGCTGAATCCCATTGCGGAGGATCGCTGGGATCATACGTATGGTTCCTTTACCATTCGTATGGTGCGGGATGTTTTCCCCATGTACCCCTTAAGCCTGGATGGACTGGAACGGGGCGTAAAGAAACTGATGAACCGATAAAGAAAAAACTCCCGATCAGGGAGTTTTTATTTTGCCCAGGAGGATGGTCACGCCCAGGAGGATCAGGACAAGGATGAGCAGTTGGGAGGAAAAGAGCCATTGCTGGGGAAACATAGCCGCGGAAGAGGTGCTTTCTCCGAAGGCTCCGGCAGAGGCTGCTGCCTGCAGTATATGGGGTGCGGTAAACCATGCAATCAGGGATGCAAGGATCCCGTGCATGAACTTGGTTTTCAGATAGTATAAGGGAGAGATCCCGGAACCGGTAAGGACGCTCATGGATTGGGCCATGACAGAAAGCCCTCCAAAGGATATGAGAAATGCACAGAGCGTGCAAAGCAGGGCCGGTGGAAGGCCGGATCCGCTTACATAGCTGCAGCCTACGGTGACCTCCATGATCCCGGACAGCAGTCCCTTTCCAAAGTTTCCGGGGAAGCGCTGAAGGATGCCGGTAAGTTCCATAAAATCTGCCGCAATGGTGAACAGTACCAAATAACCCGCAATAAGCCCCAGGGTCTTTAACGCGGAGAAAATAGAGGCGGTCAGCATCTCCATGATCGTTTCTCCGGAAGCCGGTGACTTGATTTTTAATCCTTTTCCACCCCCTTTATATGGGTGAAAAAGGCCGGTGATCCATCCGTTCAGAAGGGCTCCTCCGTAGTGAGCCAGGGCAATGATCATTCCCATTTCAGGGGAAGCCAACATACTGACACCTACAGTCCCCAAAAGGAATAAGGGGCCGGATGTGGAGCAAAAGGTCAGCATTCGTTTTGCATCCCCGGAAGAGATCTCCCCCCGCCGGCACAGGTCTCCGATCAATTTGGGACCCATGGGATAGCCGGAGGTGATACTTATAAGGAATACGAAGGCTGAGGATCCAGGCGCCCGAAAAAGCCTTCGGAAGGGCTGCTCGAAAAGACCTCCGATCAGGGCTGGTGCACCCAATGCAATGAGGAAATTGGCGCAGATGAAGAAGGGGAGCAGGGCCGGTACAACGGCATTTCCCCATAGCAGAATTCCCTTCTTTGCGGAGGCGATCGCCATCTCCGGAAAGACTACCATGACCGCACAGCAGGCTCCGGACAGGAGGCCTGCGGCAATATATAAGCCTTGACTGGTATGTTTTCTATCCATGATAAAACATATTCTTTCGGGCTTTTTTTATTACGAGGAACCTTGTTTTCGGCGATAAAACAGAAGGAGATATTTACATAAAAGCTTATATATGGTAAAATAAGGAAATTTAATGAGGGTGATGACCTCTTTGTGGAGGCCGGATATTGGTTGACATAAAAATTTTTATTGTAAATAGTCGAGGGGGATACAGGTGAAAAGAGGGGGAAATGGGGGACTTTTACCCTTAAAAATAGGGTTTTTCGGGGGATTTCCCGGCTCCGGAACCAGCTTTCTGGCTTCTGTGCTGGCAAACAGGGTGTTAAGCTTAAATTTTAACCCCTGTGTTTTAGAATTTGGAAACAGTCGGCTTTATGATAGCCTTGGAATGGATAAACATTTTGCAGAAGGGGACTTTTTTCCCTTTCAGAAGTACATTCTCAAAGGGAGATCCGTGCAGGGATTGACGAACCTTTATGAGGGGATCAACTGGTGCCTCCGCACGCCTGCGGAAAGGGGACTTGCTCCCGGCTTTCGGGAGAAGCTTCGGCTGCTTCAGTCCATGCAGGGCGATCTCATGATCTGTGACTTCTCCGGGGTGGAGATGGGTACCTCGGAATGGGAGGATAACTGGAGGCTTCTTTGGGAGATGGATCGGATCGTGGTGGTTTTGGATCCTCTGCCATCCCGGATGCTCCCGTCGGCGGAATTGGTGGCCAGACTTCGGGGTGGTTTTCTTCCCGTGGAGTATGTCATCAACCGGTGGAATCGGGGCGTGGACAGCCGGACTGTATTGTCCTTCTTTCAGCTTGCGGATCCTGTGCTCTTTCCTTTTCTGGATCCTACGGTCATATATTCTGCGGAATACGGCTGCCGTTTTGTTTGGGATATTCCGGATGTCCGCTGTCAGCTTGCGGGTCCTTCAGATCTCCTCTGTGAAAGGCTGGGACTGGCCTGACCTTTGGATCATTTCCAGTTTCTTTTCCCGGGTGAGCTTCTTGATCTGCATTTCTCTGCGCAGGGCTGCGCCCTTGTCCTCGGTCTCTTCCCGATAGATAACGGTGACCGGTCTTCTGCCCCTGGTGTATTTGGCTCCTTTGCCGCTGTTATGCACCTGGGCGCGCTTATCCACGTCCGCAGCGGTTCCAGTATACAACGTACCGTCGGCACATTGAAGGATGTAGACCCAATAGCTCATGCGAAAACCTCTTTTCTGCAAAATCCTACGGGAAATTATATCTGCCAACCGGGCGGGTGTCAAATCCGGCAGAAAACCTTGATTTTTCACAGAATTGCAGAGAAAAAACTATTTTCAACAACCGCATTTTGTATTATAATAAGTAAGAATAGCGATATTGTGTGGTTTTTGCGTTTTGCAAAGACCTTTTCGCTGAAAATTTGTTTACATAAAGGGGTTAAAAAAGGGGTACTTCTATGATTCGATTTGAGGGTGTGACAAAGACCTATAATAATATCGGCGGTCTGCGGGATGTCGACATCCATATCGCAAAAGGCGATTTTGTTTTTCTTGTGGGTCCCAGCGGTGCTGGAAAGACCACATTCATCAAGCTCATCACAAAAGAGTTAAATCCGGAATCCGGAAAAATTTTCGTTGACGGTAAGGATATTACCCATCTGTCCAATCGTAAGATTCCGCAGCTTCGGCGCAGCATCGGCATCGTATTCCAGGACTTCAGCCTTCTGCCGGACAAAACTGTATATGAGAACGTGGCTTTCGCCATGGAAATTCTGCGGGTAGCTCCCCGTACCATACGTCGGCAGGTTCCGGCGGTTTTGTCGTTGGTTGGACTCAGCGATAAGGCCAATAAGCGGCCTTCTGAACTTTCCGCCGGCGAACAGCAAAGAGTTGCCATCGCCAGAGCTTTCGTAAATACACCGTCCCTCATCGTAGCGGACGAGCCTACGGGCAACCTGGATCCGGATACCGCATGGGAGATCATGGAACTGCTGAGCCTGATCAACCGTCGGGGTACCACCATTCTGATGGTTACCCACGCAAAGGATATCGTGGATAAAATGGGCAAGCGCGTCGTCACCATCGAGGCCGGCTCTGTTGTTCGTGATGAAGGGGAAGGAGTGTACGGCGCCAATGTTTAGAGCGATCACCTATGCCGTAAAGGAAGCCTTCCAGCAGATCGGTGCCAATAAAGGGCGCTTTGTGGTTTGCCTTCTCACCATTACGGCCATGCTTTTGATTTTAGGTTTTGTATTCATCATCATTGTCAATGTAGGCATGGTGACGGAAGAAGCCAAGACACAGTTTGATACCATCCAAATCTACATGCTGGAAACGCCGGATGAATCCTTGTCGGAGGAAGAAGCGGCGAAAGCCATGGAAGGTTTGACGGAAGATATTATGACGATCCTTGCGGCGGTGCCGGAAGTAAAGGAAGTCGAGTTTATAAGCAAAGACCAGGCCATGACCGAGTTTAAGGTCAAGTGGGGCGATAATGCCTATCTGTTGGAAGGTCTGCCTGAAAATCCTCTGCCCAACTCCGTTCGTGTCAAAGTCCACCAACTGGAAGATGCGGACCTGATCGCGGAAATGGCTGCGGATTTTGAAGGTGTAGAAGACATTAAGTATTACCAGTCCACCGTGCAGCAGATCCTGCACATTACGGACTTCATTAAGAAGGGCGCTCTGATCGTAGTGGCGGTCCTGATCGTGATCTCCATCGTCGTTGTTGTGGGTACGGTCCGTTTGGCCGTAGAAGCCAGCAAACGGGAGATCCGTATTATGAAATTTATCGGTGCTACGAACTGGTTCGTTCGGGGACCGTTCCTTGTACAAGGTATTCTGATCGGCTTCTTTGCAGCGATCCTTTCCTGTGCGGTCATGGGTGTGATCTATCAAAAGCTTACGGAGCTTCTTGCACAGACTGCATTCCTGATGTTCTCTGTCAACCTGGTGCCCGTACCTTTCCTGGTAGAGAACTTCCTGATCATCTTCGCTGCTTTGGGCATTTCCGTCGGCGCAGTAGGAAGCATCATATCCATGAGACGCTTCCTGAAAGCATAGGTGATCTGTCATGGGAAGAGCTGCAAAAGCAACTGTCCTTTGCCTTGTTACGGTGCTGATCCTTTCTTTCTGCAGCGCAGGACTCGCCTATGGTACGGAAGTAACAGACCGGCTGGATGACGTAAACGAACAGATCGATGAAATTTCCCAGCAGCTGAAAAAGGGACAGGCGGAAGAAAAACAGCTGATCGACCGAATCAAAAAGCTGGAAAATGAAATCGTCAGCGCGGAAAATGAGATCAAGTCTCTCCAGGTGCAAATCACAGAGACAGAAGCTGATGTAAAGGCTGCTCAGGCTGATTTGGAAGAAGCCCAGGCAAATTTGCAGGCTGCTGCTGAAGATTTGGATCAGCAGGACCGCAGCATGAGCCAGCGGATCCGTTCCATGTACAAGAGCGGTGACATGACCATTCTGGAAGTTTTGCTCGGTTCCGCCAGCATTACCGATTTCATGACCAATTTGGACATGGCGCAGCGGATCTACGAAAATGACGCAGAGGTTTTAGCAGATCTTGGCGTTCGTTATGAAAAGCTGGAAGTGCAGCGGAATGCGGTACAGGAAAGAAAAAATAACCTGAGCCAGCTGCAATCCACATTGGAAGCGCAGTATGAAAAGGAAAAGACGGATCAGGCTGCTCTTCAGGTGAGTCGGACGCAGATCCAGAAAATGAAAGCGGATGTTGCGGAAAACAACGATGCTTTGGAGGAAATGATCGATGCCCTGAATGCGGAGGCAAAGGCTTTGAAGGCCGAGATCCTGAAGCTTCAGAGTAATGGTGACTATGTGGGCGGGGAATTTCTTTGGCCTACCTCCGATGGAACACGGATATCCTCTCCTTTTGGATACCGGATCCATCCGATTTTGAAAGTGAAAAAGTTACATACCGGTATCGATATTGCCATTGGTTCCGGCAGCAATGTTCGGGCGGCCAATGACGGTACCGTTATTAAGGCACAGAACAGCGGCGGTTACGGATACATGGTCATGATCGACCATGGCGGCGGGATCGTCACTCTGTATGCGCACAATAGCAAGCTCCTGGTTTCCAAGGGAGATGTGGTGGTAAGAGGGCAGGAAATTGCAAAGTCCGGCTCTACCGGCATGTCAAAAGGACCTCATCTTCACTTTGAGGTTCGGCTTAACGGCGAATATGTGGATCCCATGGAATACCTTTAGAGCTCCTTTCGGAGCTTTCGGAAAGCATAATTTTTTAAAGGGGAAACAAAATGAAAAAGGGAACGAGAGCAACAATCTTTTGCCTGATCGCGATCCTTGCCATTACCTTTACCAGTGTGGGGCTGGTTTATGGTACGGAGATCACGGACAAGCTGGATGATGTGAACGATCAGATCGATGAGATCACGAAACAGCTGAAGAAGGGGCAAACGGAAGAAAAACAGCTGGCAAACCGGATCAAGAGCCTGGAAAAGGAGATCGTCAGCGCAGAAAATGAGATCAAATCCCTTCAGGGACAGATCAAAGATACGGAAGAGAGTGTAAAGGCTGCCCAGGCGGATCTGGAAGAAGCGCAGGCAAACCTGCAGGCTGCAGCAGAAGACCTGAACGAGCAGGACTATGATATGAGTCAGCGGATCCGTTCCATGTACAAGAGCGGAGACATGACCATTCTTGAGGTGCTCCTTGGCTCTGCCAACATCACGGATTTCATGACCAATTTGGACATGGCGCAGCGGATCTATGAAAACGATGTGGCGATCCTGGAAGATCTGGGGATCCGCTACGAAAAGCTGGAAGTAGAAAGAAATGCCGTTGAAGAACGGAAGAATAACCTGGACGCACTGAAGTCCAGCCTGGAATCCCAGTACGAAAAGGAAAAGACCGATCAGGCTGCCCTCAAGGTCAGCAAGACCCAGGTTCAGGACATGAAGGCAGCCGTTGCAGACAACAACGATGCGCTGGAAGAAATGCTGGATGCTCTGAATGAAGAGGCAAATGCTCTGAAGGCCGAGATCCTGAAACTCCAGGGCAACGGCGATTACGTCGGCGGTGAACTCCTTTGGCCCACTTCTGCGGGTACCAGAGTAAGTTCTCCCTTCGGTTATCGAAATCATCCCATTCTGAAGAAAAAGAAGTTACATACCGGTATCGATATTGCTATTGGCTCCAACAGCAATGTTCGGGCTGCCAACTCCGGTACCGTTATTAAGGCACAGTACAGCGGCGGTTACGGCTACATGGTCATGATCGATCACGGCGGCGGTATCGTTACTCTGTACGCCCATAACAACAAGCTTTTGGTATCCAAGGGTGACATTGTAGACCGGGGCCAGGAGATCGCAAAATCCGGCTCCACCGGCATGTCTACCGGTCCTCATCTTCACTTTGAAGTTCGTCTGAATGGCGAATATGTGGATCCCATGGATTATCTGTAGGAGAAATCAATGCAGGCGCGATGGATCTTTCCTGACCAACTGAATAGAACCCAGAGATGGACTTTCCGAGATAAAGAGGGAGTCCATCCTTTTGTAGCGGAACTTCTTACCCGCAGAGGGATCGAGGGCCAGGCTTCACAGGAAGAATTCCTGTCTGAGAAGCCTACTTTGACTTACGATCCTTTCCTCCTGAAGGGGATGGAAGAGGGTGCTTCTATGCTTCTTTCCGCCATCGAAGCAGGGGAGCGCATCTGTATTTACGGGGATTATGATGCGGACGGGATCTGCGCCACAAGCCTGATGCTGCAGGTTTTAGGACTGTTGGGCGCGAAAACCGAATATTATATTCCGTCCCGTTTTGCAGAAGGTTATGGCTTAAACCGGGATGCCATTGCGGACATTCACAGCCGGGGCGTTGGCATGATCCTGACGGTAGACTGCGGAAGCGTCTCCGTGGAAGAAGTGGAATTTGCCAAGAGCTTAGGGCTGAAGATGCTGGTGACGGATCATCACAGCCTGGGCGAGCGGATCTGCGACTGCATTCTGATCAATCCCAAGCAGCCCGGATGCGAATATCCCGAAAAGGAACTTTGCGGCTGCGGCGTAGCCTTTAAGCTGGCTCAGGCTTTGGAACGCAAGTCTGAAAAGCTCACCAAGAAGGATCTGAACGATGTTCTTGACCTGGTAGTAATGGCTACCATGGGAGATGTTGTTCCCTTGCGGGGTGAGAATCGGACTCTTGTAAAATTCGGAATGAAAGCCCTGAATCGTCGGAAACGGCCTGGCTTGGATCTTTTGATCCGTATGGCCGGCCTGACTCCTGGAGAGATTAAGGGTGATGATATTGCCTATGTCATCGTTCCCCATTTAAATGCCGGGGGACGAATGATGACTGCAAAAACGGCAGTGGATCTTCTTATGGCACCTGATGAGGAGACGGCATCTCCCTCCGTCAAGCTTCTGCTGCGAAATAACCAGGAGCGGAAGCAGGCTCAGGAAGAAGCTTTGCAGAAAGCTTTGAAGGTAATTGACGGATGGACGGATCCCGGGAAGTTTATTCTCGTGGATGTTCCCGATGCTCACGAGGGGATCGCCGGGATCGTTGCCGGTCGGCTGAAGGATATGTACCATTGTCCTTCTGCGGTTTTGACTTTGTCCGGTGAGGATCATCTGAAGGGTTCCGGCCGGAGCCCGGAAGGAATTGACCTGTATCGGCTTCTTTCCGCTCAGAGCCATTTGTTCAGCAAGTTCGGCGGCCATGCCGGTGCCTGTGGATTTATGCTTCCTCAGGAAAATCTGGACACTTTGCGGACGGAGCTGAACCAGGCGGCTTTGACGATCTATGAGGAAAATCCGGAGCTGTTTGCCCCCACCATTTTTATTGACGGGATTTTAAGCTCGGAGGACATTTCCCCCAGGCTTATGGACGATATTGAACGCATGGGACCCTTCGGATTTAAAAATCCGGAACCCTGCTTCTGCATGCCCGGTCATTGTGCTTCCAACCTTTGGTTTATGGGAGATCAGGAACAGCATGTGCGCTTTAATATCGGCGGTTTGAATTGTATTTTGTTCCGCAAGGCTGCGGAGTATCGGGATCTGCTGGAAAGCGGTCCTGTGGATATTGCCGGCCGGCTTCGCTGGAATCGGTATAACGGAAGGGAAAGAATGCAGTTTGTCGTAGAAGACATTCGCAGGAACGGAGATTTTTGATGCTGACGATCAAGAAGAGAAATTTGATTTTTCTTTTGGTATTTTTTCTGATTGTAGGGGCGGTTGCTGCCGGTACATTTGTTTACATTGTAAAAGATGACAACCTGACCAACCGGGTGGTGCTGACCCAGGAAGAATACGAGGTTTTGACTTCTGCTGCAGAACACGGCCAGGCGCTCTTTGAGGAATACGGACACCTTGCGGCGCTGAAAGACTACATCCACCAGCACTACTACAAGGATGTGGAGGATGAAGTTTTGATGGAAGGAAGCTACCGGGGCGTTTTTGCGGCCCTTGGGGATCCTTACTCCTCTTACCTGAACAAGCAGGAATATGAGAATATGCTGATCAGTTTCCGGGGAGAGTTTGAGGGTGTAGGCCTCACTCTCACCGAGGATGAATTCGGCTATATCAACGTTGTGGCTCCTATTGACGGTTCTCCTGCTGCGGAAGCCGGGATCCGTACCAACGACAAGGTCATTAAGGTTGACGGCGTGGAATATACCAGCCAGGATCTGTACGGTGCCGTTTCCGCTATGCGGGGCGAAGCCGGCACGAAGGTGGAAGTCACCATTCTCCGGGATGGCGAAGAACTGGTCTTTGATCTGATCCGGAGGACCATTGTGATGGAATCCGTAACCTTCGAAGTCACAGAGGATAACCTGGGCTATATTCGGGTCAGCTCCATTGAGAGCAATACTGCAGAGTATTTCACGGCAGCTATTGACGAGCTTGAAGCTGCTGATGTGGATGGTCTGATCATCGACCTGCGGGATAACCCCGGCGGGGATGTGGCCGCATCCGTTGAAATGGCCGATGCACTTTTGGGCGGCGGCGTGGTCACTTACACGGAAAATAACGCCGGTGAACGGAACTACTATGAGTCCAAAATCGGCGCTACGGATCTTCCCTATGTAATTCTTGTAAACGGCGGTACTGCCAGTGCCTGTGAGATCATCACCTCTGCGGTTCAGGACCGGGATGGCGGCGAGATCGTGGGTACAAAAACCTTCGGCAAGGGCATTATCCAAAGCATCGTTCCTCTTGAAAATGGAGATGCGGTAAAGATGACCACCATGCAGTATTTCTCTCCCGCGGGAAATGTGATCCATGAGATCGGTATTACCCCCGATTATGTCATCGAGCTGGATGATGCGGATTATGATGAATCCGGAAACATCATCAACGATAAGCAAATGGAAAAAGCCATTAAGCTTCTGAAAAAGTAGAGCTTAAAATTCTGCCAGTTCGTACCGGGCTTTTCGGGTCACTTCGGTGACATCGAGAAAGCGGAGTCGGAAAAGGTCCTGTGTCTTCAGGTTTAAAGAAACGGTAATATAGGGATTTTCTATCCCGTCCTGAATCTCCAGGGAGTAGGTGAGGGATTCTCCCTTTTCCGGATCCAAAGAAAGGGTTTCGGCAGTTTTGGAAACGATCTCTTCCACATACAAACGGGCATCCTCCTCTTTAATGGTGAGGATCCCGGAGGCGAAGGCTTCTTCTTCATAATAAAGCGACGCTCCGGCGGCGGCCTCTTCGGCCGCCGCTTTTAAATTGGTCTGCAGACGCAGATAATGGTTCATGTCTCCTTCGTAAGCAATAAAAGTGACACTGACCACCATCATTCCAAGGAAAACCAACAGGATCTTCATAAGAACTCCTTTCGCCTGCAGCCGCAGGGAGCATCAGAAGGGAAGTCGTTCGCTGGCCGTGATCCCTTCGATCACATAGGTTCCCTGATTGGCTTCTTTTGAGATGCCGAACAGGCTTCCTCCAGCCATAAGCTGTTTCATAGGAACCTCGATCCGATACCGAATGATCCCTCTGCGTTGGGTCTCTTCAAATTCATTGGTTCGGTATTGGGGTGTTCCTGTAGCGGAGATCTGCACCTCCTGGGGTTCGATCTCCAGTCGTTCTGAAATTGCCATTCGAAGATCATCCACCATTTCCGGTGTGAAATACCCTTCCTGTTTTGCCTGCTCTTTTACGGTATATACCTGGTCCTGGAGCCAGCTGATTTGGGCATTGTTTCGCTGATCCAAAGTGTATTGCATCATAAATACCAAAAGAAGGGGAAGGACGCCGGCTAAAACAATAAGCTGTTTCATGGTTTTTCTCCTTAAGGGGTATTTTGCCGCAACAAGATCTCCTGCTGCCAAAGTTCGGATACGGTACTTTTGATGGAACCATCCTCATCCCCGGCAATGATCCCATAAATGGCGATCCCCAAAACGATCATGGCAAGCAAAACCACAAGCTGTTTCATTGCCTAGTTTGTGGGGAATTTGCCTGCGAAAAGGCTGGTGACAGCTGTGGATGCGTTGCTGGAAATGGTCTGTGCCGAAGTTTGGAAATTCATAACGAAGCCGGCAATGGCGATCCCCAAAACGATCATGGCGACGAGTACGATGATTTGTTTCATATTTGATTACCTCCTTTTGTGTACGTGTCATAGGCGCCCGGCTGCTTCCTTTGGAAGCTCCCCTGGCCGGGCCTGTCAGAAGAACATGGTCAGCAGATCTCTCTGGTCAATGAAGTAGGCCACATAGATGAAGTTGATAAAAATCAGCATCACATTGAGGACTGCCGGCAGATAGATCAAATCGCTGATCATTTCATCCCGACGCTTTTGCGTTGTGATCCGCACCTCCTTTATGTTTTTTTGGTGGGAAAGCAGGGTCTCCAGCAGCTCCCGAGGATCAATATCGTCCCACTGGACAAGGAGCCGGGCGAAGTCGCCGCTTATGGGAGTCCCTACTTTCGCTGAAAAATATTGCACAGCTTCTCCTCTTTGGTTTTGCCGCAGAAGGTGAAGCATTCTGCCGTAAATCGCTTGCAGCCGTCCTCGCCGAAGGGACAACTGTTCGATCATGTAGTCTGCACCGGCCTGGCGGCCCGGACCCATGACCGTAAGGTTTCGAAGGAAGGAGATGTCCTCATAGATCTCTCCGTCCATCTTTTCCTGCTCTTGTTTCCGCAGGGCCTTGCTGATCATGCCGGATCCCTCCGCAGAGAAATTCTTCCGGCATATTCTCAGTTTTTCGGAAAGACCTGCACCGGCGGCCTCCAAACGGTTTCGGAACCGCCGGTAGGGAAAGCCTTTTACGCACCGGCGGATCCCCAAAATGATCAGAAAAAGGGAAGCAGCATATACAGCGTAAGTAAAAATGGACAGTTCCATGGGGAAGTCTCCTTAGTAATCGAAGCGTTGGTTATTGATCACGCTCATGAGAGCAGTGTTTCCGATGAAGAGGAACAGGATCATCAGGAAGAAAGTCAGCCCTTCCGGTGTGTAAAACTGGTTTTTCAGGAAGGAAGAGAAGGGGAGTTCCAAATAGCGGATCGCTAAGAGGATCGTGACCCCATACATGGCGGGAACCAGAAACAGGGTCATTCGTGCGGCTTCGCTGTTCATTCTCCGCCGCTCTTCTGAAAGGACTCTGGCCTCCCGAAGCTGGATCAGAATATCTTCCACTGCTAAAGATACATTGGTTCCTTTTTCCGCAGCCATGCGGATGTTATGGGCCAGCATACGGCCCCAGTTTGTGTTGATCCCGTAGGCGAAATTGTCCGTGGCCATGCGGATGCGAAAAGGGTCTCCTGTGTCTCGTAATTCGAGCAGCAGGCGGAACAGAAATCTGCGGCTGATGCGGATCCCGGAAGCCGTATTGACTACCCGTTCCAGGGTCTCGTAAATGTTCAGTCCGGTGATCCGGTATTGCCGAAGAAATTCCGCAACTAAACTTTCACCCTCATGGCTGCTTCGCCTGCGGAGGTTCTCCAGTCTGATGCGCAGAAGAAGGTAGGGGAGAGCAGCCACGAGGAGGGCAGAAAGCAAGGTCATTCCCAGGGTGAGGCTTTGGATCCCCACCAGGAAGATGATCAAAAAGAGAAGCGCGGACAAAAGAAGGAAGGATCCGGGCGTAAGGATCCCACCTCCGGCTGTTTGAAGCACAAGACGCAGGTGCTCGGAGAGAAAGGAATCTTCTTCCCGTTCTTTTCTTCGCCAAATCAGCCGCCGCCTCATCCGAAGGCGGCTTTGCAGCGCTTTCAGATCCGGAAGCAGAAGAAGCAGGAGTCCTGCAGCCATGAGCAGGTAGAATAACAGGGTAAGAAAACTGGTGTGCAGATACATGGGTCAGTCCTTTCTTTGGGATCCGTTTGCCAGCTCTTCCAAGATGGATGCAAACTGCCGGAAGGTTTCCGGATCCTCTTCCACCCCTGCCCGCATCTTTTCTTCACTGATAGAATAAGTCCATTTCCAGCAATTGTCCTGGGGAAGGTAGGTACAGATCTTCTGCATTCGGATTTGATCGGTATCTTTGTCCAACCCCATCTCATAGATGCTGCTGAGGCGTTTTTCATTTTTGTTTTTCAACTGAATAAAATGGAACACATAGTCGAAGGAGAGGGCGGCCCGCTTCGCGGTCAAGGCAATGTCACCGCCCCGGTCTTTTGCGATCTCCCATGCCACATCCCAGGGGAACCGTTTCGGGTCCCTTTCGTGGAAGGTGATCTTCATTCTCCGGGTTCCCTTTGAGGCGATCTGCAGGGCTGTTTCAAGAGCGTTGCCGT
>SVCV01000029.1 GCA_015058185.1 Clostridiales bacterium | reverse complement strand
CGTCGTCGAACCAGATTTCGCCGCCGCCGTATTCGGGCGTCTGGATCAGGACCAGATCCCAGTGGATGGCGGATTTGTTTCCGTTGAAGGCCTCTTCATAGGCTGCACCGGGAGTCAGGTGAATGGAGCCGGCGATCTTTTCATCGAAGAGGGTATCCAGCATGGGTTTGGTGATATAGGGGTTGACACCGATGGCGAATTCGCCGAAGAAGCGGGCATTTTCGTCTGTATCCAGCAGGTGGTTGATCCGTTCGTTGTCGTTGGCTTCGGCCTTGACGATCTTACCGTTTTCCACATGGAAGACGATGTTTTCATAGCGGAAGCCTTCTTCCAGAGAAGGAGTATTGAAGGAGATCATACCGTTTACGGAGTCTCTGACAGGGGCGGTATAGATCTCGCCGTCGGGAATGTTGCAGTTGCCGGCGCACTTTACAGCGGGAATGTCCTTGATGGAGAAGGTCAGGTCCGTGCCGGGTCCCTTGAGCTGAACCTTGTCGGTCTTGTTCATGAGGGCAACCAGTGCGTCCATGGCTTTGGACATCTTGTCGTAGTCCAGCGTGCACACATTGTAGTAGAAGTCCTCGAAGGATTCCAGGCTGGTGTTGGCCATCTGTGCCATGGCGTAGTTGGGGTAACGGAGGACCACCCACTTGGTGTGGTTTACCCGGTAGTCCAAAACGGGGCGCAGGGTCTTGTTGTACAGGTTCAGCTTTTCAGGGGGAACATCGGAGAATTCGGCGGGGTTGTCAGATGCCCGAACGGCGATGTAGGCGTCCATGCCCTGCATCTGCTTTAACTGATATTCGCACATGAATTCCAACTGTTCCTTATCGCAGCCCAGCAGGATCTCGCGGGTCACTTCGTTTTCCCGGATCTCGGTGTAGGGGATGCCTCCCATGGCATAGATCTCTTTGATGATCTGACGGGCTAAGGGCTTGGCGGACTGGCCTTCGTAGGAGACCAAAACCTTTTCGCCGGGCTGAATATTACAGGAATGATGGGTCAATACCTTTGCTAATTTGATGATTCTTTCATCCATGTTGTTTTTCCTCCAGGTTTCGGGACAGGCGGACTGTCCCGGTTTTGTTATAGTTTATCACGAGAGCGTACTTTTTATCAGGAAAGAGCCTTGGGAGAAGACTGGGGTGCGTTGAAGGTGAAGTGTGTGGGCGGAGCCTGTTCTTCGTAGAAGCGCACATTGTTGTCTTTCAGGAACTTTTTGATGATGCCGCCGTGGATGCACTGTCCCAGGTACATAAAGGGATAGTTGCTGACCATGCGCTTGTTATCCTGAACATAGACCTGTTTGTTGATCACATCCAGTCCCATGTGGGCGCCGATGGTGGCGAAGTGCATGCCGCAGATGGTTCCCCGGTGGTTGAAGAGGGGAGCTCCACTATGGCCTAACATGCCGGGGGTGCTCATTTCGATGCCGTACAGTTCGTTTTGAGGTGCTTTTTTCAGCAGGAAGCGGGTCACCATTCCGTCGATGGGGAAGAGGGGAGCGCTTTCCGCAGGACCGGTCCATTCCAGCTTGTCCAGTTCCGCGTTGTAGCGGTAGTTCCGGAAGTCGGGGAAGGGGTAGCCGGCCCGGCAAAGGTAGTCACCCTGGCGGACCCGGGTCTCATCCCTCATGAATCGGGGGAAGCTGGGGCAATGGATCTTGTTGAATCCGGTAAATTTGATCAGGGCCAAATCGTGGTGAGGATGTACGATAAAGGTCAGTTCCTTAAAAACATCCACGCAGTTCACGAAGGTGTTGGCGATCTGGACCAGCCGGTCCGGATTGATCTTGAATTCTTCCTCGATCTCATGCAGAGGGCGGCCTTCTGTGTTATTTCTTTTGGTTTCTTTGAAAGCCATGTAGTTTTTCTGAAGGTGATCCGCAGCGATGAGGCCCTGGACCACGTGTTTTGCAGTCAGAGCATATCCATCCTCGTTGACGAAAAAGAGGGTGGAGGTAGAGGGGATCACTTCTGTGGATTGGTATTTTCTCCGGATCGTATAGATTGGCCGGGTAAATTGTGCAACCTTTTGCAAAGCATCGGCAAACATAACGTTACCTCCTTACGGTAGTGGTTTATTCTACCATAAGATACCCCAAAAAGCAAAACGTGCCGCAGGCACACATCATTAGCGAAGCGTCATCACTAACGCCAGTGACATCACGTTCCCAAAGGGAACACATCACTCCAAAACAAAAACCGTACAAAAGTACGGTTTTTGTTTTTCTGGCGGAGAGAGTGGGATTTGAACCCACGGTGCTTGCGCACACAGCTTTTCGAGAGCTGCACCTTAAGCCGCTCGGACATCTCTCCATGACCTTTCCATTATACCCGACCCTTTTCCGATTCGCAAGTGGGAGTTGAGGCTCCCCTGTACTTGACAACTTTCCTTAAATTGAACAAAATAGAATCATCTATTCAACCAAGGAGGACTTCGCCTATGCCTTCCCCGAAAAACATACTGCTGGAAACCCTCAAAAAGGATGGGAAGCCTTCCCGTCAATTGGTCCAGTTTGAGGCCTTTGATTTTATCCAGGGGATCCCGGTGCGTCCTTACCTTTGTCCGGGAAGAGTTCCCGGAGCGGTGTTCAAAGATCTTTGGGGGATCACTTTCCAGTGGCCGCCTCAGGACCGGGGACCTATGCCCGTGTTTGAAAACGGCCTGAAGGCGATCAAGGACATTACCCGCTGGCGGGAAGAGATCACGGTACCTTCTCTGGATGTGGATCTGGACTGGTCCGAAGCCCAGGCTTATGCGGCGAAAGTAGATCGGGACCGGTATTTCGCAGCGGCACTTTTCCCCATGGGGATCTTCGAGCAGCTGCATCACCTGATGAGCTTTGAGGATACCTTTATCAATTTATATGACGAGCCGGAGGCTATGCACGATCTGATCGACGCCATCTTAGAGCACAAGATGGAATATGCCCGGCTTTTGATCGAAAAATGCAATGTGGAGGCCATCTTCTCTTTCGATGACTGGGGATCTTCCCGATCCCTGTTTATCAGCCCGGAAATGTGGCGGGAATTTTTCAAAGAGCCTTACCGGAAGCTGTATTCCTACATCAAAGCCCAGGGCGTTCTTCTCGTCCACCACGCAGACTCCTACTTAGTGCCCATCGTAAAGGACATGGTGGAGATCGGTGTGGACATTTGGCAGGGGATTCTGCCGGAAAACGATGTGGCGGCGGTACAGGATCTTTTAGACGGCGAAATGACGGTCATGGGCGGCATCGGTGCGGCTATTGACCGGGTGGATGCCACGGAAGAAGAGATCCGGGCCTACGTCCGCAATGTCTGTGAGACTTATGGTCCCCGGGGACATTTTATTCCCTGTATCACTTACGGTACCGGCGGTACCCTGTATCCCCATATCGAAGCCATTATTGATGATGAGATACGGCGGTATAATGTGTCACAGGCAGGCCTGTGACGTGATGTGTTCGGTATTGCATATCGAACGTTAATGAAAAAACGCTCTTTACAGAGCGTTTTTAATTTGACATTTTTCCGGTGTGTGCAGCGGCAATATTGGTAAAAAGCAGGCCTGCAAGTTCAATCCTGTGGTTGCAGAGACCGTGTCCGCTACGGTTTCTCCCTACGAGAATGGCAATGGCGGCGGGGATCAGACCCGATAGATTTCCGTATAGACCAGCTTTCCTCCTACGCGGTCGGAGCGCATGAGGGACATGTGATCTGCGGTCATGGTGGTCCTTGGGATGTTAAGCCCTATGGGCTGGTTCGCTTCCACCTGACGGGCTAAGGTGATATGGGGTTTAAAGGGGCGTTTTTCGATAGGAAAGCCTTCTTCCCGTAAGGAATCTTTCAGCCCTTCTGCCAAATCAAAGAGAGCAGGGTTCTTTTCTACGCCGGCCCACCAAAGATCTCCGAAGCGGCCGGATCCTACCACAGTGAGGGGAAAGGGGGCGAACTTCCATTTGTTCATAGCCTTTCGGACGGCAGCTACGTTTTCGGTCTCCCCAATAAAGGCTAAGGTCAGGTGCAGGTTTTCCGGCCGGGTGAAGTTTCCCCGGACGGCCTGCCCCCGCAAGTCCCGGATGCCCTGCAGGAGGGTGCTTTTTATTTCTTCTGAAAAATGTATTGCGATAAAAAGTCTCATCCTAAAATCTTATGAATATCCTCCAAAATGGTTTCCACGTCGGCCAGTGCGCCTTTGCCTAAGTCGCCGCAGGCTAACATAGCTTCCTTGGGTTCGGTGAACAGGTAGCCCAAGTCTTTCAGCTTTTGAATATTGGCCTGGGTGATGGGGTTTTCGTACATGGCGGTGTTCATGGCGGGGCAAATGATCACGGGCTTGCCTTCAAGAGCCATGACTACGGTGGTCAGCATGTCATCGGCGATGCCGTTTGCGATCTTTCCGATCACGTTGGCGGTAGCCGGAGCGATGACGCAGAGGTCCGCTTTCTTTGCCAAAGAGATGTGGTGTACATTTTGATATTCGATTTCTTCGAACATTTTGTAGTAGACCTTGTTCTTGGTCAGGGTCTGGAAGGTGAGGGGGGTGACAAATTCTCTTCCGGAATCGGTCATGAGGCAGGTCACATTATGTCCTTCCTTGGTCAGCCGGTTGGCTAAGTCTGCGGCTTTATATGCGGCGATGCTGCCGGTAACTCCTAAAAGGATCTCTTTCTTCATCGTGCTTCTCTCCTGTGTTTCTGGGTTTGCTGGAAAATGCCTGCTGCGATCTCCTGTTTTGTAGCGAAGCAGGTATATTTTTTCTCTTTATTGAGCAAATATCCTACATGACGGTCTCCGGAAATGTCCCGTAAATCGTTGGCCAGCACGTAGTCGCAGTCGTTTTTCTGAAGGAGTTCGTGGGCCACATCCAACAAGGTCGATTCCGGTACATCGTTTAAGAGTTTGAACCCTACGATCACAGCTTCCGGTGCCAGTCCCCGAAGCAAAGAGATGACCTTGGGAGTCTTTTCCATGAGGATCATGGGGTTTGCCATGTCGGAGCTGATCTTGGTGTGTTCCGTGTCCAGACTGGTTTCGTCCAAAGCGGCCTTCAAGGCTTCTGCGGAGATCTCTCCCTTGGCTTTCAAGGCTTCTGCAACGGCTTCGATGGAGGATACGGCTCTGGTCCGGTAGTCGCTGACGGCCATACCGTGGATGATCACATCCACCTTTTCCTTGGTCAGCACTTCGGTCACCGCATCCACTAAGCTGTTTACGCTGCGGACCGGATAGTATTTTACTTTGGGGGAAAGGGGGCGCAGGGCGGTTTCGCTGCAGACATAGAAGATCTTGTCCACATTGGCGCTTCTGCCGAACTCTTCGGCGATAAGGCTGCAGAGTCTGCCGGTAGAGGTGTTGGTAATGCTGCGGACCTGATCGATCTGTTCGGTGGTGCCGCCGGAGGTCACAAGAATATTCATAGCTTTCCTTCCCGGGCTTTTACCCAAAAAAGCCCTTACATACTAAAATTATTGTATATCATTTTTCGCTCTTTGTGCAAGTATTATCCGCAGCCTGCACCTTTTTAGCCCCTGTGCTCAGATAACAATTTTTTTGTTCGGAATTATCTGAAAAAAGGCTGGAACTTTGCAGGCGTTAGTGCTATAATTCCCATAATGGCCCACTGTTGGGTTTTCATCGAAATTGATAAAAATTTATTAAAATAGGAGGAATTGTTTATGGCTTGTGAAACTAAGGGCTGTCAGTGCGGATGCAGCACCCCTGCCTTTGCTGAACTGGCACCGGTATTGGAAAAGTACGCCAAGGTTCCCGGCAGCTTGATCACCATTCTCCAGAAAGCTCAGGATATCTATGGCTATCTCTCCATGGACACCATCAACTACATTTCGGAGTGCACCGGCATTGCGCCTGCAAAGATCTACGGTGTCGTTACTTTCTACGCACAGTTCCGGCTGAAGCCCGTAGGAAAGTATCTCATCATGCTGTGCCAGGGGACTGCATGCCACGTTAACGGTGCTAAAATCATTGCCGAAACCATTTGCGAATATCTGAATATCCAGGATGGAGAGACCACAGAAGACGGTCTGTTCACCCTGAATAATGTAGCCTGTCTCGGCTGCTGCAGCCTTGCTCCCGTTATGATGATCAAGAGTGCAGAAGGCGACGAAACTTATGGCAACCTCACCAAGGACTCCGTTAAGGCGATCCTGGATGAGATCCGGGCCAGAGACGCACAGGAGGTGAAATAAATGAAGATCGTTGTAGGACAGGGCAGCTGCGGCATCGCCACCGGCGCCAAGAAAACCTCCGCAGAATTTGAACGCCTCATTGCCGAAAAGAATTTGGATGTAAAGCTGGACAAGACCGGCTGTATCGGTACTTGCTACCTGGAACCTATCGTAGATATCTACGGGGATGACGGAAAGCTGGACACCCGTTATGTTAAGGTTCAGCCCGAAAAGGTTGCTGAGATCGTGGAAAAGCACATCATCGGCGGCGAAGTGGTGGAAGAATACGCCATTTCCGATGTGGATAAGGCCTTCATCGACAAGCAGAAGCGGATCGTTCTCCGGAACTGCGGTCTGATCAATCCCGAAAGCATCGACGAATACATCGCTGTAGGCGGTTACGAAGCCACCCGGAAGGTCATCACATCCATGACCCAGGACGAAGTCATCGAAGAGATCAAGATCTCCGGACTTCGGGGCCGCGGCGGCGCAGGCTTCCCCACCTGGTTCAAGTGGAATGCAGCAAAGAGCAATCCCGGAAAAGACAAGTACATGGTATGTAATGCGGACGAAGGTGACCCCGGTGCCTTTATGGACCGAAGCGTACTGGAAGGAGACCCCCATTCCCTCATCGAAGGTATGATCATCGGCGGTTTCGCCATGGGCGCTACCGAAGGTATCATCTATGTTCGTGCAGAATATCCTTTGGCCATCACCCGTTTGGAAATGGCTATGGAACAGGCTCGTGAAAGAGGCTTCCTCGGAAAGAACCTCTTCGGAACCGGATACAATTTCGATCTGCGGATCAAGGCCGGCGCCGGCGCATTCGTATGCGGCGAAGAAACTGCACTGATCGCCTCTTTGGAAGGCGAACGGGGCATGCCTCGCCTGAAGCCTCCCTTCCCCGCACAGAAGGGGTACTGGCAGCAGCCCACCAACATCAATAACGTAGAAACCTTTGCAAACGTTGCATGGATCATCAATAACGGCGGCGCAGCTTTCGGTGCTATGGGTACCGAAAAGAGCAAGGGCACCAAGGTATTTGCCCTGGCCGGTAAAATCAAGAAGGGCGGCCTCATCGAAGTTCCCATGGGCCTGCCTCTGAAGGACATCATCTTCGGCATCGGTGACGGCATCAAGAATGATAAGCAGTTCAAGGCTGTTCAGATGGGCGGACCCTCCGGCGGCTGCATCCCTGCTTCCATGATCGACACCCCCGTTGACTACGAAAACATCAACAAGACCGGCGCTATCGTAGGCTCCGGCGGTATGATCGTTATGGACGAAAATACCTGCATGGTAGACATGGCCCGGTACTTCCTGGACTTCACCCGGAAGGAATCCTGCGGTAAGTGCAACTACTGCCGGATCGGTACCAAGCGCATGCTGGAGATCCTGGAACGGATCACCGAAGGCGAAGGCAGAGACGGTGACATCGAGCTGTTGGAAGAACTGGCCAACAAGATCAAGGACGGTTCTCTCTGCGCTCTGGGCGGCACCGCTCCCAACCCCGTACTGACTACTTTGCGCCACTTCCGGAATGAATACGAAGATCACATCTATAGGAAGAAATGCACCGCTCTTTCCTGTAAGCCTCTGCTGACTTACTCCATTACTGCAGAAGCTTGTAAGAGCTGCAGCCTTTGCTCCAGAAAGTGTCCTGTGGGCGCCATCAGCGGAGAAAAGGGTGTTCCTTATGTCATCGACACAGAAAAATGCATCAAGTGCGGCAAGTGTCTGGAAAGCTGCAAGTTCGGCGCTGTCGTAGTTGAGTAGGAGAGAGGTGTGACCATGAAAAAATTCAGATTGAACATCGACGGAAAGGAAGTTTTCGGTCTGCCGGGTCAGACCATCCTGGAAGTCGCAAAAGAAAATGATATCAATATCCCCACCCTTTGCTTCGACGAAAGAACGGAGATCTACGGATCCTGCGGCCTCTGCGTAGTTGAAGTGGAAGGAAATCCCAAGTTAGTTAAGGCATGCGCCACCGAGATCGCTCCCAACATGGTGATCCGGACTAAGACCGAAAGAGTTATCGAGTCCCGGAAGACCAACCTGGAACTGCTGCTCTCCAATCACATCGGTGACTGCCGTCCTCCCTGCATGCTGGCCTGTCCTGCACAGACGGACTGCCAGGGCTATGTAGGCCTCATCGCCAACGGCCAGTTCGAAGAAGCCATCGAACTGATCAAGGACCGGATTCCTCTGCCTGCATCCCTCGGCCGTGTATGTCCTCATCCCTGTGAGGAAAACTGCCGCCGGAGACTGGTGGATGAACCCGTTTCCATCGCATTCCTGAAGAGATTTGCAGCTGACAATGACCTGTACAGCGAAGATCCCTTCATGCCCGATATCGCTCCGGAAACCGGAAAGAGCATCGCCATTATCGGCGGCGGCCCCTTCGGTCTGTCCGCAGCTTATTTCCTCCGGCAGAGAGGTCATGACATCACCATTTTTGATGCCATGCCCAAGCTGGGCGGTATGCTCCGCTATGGTATTCCTGAATACCGTTTGCCCAAGGAAATTCTGGACGAAGAAATCCGCACCATCGAAAGAATGGGCGTAGATATGCAGGTCAATACCAAGGTTGGCGTTGACATTACGTTCGAGGCGATCCGCAAGTCTTACGACGCCGTTCTTTTGGGTATCGGCGCCTGGGTCTCCACCGGCGTAGGCTGTCCCGGCGAAGATGCGGAAGGCGTGATCGGCGGTATCGACTTCCTGCGGAAGGTCGTTCGCAATGAAGAGATCAAGCTTGGTGAAAAGGTTGCCATCGTAGGCGGCGGCAACACTGCCATGGATGCTTGCCGTACTGCTGTTCGTCTGGGTGCAAAGGAAGTTTACAACATCTATCGTCGTACCAAGGACGAAATGCCTGCTGACCAGATCGAAATCGTGGAAGCAGATGAAGAAGGCGTGATCTTCAAGAATCTGACCAACCCCATTGAAATCATCAAGGACGAAAAGGGCCATGTAAAGCAGATGAAGCTGCAGATCATGGAACTGGGCGAACCGGATGCTTCCGGCCGTCGTGCTCCCAAGCCTGTAGAAGGAAAGACCGAAACCATTGATGTAGATACGGTTATCCTGGCCATCGGTCAGGCCGTTAACGCAGCAGGCTTCGAGGGCCTGGATCTGACCCGGAAGAAGGGTATCGTTTATGACAAGGATACCTTCATGACCAGTCTGGAAGGCGTATTCGCCGGCGGTGACTGCGGCAACGACAAGATCTCCATTGCGGTAGAAGCCATTGCGGATGCCAAGAAGGTCACCGAAATCGTGGATGCTTACCTCTTTGGTGAAAAGATCAAGTACGAAAAGCCCTACACCGTACAGCGCACCGATATTACCGAAAAGACCTTCGAGGATCGGGAACGCCAGTGCCGTCCTGTAATGGATCAGCTGGAAGCGGACGAAAGAAAGGGTAATTTCACGGAAGTTGTTTTCGGCTACGACGAAGAGCAGGCGGTTTGCGATGCACAGCGCTGCCTGGAATGTGGCTGCCACGACTATTTCGAATGCAAGCTCATTGACCTTGCAAATGAATATAAAGTAAAGCCCGATCGCTTTGCCGGTGAAGTGAATAAGGTCGAATTTGAAGACGATCATCCCTTCATCGTAAGAGATCCCAACAAGTGCATTCTCTGCGGTCTTTGCGTAAGAGTCTGCGATCAGGTCATGGGCATGGGTGTCCTGGGCCTGGTCAACAGAGGTTTCGATACCGTTGTGAAGCCCGCTCTGGAACTGCCTCTGGTGGAAGCCGGCTGCATGTCCTGCGGACAGTGCGTCAGCGTATGTCCCACCGGTGCTTTGGGCGAACGTCTCACCATTCAGAAGTCCGTACCTCTGGAAACCGAAAAGACCATCACCACTTGCTCCTACTGCTCCATCGGCTGCAGTCTGGAACTGGAAACCTACGGCGATATGCTGATCCGCGCAGTGCCTGACAAGGAAGGCGCTGTAAACAAGGGTCTCATCTGCGGTAAGGGTAAGTTCGGCTTCGACTGTGCTGTACTGGAAGGAAAGATCACCGAACCTCTGATCAAGGAAGAGGGCCGTTTCGAAGAAACCGATTATCACGAAGCTTTGGTATTGGCTGCCAAGAAGGTTCAGATCGCTGCCGCCAAGTACGGCAAGGATGCAGTAGCCATTGCCATCTCCGATCGTTACACCAACGAAGAAGCTTACGCCCTGAAGAAGTTTGCCGATGTCATCGGTGCAAAGACCTTCTGCTTCAACAATCGTCAGAGCGGTCTTAAACCCGTTCTCGGCGTGGATGTTTCTCCCAATACCATGGACGAATTGCTGGCCACCGAAGTTGCCATCGTCTTTGCTTACGATGTGTCCCGAAATCCCGTTCTGCGGCTGAAGCTTCGTCAGGCCGCACAGGCAGGCGTCAAGGTCATTTTGGTCGTTCCCGAAGGAATGAGCGACAAATTCCTGGCTGACTTCGCCTGGAAGGTCGTTAAGGTCGACAATGAAACCAAGTTCCTCAAGTGCATGGCCAAGGCTCTGCTGGATATGGGCAAGGCTCCTGCCGTGGAAGGATTTGAAGAATTCAAGGCAAGCTTTGAAGGCTTCGAAGCCTGTGAAATGGGCAAGGAAATTGCTGAGATCTATGCCAATGCAAAGAAGGCTATGTTGGTATATCAGCAGAATGTCGTGACCGTAGAGGCTGCGACCCTCATTGCAGACCTGGCGGTTCTTTCCGGCCACATTGGCAGTCCCAGAGATGGTATTTTGCAGATCAAGGCCAAGAACAACAGCCAGGGACTTGTAAACCTGGGCATTACCGCCGGTGCAGAAGCTTTGGAAGGTGTGAAGGCTCTCATGATCTTCGGCGAAGATCCCGATGCAGACCTGTCCGGACTGGACTTCCTCATGGTTTCCGACACCCACATGACTGCCACTGCTGAAAAGGCCGATGTGATCCTGCCCGGTACCGGATTTGCCGCTACCGATGGTACCTTCACCAATACCGAAGGCCGTGTACAGGCAGTAAATCAGGCCATCTACGAAGATGTTGTTTTCTCTAACTGGGAGCTGGGTGCAGAATTAGCCCATGTATTCGAAGTAGAGCTTCCCTGGGAGGAAACCTTTGATATCGCAGATGAAATGATCGAAAAGTTAGCATGGTACAGAGATGCAGAGCTTGGGGAAGCCATCGGCGGTCAGGCTCCTGCAAAGAAGTGCCTGGTAGCTGTAGGCGATGCTGCCATGACAGATCCTGTGAAGATCACCGACAATCTCATGAACATGATCGGTGCAAGACTTCCCAAGCCCGGAAAGAAGTAGGCAATATACAAAAACAACAGGCCCAATGGAGATTTCTCCGTTGGGCCTGTTTTATTGCATTGCATCATCCTTGATTTTTATCGGAAATTGATATATATTGAGGGTTATGAATGCGAATAAAATTTTAATTGAAAAATTGCTTTTCCCTGCTATGGAAACTATGAAAGGCAATCATATTCGGGATGACCTTCGGGAGCTGCAAAGCTCTCAGGGCATGCGGCCCGCTCACATGGAAACGCTCCAGCGCGAAAAGCTGGGTGAACTGCTTTTGTATTGCGTTCATCAGGTTCCTGCCTATAAGGATCTTCAGCACCTGATCCCGGAGATCCAGGCGGATCCCTTTGAGGCGATAAAGAAGTTCCCCATTCTTCGCAAGAGAGAGTTCCAGGAAAATTCCATGAACTGGCTGGCTGACGGAAAGGATCCCGGGGAGCTGATCCCCAACAAAACCGGCGGATCCACCGGGGAACCGGTAACCTTTTACATGGATCGCCATGCGGTAGAGTATTATGAAGCCGCTCGCTGGAGAGGCCTTTCCTGGTGGGGCATCACCCCCGGAAGCCCTTCCATTATGCTTTGGGGGAACCCCAGAGAAACGGGTAAGGTGCAGGAAAAGAAATACCAGCTGAAAGAGCGCTTTTTGAAGAATCGGATCCTGTTTTCCGCTCACGATCTGGATCCGGAGAAAGCTGGTGATTTAGCCCGGGCCATACAGAAATTCAAACCGGAATATCTGTATGGTTACGCTTCCGCTTTGTATACCATGGCACAGCTGCTTCAGGAGAAGGGACTTCGCCTTCGCTGCGGCATTAAAGCCGTGGTGTCCACTGCAGAGACCTTGCAGGAAGAGTGGATCCCTGTCATCGAAAGTTCTTTCTGCGCTCCGGTAGTAAACGAGTATGGAGCCAGAGATGCCGGCATCATTGCCTACCAGTGCCCCGATGGAGGAATGCATATTTCCGCAGAAAACGTTTATGTGGAAGTAGTGGATCTGGAGACCGGAGAGCCCGTACCTCCCGGCACCAGAGGTGCATTGGTGGTTACGGACCTGAACAACTTCTCCATGCCTCGCCTTCGCTGGCGCCTAGGGGATCTTGGAGCTATTGCCACAGACCGCTGTGTTTGCGGCCGGGCACTTCCGCTGCTGGAAAGCTTAGACGGAAGAGAGGATTCGGTTTTGATCCGCACAGATGGTGCCTTTGTTCATGGCAGCACCTTCGGGATCGCCTCCAGGGATCTGAGCACGGTAAGGCAATTCCAGGTAGTTCAGAAATCCCCGGAAGAGGTAGTGATCAAGCTGGTCCAGGTCGGCACGGAAGAAGAAAAGCGTGCAGATCAGGTCTCCTTTGCTTCTCACACCGAAAAGAAAATGCCCGGTACCCGGGTTCGTATCGAGGTGATGGATGAGATCCCTCCCTCCGCCTCCGGCAAATTCCGTCGGGTCATAAGAGAGTTTTAGAAAATAAAAACCGTTCCCATTGGGAACGGTTTTTTCATTATTTCTGAATATGTACATCCACCTGGGGGAAGGGGATGGAGATGCCCTCTGCATCCAGAGCCAGCTTTGCAGCTTCTTTGATCTGGTCCATAACAGTCCAATAGTTTTCGGTGTTGGTCCAGCTTCTTACATGGAAGACGACTGCACTTTCACCGTGTTCTTCTACGCCTACATAAACAGCAGGATCTTTCAGCACCAGAGGATTCTTTTCGGCAACTTCCTGAAGGATTGCCTTTGCTTTGAGAAGATCCGCGTTGTAGCTGACTCCGAAGTTGCAATCCACTCTTCGGAGGGGTTCCTTGGAGTAGTTCTTTACGGTGTCATTGGCCAGCTGTCCGTTGGGGATGGTGATGATGGTGTTGTCCAGGGTTCTTAAGGTGGTGTAGAACAGTCCTACATTTTCTACATTGCCGAGAACGTTTCCGTCGTCGATGCAGTCACCTTTTTAAGGGTGCGTGTCCCAGGATCAGAACCCCGCCGGCCACATTGCCTAAGCTGTCTTTCAGGGCCAAAGCGATGGCGGCACCGGCAGCGCCCAGCACGGCTACGAAGGTGGCGATGGGAACATCCAAAGCCCCCAGGATCGTGATGATGATCAGGATCCACATAAAGACCTTGGCACACGTGATGATAAAGCTATGTAAGGATTCGTCCAGCTTGCTTCTTTTCAGCCCTTCTTTCAGCACCTTCAGCAGCAGCTTCATAATAATGAAACCGATGGCCAAAACCAAAACCGCCTGGATCGCCATGGAGAGCAGTTCTCCGGGGGCGGGCATGTCTTTCAGAAAATTTTCCATTGTTTAAACTCCTTTCCTCATATAGAAAAACGGTATACCTGCGCATACCGTCTCTCGTTCATTTCAGAATCGTTGATCTTACAGATTGTTGATCTCTTTGATACAATTGCTGCAGATCTTTTTGCCGTGGATGTCCTGTACATCCTTTGCGTTGCCGCAGAATACACAGGCAGGTTCGTATTTCTTGAGCAGAATAAATTCGCCGTCTACATAAATTTCCAAAGAATCGCCGACTGCGATATCTCTTGTTTTACGGAGCTCAATGGGCAGAACGATACGTCCCAGGTTGTCGACTTTTCTTACAGTACCAGTTGCTTTCATTTCACATTCCCCCTTGGTTTGGCAAAGGCCCCTTTTTTTTACGAGCTGCAGGCTTACCGCAGCTCAGGTGTGTCTTTGTCTTAGTTTTTGCCGTCCATCTGCTGTTTGCTTTTCTTGACCAGGCCGGTCAGAGAGGTAACAGCATTCACGATATTGGTCAGTGCTGCCAGTACACTTTGATTTCCCTTTAAGATTCCGGAAATCGTGCTGACGGAGGTGGATACATCTCCTACAATGTCCTTTGCAGTCTGTACGCCTTCTGATGCGATGGATGTGATCGTCTGCGCATCATCTAATACCTTATGCAGTTTTTTCACTGCAGGGATCAGTTTGCTTACAAGGACGATGCAGTAGATGATCAATACGAGCAGTGCTAAACCGATCAAAAATTTACCTAAATCACCTAAGGTAAAAGTAATGGCTGCTTCCACTTGTAATCACGCTCCTTTATCTTCAGGCTTACACGGTGTAAGTCCTTAAGCAGCAAACAAAAAACGAAGGCTGTTTCAGCCCTGTTTTTTACAGATATTGTTATTATTATGCCCTAATTTGTCAGAAATATCAACATATTTTTAAAATAAATTCATATATTGCCCATAAAAAAATGCAATCAGGATTGTGTATTTTAATAAGGGGAGGAATGGGTTTTGATGAACTGGATATGGGGCGGAATGCTCCTTCTCGGAATTGTTTTTGCGGGGGTTCGAGGCAATCTGGATGCCTTCAGCGAAGGGCTTCTTTCCAGCTGCACAGAAGCAGTCTATTTTATCTTGTCTCTGGCAGGGATCATGGCGGCCTGGAGCGGGATCATGAATGTGGCGAAGGAGTCGGGACTTATGGATAAAGCTTCCGCCCTTGTACGGCCTCTCATGGGATTCCTTTTTCCCCGGGAGAAGAACAAAGATACCCTGGCCATGATGCTTATGAGCTTTACGGCAAATCTGTTTGGTGCTGGGAACAGTGCCACAGTTTTTTCCTTGAAAGCCATGAAGCTTCTGGATGAAGAAAATGGCGGAAGTCCTTTGGCCAGCAACGAAATGTGCATGTTTCTTGCGGTGAACATGTCCATGCTGCAGCTGGTTCCCATCTCCGTGATCCAGCTGCGCAGCGATGCGGGCTCGGCTGACCCCGGAAGCATTATTATTCCTTCCATTCTGGCCGGACTTTTCTCCATGGCGGTCTCCATCGCTGTGTGCAAATTCTTTGAAAGAAGGTCCTTCGTATGACGGCGATCCTCAGCTCCATTTCGCTGCTTTTTATTCCTGGGATCTTTACCATCGTTATCGTGTACGGATTGCTTCGAAAGGCGCCGGTTTATGACCAATTCGTGGCAGGAGCCAAGGATGGGCTGCGGACTGCGGTGGATATTTTGCCTTTTATCCTGGCCATCTTCGTTGCCATTGAAGCCCTTTCGGTCTCCGGTGCCATGGAATTTCTCGAAGGACTTCTTGGGCCGGCATTTGAGTTTTTAGGCATTCCCAGAGAACTGTTTCCCCTGATCCTTCTTCGGCCGGTCTCCGGCAGCGGTTCTCTTGTCCTGGTATCGGAAGTCATGGAGGCCTGCGGTGCAGACAGTTTTGTAGGGCGGGCTGCTTCTGTTATGGTGGGCAGCTGTGAGACCGTCTTCTATGTTTTGGCCCTGTATTTCGGTGTGACGGCAGTGAAGCGGATGCGTCATTCCTTTGCAGCTGGCATGATCGGGTACGCGGCGGGGATTTACGGGGCGCTGTTCCTTTGCCGATGGATGTAATTTTTTCACCTATTTTGCGTTTTTCGGACCGGGTATATTCAGAAGGATTCCCGTCAATATTATCTTTGGAGAAAGAGGCTCCATCAAATATGTTTTCGTCCCCCTTTAGCATACGGAACCGGGTCTCTTTCTCTTTCATTTTTTGTGGCTTTCGAGGGCTTGAAA
>SVCV01000028.1 GCA_015058185.1 Clostridiales bacterium | reverse complement strand
TATAAGTTATTACAACAATGAACGGATCCAAAGAAAAACAAAATGGATGCCCCCTGTTAAATACAGGGAAGCATCCATGTGTGCTTGATTCGTTCTCAATGTGTCCAGGAAACTGGGTACATATCAGATTTATCCGGGGGATTTTTATATGCTTTTTTATATTGTGAGGATCAGGAAAGGGCCGGAACCACTACGAATTCTGCCTGATCCCAGACCTTGGCCTTCAGTTTCAATACCATGTTGTGCTCGTCATCCGGATTTCCCGATGCGCCTACAACGATGTGCGTAGCCTTATTTTTCCGAACCAGATTGACCAACGTTCCGAGCAGATCGTTGGACCGCACCACCGTAAGGTTGGCTCTATGGGCAAAGGCTTGCTCATAAAGGTAATCCAGGGCTTCCCCTTCCTCTGTGTGTTCCTCAAACTTAAAATCGTAGTCGGCCACATGGATGATGAAAAGGGCATCCTTTTTTTCGGTGCATAAATTGTATCCCTGTTCAATGAGTCTGTCGCAGGACTTTTGCGGGGTCACGCAGACCATTACTTTTTTACTCACAATGATACCTCCTGTATCCAATACCTACATTATATACTGAAAATCGTCAAAAGACGATATTTTTTCCGCTTCTTTATATTGTCTTAATCCGGAAAGCCCCCTTTTCGGTTGACGAGGCAGGCGAGAAAAAGTTATAATAAAAGGTAGTTCCTGCTATTTTTTCATAAAACAGCAGTTTTGTAAAAAGGAAATTGGGATTTAAACGGAGAAGTTTTATGCGTATTTTTACAGTAGTCATCGGCGCACTTTTTATTCTCTCCGGCGTTTGGTGTTTTTCTCACCCCGGATTGAATTTCCTTGCCATTGCCTTCCCCATCGGTTTGGTCATGATCCTGGGCGGGATCAATGCGCTGTTGGATTTCGTTTTAAAAAGAAAAAAGGAAAGCGTTTCGGCTCTTCGGCTGGCGGAAGGGATCCTGCTTGTTATTTCGGGACTTCTTGTCATCCAGGATCTGCTGTACATGGACGATATGATCCTGATGTTCTTCTCCATGTGGATCCTGTTTATGGGTGCTTTGCGCTGCACAGCGTCCCTTCCTTTGGTAAAGCTTAAGATCCGCACCTGGTATGTAACCCTGGCCGTGGGTGTGCTCTGCATCATTGCCGGTATTCAGGGGCTCTTTGATTTAGCCGCCAGCGGCATGGAGATGGTTCTTTATGTGGGCAGCTTTATTGCCCTTCACGGCATTAACATTATGATCATGGGCGTACAAGGAAACGGAAGAAAGGAGGAGCCGAAAAATGAGTGATCATCATAACCTGGAAAATGGCTTCCCCTGGAAGAAAGTCATCGCCTTTCTTGTGGTCGTGGTCCTTTTGATCATGATTTGGTACATGCTGGATGTGGCCCTGATCACTTTCATCATGGCCTTCGTCTTTTACCATTTGGCCAGAGTATGTCAGATCGGCTGGGCGAAGATCTGTCCCCGCCGCATTCCGGAAGGACTGCTGATCGCTGTTTTATATGTAGTGGTTCTTGGCGCTATCGCCTTTGTATTGGTCAAGGCCGTACCCCATTTGGCCGGACAGATCGGCTCCATCGTGCAGATGGTCACAGGCTTCGATATTAAAGCTCTGGAGAATGTTCTTCCGCCCGAAGCTTACGGATGGATCACCCGCTTTGACTTCAGTGGGCTGGAATCAAAGCTCACAAAGGGGCTCGCAACGGTTGCTGCGAAAATCGGCACCATGGGGATCAACCTCTTTATCTCCACGATCCTGAGCTTCTTCATCCTTTTGGAACGGGAGAAAATCAAGCGTTTTGGCGCACGGGCCGCAGAAAGCAAGATTGGATTTATCTATAATTACCTGCTGACTTTCGGTCAGAGTTTTGTTCGTACTTTCGGCAAGGTCATGAAAGTACAGGTCCTTATCGCCTTTATCAATAGCTTGCTGTCCATGCTGATGCTGGGCATTATGGGCTTCCCCAATATCCCTGCGCTGGGTGTAATGATCTTCTGCCTGGGCCTGATCCCTGTGGCAGGGGTTATCATTTCTCTGATCCCCCTTTGCGTTATCGGTTTTACCACCGGCGGCATCATGCTCGTGATTGCGGTCCTCATTATGATCGCCATCCTGCATGCCATTGAAGCCTATGTTTTGAACCCGAAGCTCATGTCTTCCCGGGTGGAACTTCCGGTTTGCTTTGTATTCATCATTCTGATCGTAGGGGAACACTACCTTGGCGTATGGGGTCTTTTGATCGGTGTGCCCTTATTCGTATTCCTGATGGATATTACGGGTGTTAAGTACAGCGGTACCCACAAGAGCAAGCGTCAGCTGGAAAAAGCGGAAAAGAAAAAGAACAAGTGCCGGGAAGAGTCCCATTGAAAGGCGGTAAAGAAGTGAAAAGCAACGGTCCTGTGGAGATCGCCATTATCGGCGGCGGTGCCTCCGGGCTGGCCGCTGCCATTGCAGCTGCAGACGAAAGAGAAAAGAGAGGCCTTTCCGGGTCTGTACTTGTTGTTGAAAAAAATCAGGAAGCCGGGCGGAAGCTCCTTGCCACTGGTAATGGCAGGTGCAATTTTTCCAACCGGCTTTGTTCGTGGAAAGACTTTCACAGCAATGCCCCCACCTTTGCCCGGGGCATTTTAGAGCGTTTTTCGCCCCGGCATATCGTCGCTTTCTTTGAAAGCTTAGGCCTTTGGGCGAGAGAAGAAGAGGGCGGGAGGGTTTATCCTTTGTCGGGCCAGGCTGCTTCTCTGCGAAAGGTTTTGGTGGAAAATGCTGCACATCGGCATGTGGAATTCCTCCTGGAAACCTCCGTGGTTTCGGCTTCCTACGAAGGGGAGGGCTTCCGTTTGACCCTATCCGATGGAGAGGAACTTTGGGCGAAAAAGCTGATCATTGCCTCCGGGGGCAGAGCCGGAATGCAATTCGGTTCCGACGGGGACGGTTATGGCTTTGCAAAGAGCTTTGGCCATACCCTTGTACCTCCCCATCCTGCATTGGTGGCTATGACATCCCAGGGCATCTCCGAACTGAAAGGCGTTCGGGTCCGGGGAAAGGTGGCCCTTCTTCGCAAAGGGGAAGAGGTCGCAAAATCCCAGGGAGAGATCCAGTTTGGAAAGGATCTTCTTTCCGGGATCTGCTGCTTTGATGTAAGCCGTTTCGTGGAGAGAGAAGCTGCTGCTGCCGGGGAATATGCCTTACGGCTGGATGTTTTCCCGGACTTTACGGATGAGGAATTGAACCTTCGGCTTTGGGAACTTTGCAGCACTTTGGCCTTCCGGCCCTGTGAAGTTTTGCTCCATGGCCTGCTGCCGGAAAAGCTGAGTGACTACTGTTTCCATCGCTGGGGCATGGACGGAAGCCGCCTTGCGGGAAGTTTGACATCCTGTGAGGTTCGGGATCTTTGCGCTTTGCTGAAGGATCTGGATTTTCCCGTTACCGGAACCCTGGGGTGGAAAGAGGCTCAGGTTTCTGCCGGCGGCGTAAACACGGAGCAGATAGACCCTGTTACATTGGAATCCAAACTGCAGAAAGGGCTGTATTTTGCCGGTGAGGTTTTGGATGTGGACGGCCCCTGCGGCGGATATAATCTCCAGTGGGCCTTTGCCTCCGGGATCGCGGCCGGACGAGCTGCTGCCCGATAAGGAAACATTATGCTGCAAATTCATGAATTAAAAATAGATATTGATCAAAAAGAGGATGCCCTGGAGGCGGCTCTTTGCCGGAAACTGGGACTTCGACAAGGCTCCGTAAAGGAGTGGAAGATCCTTCGGGAATCCCTCGACGCCCGAGACAAAAATGATCTGAAGAGGACCTACACACTGGCCTTTGCCCTGGGCGATCCCGCTCAGGAAGAGACCCTTCTTCGGAAAAAGGGAAAACTCCGGCTGGAGCCTTATTCTCCGCCGGCCCCCTATGATTTTTGTGAGAAGATCCGGGAAAGGGGATTTTCTCCGGAAGGTCCTCGTCCTGTAGTCGTAGGATTTGGGCCCTGCGGTATGTTTGCGGCTCTGATCCTGGCGGAAGCCGGTCTTCGGCCTGTGGTTCTTGAACGGGGCCGGGCGGTGGAAGATCGGATCGTGGATGTGGAACGCTTTTGGACGGAAGGGATTTTGGATCCGGAGTCCAATGTGCAGTTTGGGGAAGGCGGTGCCGGAACCTTTTCTGACGGGAAGCTGACCACCCGTATCCGGGATCCCCGGATCTCCAAAGTCATTGCGGAAATGATCGCCGCAGGAGCCCCTGCGGATATTGCTTATAAACAAAAGGCCCATATCGGGACGGATGTGCTTCGGACCATGGTTACCGGGATCCGGGAAAAGGTTCGTGCCTTAGGCGGCGAAGTTCGTTTTTCCGCCCGGCTTACCGGCCTTGTAACGGATCCGAAAAGCGGGCATATTACCGGAGTCCGGATCCATGAAGAAGAAACATTGGAAACGGATACGGTGATCTTAGCCATCGGCCACAGTGCCCGGGATACTTTCCGGATGCTTTCTCAGTCCGGACTGAAAATGGAAGCAAAACCCTTTTCCATGGGTGTGCGGATCGAACATCCCCAAAAAGTCGTTACAATGGCCCAATACGGGCCTTCCGGCGGGGAACTGACCGGCCCTGCGGACTATCAGCTTTCCTGTCGTACTCCCGAAGACCGGGGTGTGTACACTTTCTGCATGTGTCCCGGCGGCCATGTGGTAGCGGCGGCTTCCCAGGAGGGCGGCGTGGTCACCAACGGCATGAGCTATCGGGCCCGGGATGGGGAGAATGCCAACAGCGCCCTTTTAGTCGATGTTCGGGTGTCTGATTTTCCGGGTGAGCATCCTCTCGCCGGTGTGGAACTTCAGGAAAAATACGAAAGATTGGCCTTCCTGGCGGGAGGCGGTGACTATAAGGCTCCGGCCCAAAGGGTAGGGGAGTTTCTGGGAGGCGAAAAAGCCTCCGGTGAAGGACTTTCCCCCACCTATCGTCCCGGGGTGGCTTGGACGGATATTGCAAAATGCCTTCCGGATTTTATTACCGAATCCCTTCGGTATGCTTTGCCGGTCCTTGGCCGAAAGCTTAAGGGATTTGACCATCCGGATGCCATTTTGACGGCCATTGAAAGCCGCAGCTCTTCTCCTGTTCGCCTTCTTCGGGATCGGGAGAGCTGCCTTTCTTCTATCGGTGGTTTGTACCCCGGCGGGGAAGGTGCCGGTTATGCCGGCGGGATCATGTCCGCTGCCGTGGACGGTGTCCGCCTTGCGGAAAAGGCTGCGGAGCGATATTTGCAAATGCGAAAATAAGGAGATTTTCTATGGAAAAAGGATATATCCAGGTATATACGGGAAACGGAAAGGGTAAGACCACTGCGGCCCTTGGGATCTCTCTGCGCTGCCTCTGTGCCGGGAACCGGGTGTTCTTCGGCCAGTTTATGAAAGGGCAGGACTACAGCGAATTGAAGGCCAAGGAGATCTTCTGCGGCCAGCTGGAGATGGAGCAATTCGGTGATGTGGAATTCGTTCACGGAAAGCCCTCGGAAAAGGACATGGAAATGGCCCGGAAGGGGCTGGCCCGTATGGAAGAGGTCCTTGTTTCCGGTGAATACGATATGGTGGTGTTTGACGAGATCAACACCTCCCTGTTCTTCCATCTGGTAGAACCTGCGGATGTGTTGGCAGTGCTGGACAAAAAACCGGAAAAAACGGAAGTGATCCTCACCGGACGGTACGCTCCGCAGGAGATCCTGGACCGGGCAGATTTAGTCACGGAGATGAAAGAGATCAAACATTACTACAACGCCGGCGTCATGGCGCGGACCGGCATTGAGAACTAAAAAAAGATGCTCTTTCCCCTGGTGTCCGTAAGGCAGCACCTCTAAAAATTGAAATTTAAATACGAAAAGCACGATGCCTGGTCGAAAGACTTTACACCGTGCTTTTTTCTTTTTACTGCCCGCATCCGGACACCGCTTTCCTAAGTCGGGATCCGCAGGCTCGCTCGGAATATTGAGGATTTCTCGAGCAGCAAGCTTGGCTAAGTCTGCATCGAGGTGTTTGAGCAGGAGCACTGTCTTCCCCCTCAGTCATCGCTTTGCGATGACAGCTCCCCCGCAGGCGGGGGCGCCAAGGGGTCTGTGCTGCTGCGAGTTCTCGATGGACTCCAAGGTTGGCGAGAGATGCCTCATGATTCCCGGGCCGAGGACCTCTCCCGATCTTCGGGAAGATGGTGGCCGGGATGTGTTAATTGTCATATAGGTGTCCGCCCTCTGAAAGGACATCTCTTTTAAATTCTTTCGTAGCGGCAGCCGGAAAAGGCGGTGTCGAAAAGGCAAATGCTCTTGTATTGACAGAAGCGGCAGGCATTGCCGGCCTTTGTTTGTTTGGGTCTTGGCCGGATCACGCCGCCCATGAGCTGGTGGACCAAATCCTTTGTGATCTCGTCCACGGTCTCCTGCAGTTCCCGGAATTCCTGGTCACTGAGAAGGACTTTTTCGCTGCGCTTGGTTCCTTTGACTTCGCCATCCTTGTTCTTTTGGATGGGTAAGATGGGAGAGTATCCCGAAAAGTCCCCGGCGATGGAGTGGATGACTCCCGGGGAATCCAACAGGACCCCATCCAGCTTGAAGTTTTTGCGGACTTCTTTTTCCATATCTTCCTTTGTGGGATCTTCGGCATCGTCACTTTTGTCCACCATGGGCTCTTTGACGGAGAAGTAGAAGACTCCGGCGGGACCGATGGGTTCTTCCTTGCTCTTTTGTTCCTTTTCCAGTCCATCCATGGCCGCCCGCAGATACAGCATCAGCTGCAGCCGCCAGCCGCCCTTGACTTCTTCCAGGTTAAAGGCTTCCTGGCCGGATTTGTAGTCGATGATCTTTACATAGTTGCCCGGCAGCAAGTCCACCCGGTCGATTTTCCCCCGGAGAGAAACCACCTTGTCGCCTACGGGAATATCCACGGAGGGGAATCCGAAGGAGCCAAAGCCGAAGGGATGTTCCAGGAAGAGCTTTTTGATCTCCCCCTGGCGGATTTGATGAACCAGATTCCACGCTACTTTGCTGCACACATCCTCCATGCGCTTGAGGCGGTATTCTTCTTCCTTTCCGGAAAGGAACATGCCCTCTTTGTATTCGGAGGCCAGTTCCCGCAGGATTTTTCCCACCCGTTCTTTGCATCCTTCCTGGCTTAAGGTCATCCAGGGAGATTCGGGGTCGGTAATGTCCACACCGGGAAGAGAAAGTTCCTTGGAAAGGGTCATCAGGCACTCGTGGTAAAGGTCGCCTACCTCTCTTCCGGAGGCTTCAAAGACCCGAAGTTCCTGGGGTTTGAGACCGTAAAGGATCAGGTGCGAGAAGGGACAGCGGGAGAATTTTTCCAGCCGGGAAGGGCTTACGGAAAGGCTGTCGGCGCCGCCCTTATACAGGGCTTCCGCCAGATCTCCGGATAAGCTTTCTCTCCGTCCCCGGAAGGAGAGCCCTTCTGTCAGGGGAGCCAGCTTTTCCGGCTGATGTTCTTTGTGCCAATTCCAGGCGGCCATCCATTCTTCAGAGAGAGGTTCTCCCGTGGCATGGCTTTGTCTGAGGGCTGCTGCCAAATGAAGCAGGCTGCTCTCCGGTGCTCCGATCCGGCACAGGTCATCGGGGTGGTTCAGAATATCTTTTTCCGGGATCACATCCGGGAAGATCTTTCGCAGTTTATCGAAAATCATGGAGGGCTTGGCTTCTTTTCCCTCCAGATCCGAACAGGAATATCCTACCCAAAGGAAGTCCGTAGGGGCGGAAAAGGCCTTGTACAGAGCCAGTTTTTCTTCCATAAAACGAAGGGAATCGTTCTTGCACAGATGGGTCCCCCTGTCCTCCAAAAGCTTCTTTTCGTCCTCGTTGAGCAAGTCCTCGCTGCTTTGGGAGGCGGGAAGGATCCCGTCATTGGCACCTACTACAAACAGTGCCCGCAGCTGACCGGTTCGGGTACGCTGCATGGTACCGATGGTGAGTTGATCAGAGGTAGAGGGGAGGATGCCAATTTCCGCGGCATCAAGGCCCGTACGCAGAAGTTCGCCGTAGGCTTCGCTGCTGATCCGGTCATCTCCCAGGATCTCCGTTAACTGATCCATCAGGTCGATCAATACATTCCAGATCTGGGCTGTTTCTTCCGCCAGTTCCGGCTGCTGATTGTCTTCCAGTTTTTCCATCAGCGCTTTTAAGGCTTCCGGCATACGGACCTGGTCCCGGAGATAAAGGTAAAGGGCCTCGGTCTTTCCCCGGACCGTGCGCTGGGCTTTGAATTCTTTATCGAACTCTCCAAGGGGGGCAGCAAGCCGTTCCCGGAGTTCGTTGATCTCCTTCAGACCATCTTCGCCGAGTTCCGTTTTCCCGTACCGGAAGTCTTTTTTCCATCCATTTCCCCGGATCCGGTACTGCAGGGCATAGTTGCCCAGTCGGTCTCCTTCTTCCTGGGACAGAGGGGTGAAGCCGGTTTTTACCATGCGGAACAGGTTGTCATAGGTCCACCCATCCGCAAGGGTGTCGAAGAGTGCGAGGATATAGGATACGGCAGGGTGGTGCAGGATCTTGCGGGTTTGGTCCATAAAGGAGGGGATCTCCCAACTGTCGAAGATCCTTTTCAGGATCGGTCCCCGGTCGGTCATGTCGTTGCAGATGACCCCGATCTCCCGGTAGCGGAACCCCTTGTCCCGAACCAAACTGACAATGGCAGCGGCGGCCGTTTCCGCCTCCCCGTAAAACGTCCCCGCCTGACAAAGCCGGATCTTCGGGGAGCTGTCAGCGTCAGCTGACTGAGGGGTTGCGAAACTCTTATACGGCCACGCAAAAAGCTCCTTTTCCACGTGGGAAATGGCCTTCGCCCGGTCCCGGATCTCATAGGTTTCCGGAATCGGGACCTTGTTCCAGGGGATGCCTTTTTCTTCGGCCATCTTCCCGAAAATATGCATGACCTGACCTGTGATTTTGAAGAGGTCACCTTCCCTTACGGCATCGGCAGCGGAAGAGCCTGTGAGCAGGATATTGACCCCACGGCTTTTCTCCAAAAGCCCCTCGATGATCCGCAGGGATTTGGGCATAAAAGAGTGGAATCCGCTGATCCAAAACAGCCCGCCCTTTACGAGGGAGGATTCTTTGATCTTCGAAATGCACAGGTCCAAATAGTCTTCGCTGTCCGTATATTTCCCTTTCAGCTCCTCATTGTAGAGGGTATAGATCTTATGAATATCTCCCAGTTTTCTTCGTAAGAAACTGTCTTCCGGAAGATCTTCCATAATGACGGAAAGGGCCTCCGGCGTCATATCAAACTGCTTCATCTGGGAGATGAAGTTGTTGGCCATTTCAATAAAGGAAGAGGTGTTTTCCAGCCCCCGGAACACTTCCAGTTCCGGACCCATCCTGGATAAGATCCGGGACAGGAGCATATGGCGGCCGTACTTCCCGATGTGGACCCGATGGCCTGCGCCCCCTTCTTCCTCTAAGACCCGGGAGGCCAACCGTGTCATGGACAGGATCTCCAGATCCATAAATCCATCGGTCTTCAGGCACGCAAACGCATTCCGCTCGGCCTGAAGCGTAAACTGATCCGGCACCAGCAGAAAGATTTTTCGATAAGTGCTTTTCGGCAAAGCTTCCAGTTGGTTTTCGATGGTGTCAAAAAGGAACTGGTCTTTGTTTAAGTTGTCCCGTCCGAAGTACAGGTTCAGCATCTGGGTCTCCCTTTCCGTGGTTTGCGTGCGATATCTTTCATAGCAATATCATATCATAAATGGGTTCCCGGGGGCAGTGGAAAATGATTTTTATCCCATGAAGTAACTTTTTATGTTACTATGGAGTCAAAGAAAAAAGAGTTTCCTGCATACTCCGGCTCTTTGCCGGCCAATATGGAGGTTTTATGAAAAAGAAAACAGTATGGATCGCCTTTCTTTTGATTTTTGCCCTGGCCTTTGGTGGCTGCGGCGCCGGGCCGGAAGCGCCTGCGCCTGCGCCGGAACCGGAGGTTTCGGAACCTGCCGGGGATCCCGGGGAGCCTGCCCCTGAAGTATCGGAAATGGAACGGCTTTTGGCCTCCTTGTCCCTTGAGGAGAAGCTTGGTCAAATGGTCTTTGTGGGCATAGATGGGACTTCCCTTGACGAAGGGACCCTGGCATTTATTCAAAACCGCAAGGTGGGAAACATCATTCTGTTTGCAAAAAATATTGAAGACCGGGTCCAGCTGATCGCTTTGAACAAAGAGATCCAGGAGGCTGTGGGGATGGTTCCGGCCTTTATCGGCATCGATCAGGAAGGGGGCATCGTGTCCCGGATCCGTTTGGGGGAGGATGCCACATTTTTCCCCTCCGGCATGACCGTGGCGGCTTCCGGAGACTCCATCAACGCCTATCAGCTTGGGGTCTATATGGCCAAAGAGCTTCGGGCTTTCGGCATTAACTTTAACTTTGCCCCGGTTTTGGATGTGAACAGCAACCCGGATAATCCGGTGATCGGTACCCGGTCCTATTCCGACGATCCTGCAGTGGCGGCGGCTTTCGGCAGCGCCATGATCGCCGGCTTAAAGAGCGGCGGCGTCATAGGCTGCGGAAAACATTTCCCCGGTCACGGTGATACGGATGTGGACTCTCACTACGGCCTGCCTCTGATCGAAAAGACCCGGGAGGAACTGGACGCTGTGGAACTGGTCCCCTTTAAGGCTGCGGTGGAGCAGGGCGCAGAGGCCATTATGACCAGCCATATCCTGTTTCCGGCACTGGAGAGTGAAGAGGTTCCTGCCACCATGTCCGACGACATTCTTCAGGGACTTCTGCGGGAGGAAATGGGCTTTACCGGCCTCATCGTCAGCGACGGTATGCAGATGGCGGCCATCAGCGAACATTACGGTCTTGAAGATGGCTGTGTGGCGGCAGTCAACGCCGGCGTGGACATTCTGATCCTGGGTCATGGGGGTGCCAACAGCGGAAACCTGATCCAGTCTCAGGAAGCCTGCCTTGTGCGGCTGAAAGAAGCGGTGGATGCCGGTGAGATCCCTATGGAACGGATCGATGATGCCGTTTTACGGATCCTGGAATACAAATTTGCCATGGGTCTTTTTGAAAATGCCGGACCCGACACCGATGCCTTAAGCGAGGACTGGTCTGTCCACGCTTCCTTCGTGAAGGAAACGGCGGCGGCTGCTGTAACCGTGGTGAAGGATGAAAACGGATTGCTTCCCATAAGGGAAGAGGATCTGGTCCTTGTGGTCTCCCCCTGGTCCAATTTGCCCGTAAATCCGGATGCCGCGGATTCTTTGGAAAATACCTTCTCCCACTTGGCATATAATACGGTAGGGTGGAATTTCCGGAATGTGAGCCGCAACCCGGACGACTCGGACATTCGCCGGGTCACTTCTTTGGCGGACACCTGCGATAAGGTGATTTTGGTCACCACGGGCGTACAGAATAACCCCGGCCAAAAGCGTTTGGCGGAAGCGCTCCTGAAAGGGAACCCCAACCTGATCCTCATCGCCGCAGACCTGCCCTATGATGTTTCCCGGATCCCCGGAGCGGGCACGGCTCTTTGCATTTACGAATACACCCAGGCATCCTGCGAGGGGGCTTTGAAAGTCCTGACCGGTGAGCGGGAAGCCACCGGCGTTCTGCCTGTACAACTGGAGAAAGAATGAGATATTCAAACATAAAAGAGGGGATCTTTCTTCGCCGTCCCAACCGGTTTATTGCCCATGTGGAGATCGACGGAAAAGAGGAGATCTGCCATGTGAAAAATACGGGCCGGTGCCGGGAGCTTCTGAAAGAAGGTGCCCGGGTCTTAGTGGAGGAATTTGACTCTCCTCATCGAAAGACGAAATACGATCTGGTCTCTGTATATAAAGGAGACCGGCTGGTGAACATGGACAGCCAGGCACCCAATAAGATTTTCGGAGAATGGCTCCGGGCGGGAAACCTGTTTCAAGAGATCACTTTGCTGAAACCGGAGTGCACCTTCGGGAATTCCCGGTTTGATTTTTACGTGGAAGCGGACGGGCGGAAAGCATTTATGGAAGTGAAGGGCGTTACCCTGGAAGAGGAGAATGTAGCCCGCTTTCCTGACGCACCCACGGAGCGGGGTCTGAAGCACCTTCGGGAGCGGGCCGCGTGTATGGACGCCGGGTATGATGCCTATGTGGTGTTCATCATTCAGATGAAGGACATTTTGTATGTGGAAGCCAACCGGAAAACCCATCCCGCCTTTGCCGATGCTTTAAAGGAAGTGGTGGAAGCCGGTGTCCGTCCCTTGGCGTTAGATTGCCTTGTGACGCCGGGAAATGTGGTGGCCAAAGACTTTGTTGAAGTTCGGGTTTAAGTCCGTCAAAATCAAAAACAGAGCCTTGTACGGGGTCAAAAAGTCTTTGACGGGGAGAGTGCCCTGTGTTACAATAAAAAACGTGCCGAACCTCTTTGGTCGGCACGAAACTACGCTACTGTGGCTCAGTCGGTAGAGCAATTGATTCGTAATCAATAGGTCGCCGGTTCGAATCCGGCCAGTAGCTCCAAAGAAAAACCAGCCGCCGGATCTCTCCAACGGCTGGTTTTTTTAGGGACTATTGATTATCAAGCAGATAGTCATATAATGCATCAATATTAAGTGTGTAGGTGTCTTTACGTCCATCCTTTTGGATTTCGATGGGGACACCTTTGCTGATCAGTTCAGAAACATAATTATGTGCTGTCAGCGGTGCAACTTGCAATAAATAGGATAAACGGTTTCTGTCTAAGTGCTCGATTGAAAACAGTTCATTCTGTACCAGGAACCAGAGAACATCAAAAGTTTTTTTACGTTCTTTTGTATTGAGATGATCGTATTTTTGGTGCAGCAGGTCAGACAATCTTGTTATCACATCAAAACCATTTTTCAGCTTTTCAATAAGGGAATCAATGCTTTGCTCAATGACATCTACAAAATAAACAATGAAGGGTGTAAGTTCACCCCTGTTCTTGGGCTCGTTACAAACATCAAAAGCTTTATAGTAGCGCGGCTTCAGATTTTTTATTGTATAGGACAGTCGCAGCGCAACCAATGTCCCGAATTCTTGTTTCAGAAGGTAACTGCTTAAAAAGCGGCTTAGTCTTCCATTTCCATCATAGAAGGGGTGGATGTACCCAATCATATAATGGAGGATCGCTATTTGCAGCAGCTTTGGAATCTCGTCTTGCTTGAACAGTTGAAGGACTTTTTCAACATATTCTATGATCTTTTCTTCGGGATGGATGCCAATATGTTTGACCTGCTGTGTTCCGGAAATTACTTCGGCGGCATCCTTTCTGAAGATTACTCCATCCGGACGATCTTTCGGGGCAATTTCGTCTAAAACAATGTCGTTGTAGATGTTTCGGATATCCTGAGGGGTTTCGATGGCAACATGGTAAGATAAGGGGGATTCATCAAGCAGAAGCGCGTATTTATGGATCAATCCTTCAAATCGCTGTTTTTTCTGTACGCCTGCATCCTGATTGAGAACTTCGATAACTTCCTTTCTGGTACTGTAAATTCCTTCGATATCGTTTGTAATAACAATTTCGTCTACCAAACACTTTCTCTCATAAAAGGCGCATGCCATTGGCGGCAATTTGGCGCAAAGTGATCCCAATTCCACATATTTTTTATAGATTCGCAGCAGTGTGGATACGAGTTCCGGAGGCATGCAATAGAAAGCTTCCCAGTCATTGATATGGAAGCCAAGGGATACCGAATTGGGATTATTTTTTCGGGCAGAATATTCTTCTTCGAATTGCATTCTGTTTTTATAGTAAAGCTTTTCGAGAGTATTATATTTCATAAAATCCCCCTCTTTTTAATAGATATGGTAGTATATTACCATTTAACTTTTAAAAAAGCAAGGTTTTTAAAAGTTAAATGGTGATAATGTCCTTGTATTTTTCAACTTTGACAATTTTTAATTGTATTTTATCCAGGAATACTTGAATTTATGATAAAAGAACAGCCGCCGGATCGCTCCGGCGGCTTTCTTGTTGTTTATGAGCCTCCCCTGTGAAGGGGCACCCCAGGGTGGCTTCTCTTGCCCCTTTGGGCAATTCACCTTCAGGTGGTTTCGCTTCCGCGAAACCGGAGGGGTTGTTTGCTCCTATGGTTTTATCATTTCCGCAGCTTTGTGTACGGGGACATAGGTGCCATCCTTCAGGTAGAAAACTTTTACATTATCCCCGGTAAGGGTGGCAGTTGGGTCGCTTACAGTGAGGTATTCTACATTCACCAGTTTGCCATTTTCGTAACTGACGACCATAACGGATACACCGCTTTCAAAGGAATCTTCCGGTATAGTGACTGTACATGTATTGTCATTCCATACGGAATTTGCCAAAACCTGCAATACGAGAACTCCCAGGTTTTTGTTTGCACTGCTGACGGTGACTTTCTGTACGGAATTTTTGTAACCATCCTTGGTAATGACCAGATTGTAAGTGCCGGCGGGCACATCGCTGACGGTAAAGGCCCATTCGAAGCGGTCACCATTTTTCACCGCTGAGCCGATATCCGCAGTATACAGCGGATTGGTGTGCTCCGTATCATTGGTGCTATACAGCGCCGCAGAGGGCTTCACAGTGCCGAAGTCGGCCTGAACGAAACCGGATACGCTTACTCCAGAAGGAACTGCCGCTTCAGCTTGGTAAGTCTGATAGATATATACTGTTGTGCTATTGGCCATAACATCAGAAGGATCCACAACTTTGCCGTTAAGTGTTGCAGAAACAGGAGTTTGGAACTGTGTCAGCACACGTTGACCGTCCATCTTGCGAACCAGCTTGATTTCCAGCTTGTAGGTTTCACCCTTAACGAACTTATCACTTGCCGTCAGAGCGTTATCCTCGCTGTCATACCACCAGAAACCGGCAAGCTCATAGCCGTAAGGCGCAAACTCATATAAGCCTGCATTTCCGAGCGTTGCGGTATAATCCGGTGTTTTATTTCCAACAGGTGTATCAATACCGGAAACCTCAACACTGGAAACATTCTGAACCTCGTAAACAAATGTGTATCTTACCTGTTGATTCGTTGTTAAGCCGGAGCCTTCCTTCAAAATCGTAGCCTCATTGCCGTTCACCGTAGCAGTGGGCCAAATTTCGGGGTTAGCGTAAAGATCCTGAATAAACTCGCATCCATCATCGGTCTGAACATACACGACACACTGATAATCATGACCGGGGAGGAACGCGTCGTTCTCATAGACATATTCATACCCGCCGTTAGTGACATCCCACCAGGCAATGCCGTTGCGGATATAATATTTATCCACATACTGTCCGCCCTCGTACACTTCGCGAGAAACGTTTCTGTTTTCGATGTGGTATCCGGTTCCGGATACGGCTACAGTATAGACAGGTTTTTCACCCGGCACAGGCTTCGGGACATCAACAATATTGATTTCCTCGATGATGGTATCGTTGCAAAGGCCAAAGATATATGTAACGGTAATTTCTTCAGAGGGATCCTGATCATATCCTTTCGTCGCAGTTGCCTTGAAGCCGTTCACGGTAGCGCTGACATCGGGCTGAATAGAGCCGACATCCTTGAGTGCAAACTCGTATCCGGTATGGGTCTTAACTTCCATCTCAACCTTGTAATACTTACCGCCAACGAATTTGTCGCCGCTGGTCATAAGGGTATAGTTCACTCCGTTGTCGGATACATACCAACGAACATAATCGCTGTTGCCCGGCACGGAATATCCTGAACTTTCGTCAGAAACGGAATAGGAAATGGCCTTTCCATCGGAAGGTGCTGTAACAGTCAGAGCTACATTCTTGATTACAGCAGGACAGTTGCTGAAGCTGTAGGTAAGTATCATTTCCTTGCAGCCATTGTTTGTTCCGGTACTGGCAGTGTTTCCGTTAATTTTACCGGAAATGCCTGTTTGGAACACATATCCGTCTTTTGCGGAAAGGACGATTTTGACTTTGTAGTCTTTTCCAGCGATGAAAGTGTTTCCATTGAACTCCACCTCATCCTCATACCAGGTAATGGATTCAACGGTACAGTTGCTGCTCAGACCGTAGACGTCGTTCGCTGTGGAAACAGGTTTTTCACCTGCAACAGGAGCATTGATATAGACAGAAACTTCACTGATACACTGTCCAATCTCTACGTGAGAAACCGGATCACCATTAGTATCCACAATGATGCTTCCGTTTGCAACGACATTATTCGTATCAACGCGACCGTTCTGCGGAACCACGATCTGTAACGGCTGAGTAATTTCGATGTTACCGTTAGCTGCACCCAAAGCATGCGTACCGCCTGTGGTCACATCAAGGGAACCGCCCTGG
>SVCV01000027.1 GCA_015058185.1 Clostridiales bacterium | reverse complement strand
CATCCCCGTTGCGGGCATGGCCAAGGACGACCATCATCGCAGCCGGGCGCTGATCTTCCGGGATCAGGAACATGCATTGAATGTGGTTCCGGGGCTTCGCCGCTGGATCCCTGAAATTCAGGAAGAGGTCCATCGCTTCGCCATCGAGTATCATCGGGGCCTACGCTCCGGAGGGATGAAAAAATCCGTTTTGGATAATGTTCCCGGCATCGGAGAAAAGCGGAAGCTTGCCCTGCTGGAAAAATATAAAAGCATCGAAGCCATTGCGGCGGCTTCTGTGGAAGAACTCCGGCAGGTCCCGGGTATGGATATCCGGGCGGCGGAGGCCATTAAAGAATATTTCGCTTAAATTCGAACATGGAAAAAGGGAGGCTCCCCGGAGCTCTCCCTTTTCTTTTTCCCGCAAGGGGAAGGCTATTTTGCCTTGAAGGATTCACAGTCCACGCAGGCGCAAGTGCAGGGGTCTTTTTCGTGGGTCCCCACACGGATGGCATTCAGGGTGCAGTGGTCATCCTTTGCACAATGATATGCGCACTGCTGAACGGTGCAGCAGATGCTGGGATTGGATTTTTTTTCGTTCATGTCCATCAACTCCTTTCACGTTTTTAGTATGAACTTTCTGCGAAAAAAATAGTCCAATCTTTACATGAAAAAAATTCAAAATGCCGTGAAACTATGATAGAATAAACAAAGTGGATAAGTATGCCTAAAATTAATGATATACAGGAGGAAATATGAGAGCAGTAGTTACGGTTATCGGAAAAGATACAGTCGGAATTCTGGCTATGGTAAGCGGAATTTGTGCCGGTGCCAATGCAAATGTTGAGGAAGTGACCCAGTCTGTTCTTCAGGACTATTTCGCTATGATCATGATCGTGGATATTTCCAAGCTGAACTGCGAATTCTCCGAATTCCAGTCCAGAATGGCTGCCAACGAATTGGGAATGACCATTCACGTAATGCACGAAGATATTTTCAATTCCATGCACAGAATATAAGAGGAGAGGTTTGCCATGCTGAATATGAAAGACATCATGGAGACCATCACCATGATCCAGGAAGAACATCTGGATGTCCGTACCATCACCATGGGGATCTCCCTGTTGGATTGCTTCGACAACGACATCAAGGTGTCCTGCCAAAAAGTTTATGACAAAATCTGCCGTGAGGCTGAGCATCTGGTAAAGACCGGCTGCGACATTGAACAGCTGTACGGCATTCCCATTATCAACAAGCGGATCTCCGTTACTCCCATCGCCATGCTGGCAGGGGCTTCCGGAGGCGACCCCGTAGAGTATGCCAAGGCTTTGGACCGGGCCGCGCACGAAGTGGGCGTTAATTTCCTGGGCGGTTATTCCGCTCTCGTTCAGAAAGGCTTTGCTCCCGGGGACAGGGCTCTCATCGAGTCCATTCCCGAAGCGCTTGCCGTAACGGAACGGGTATGCTCCTCCGTCAATGTAGGAAGCACCAGAGCCGGCATCAACATGGACGCTGTGGCTCTCATGGGCCGCATCATTCGGGAAGCTGCGGAAAAGACTGCGGACCGGCAGTGCATCGGCGCTGCCAAACTGGTGGTTTTCTGCAACGCCGTAGAGGACAATCCCTTTATGGCAGGTGCCTTCCACGGCCCCGGCGAACCCGGAACCGTTATCAATGTAGGGGTATCCGGCCCCGGCGTTGTTCGTTCTGCGCTGGCAAAGGCCGGTCCCGACTGTGACCTGACGGAGGTTGCGGACATTATCAAGAAGACCGCCTTTAAGGTCACCCGCATGGGCCAGCTGGTAGGTGCAGAAGCCTCCAAACGGCTGGGTGTACCTTTCGGCATCGTGGACTTGTCTTTGGCTCCTACTCCCGCAGTAGGGGATTCTGTAGCCCATATTCTCGAAGCGATCGGTCTTTCCACCTGCGGCTCCTGCGGCACCACCGCGGCGCTGGCTATGCTTAACGACGCTGTTAAGAAGGGCGGCGTAATGGCTTCTTCCAACGTAGGCGGCCTGTCCGGTGCCTTCATTCCCGTATCCGAAGATGCCGGTATGATCGCCGCTGCGGAACAGGGTATTCTGACTTTGGAAAAGCTGGAAGCCATGACCGCGGTTTGCTCCGTGGGTTTGGATATGATCGTTATTCCCGGGGAAACTCCTGCAGAAGTGATCTCCGGGATCATTGCCGACGAGGCTGCCATCGGTATGGTAAACAGCAAGACCACTGCGGTTCGTCTGATCCCTGCCATCGGCAGACAGGAAGGCGATATTCTGGACTTCGGCGGCCTGTTGGGCTATGGTCCTGTTATGAAGGTGAACACCGCGTCTCCCGCTGTTATGATCAACAGAGGAGGCCGGATCCCCGCACCGCTCCAGAGCCTGAAGAATTGACAATTTCTGCTAACCTTGCTACAATAATATGATGGATAAATTAGTAACAAATAAGAAGATTTTCCTGGCTTCTTCCTCTCCCCGCCGGATCGAAATGTTTGCGGACGGCGGCGTAAATGCAGAGGTGGTAAAGCCCTCCTGGGAAGAGCGTTTGACTTCTCCTCTCACGGTGGAACAGACCGTTATGTACCTGGCTCTTCAAAAGGCTTTGAGCGCTGAAAAAGAGATCCGGGAACAAGGGGCTGTGGTCATCGGTGCGGACACGGTGGTGTACAAGGATGTGATCCTCGGAAAGCCGAAAGACCGGGAAGATGCGTTCCGGATGTTTGAAAGTCTTCGGAATACCAGCCACCAGGTCTTGACCGGGGTGGCGATCCTGGAAGTGGGCGGTCCCCGCCGGCGGGTGTTTTACCAAAGCACGGAAGTTGTATTCCGGGATTATACAAAAGATGACGTAGCCGCATATCTGGATACCGGCGAACCCTGGGATAAAGCCGGAGGGTATGCCATCCAGGGCGGTTGGGGAAAATACATTGACCATATCGTAGGGGATCGTGACAACGTGATCGGATTTCCCTGGGCGCTGTTCCGGGAGACCTTCCGCAGCATGTTTCACGAAAAATAAGGGATAAGAGATTTTTTCAGGAGGTGGAAAACAGGGGGAAACAAGAATTGAATACGAGCAATACCCAAAGAACGGTCACCATGAAAGCTTTGCCCCGGGAGGAACGTCCCCGGGAAAAACTGCTGCGGGGAGGAGCTTCCTCTCTGTCCAGCGAAGAGCTTTTGGCCATCCTCATCGGCAGCGGTACGAAACAGTTTTCCGCTGCGGATCTTGCCAGGCGGATCCTTTGCCTGGAGGGGGGCGGTTTGGCCGGATTGGGAGAGATCACACCGGAAGAACTGTACGCAGTTCCCGGAATGGGTGAGGCGAGGACTTGTCAGGTCCTTGCAGCAGTGGAACTGGGCCGGCGAATGGCCGCCATTCCCGGACGGAGGCGAACATCCCTTTGTCACCCGAGAGATGTAGCAGCTTTCTTTATGGAAGATCTTCGCTACCGGAAACAGGAAGTGTTTCGGGTGGTGATGCTGAATACGAAAAACGAATTTCTCGCATCGGAAGATGTGAGTTTGGGTGGGCTTGACAATTCCATTGCTCACCCCCGGGAAGTGTTTCGGCCCGCAGTGCGGCGAAGCGCAGCCTCCATCATCCTGATCCATAATCACCCCAGCGGAAACCCGGAACCCAGCGACAGCGACCTGCTGGTGACCGAGAGACTGTGCGAGGCCGGAAACCTATTGGGGATCCATGTTTTGGACCATTTGATCTTCGGTGATGGGATCTATGTAAGTCTAAAAGAAAAGCACTTAATGTAACATAAACTGATAAAATTTCGAAAGGAGCATTGTTGTAATGGCTTTCAATCTGTTTTCCCAGGATCTGGGCATCGATCTGGGTACTGCCAATACATTGATATATTCCAAGTCCAAGGGCATCATCCTCAATGAGCCCTCGGTCATCGCTGTGGACGAAGGCACCAGAAAAATCCTCGCCACCGGCCGGGAAGCAAAGAACATGCTGGGCCGCGCCCCCTCTCACATCAAGGTCGTAAGACCTTTGGAGGAAGGCGTTATTTCCGATTTCAGCATGACCCAAACCATGCTGAAGGATTTTCTCCGCAAGGTGATCCCCCAGAAATCTTTCTTCACCAAGATCCGGATCGTCGTAGGGGTTCCCTCCGGTGTAACCGAAGTTGAAAAGAGATCTGTAGAAGAAGTTCTCCGCCACATGGGCGCCCAGGAAGTTTATATTCTGGACGAACCCATGGCCGCTGCTTTGGGTGTAGGCCTTGCCGTTGATGACGCAAAGGGCTGCATGATCGCTGACATCGGCGGCGGTACTTCCGACATTGCTATTATCGCTTTGGGCGGTATTGTCAACAGCACTTCCCTGCGTTTGGCAGGCGACAAGTTTGACGATGCCATCATTTCCTATATGCGTAAAAATTACAATCTGCTCATTGGGGAACAGACTGCAGAAGATCTGAAGATCACCATCGGCTGCGTTTTCCCGGATCCCGAAAGCGATGCTCCCACTACCATGGATGCCCGGGGCAGAGACGTTCTTACGGGCCTGCCCAAGACCGTTGAAGTCACCTCCATGGACATCATGAAAGCCCTTGAGGAACCGGTTTCCGCCATTATCGACGGCATCAAGGCCACCCTGGAAAATGCACCTCCCGAACTGTCTGCGGACATCGTAAACAACGGTATGGTCCTGGCTGGCGGCGGCGGTCGTCTTCGGGGACTGGATAAGCTGATCGAGTACCACACCGGCATGAAGGTATCCATCGCAGACAATGCGCTGGAAGCCGTAGCCGAAGGTACCGGCAAGAGCCTTGGGGATATCGAAAAGGTTCGCCGTTACGCCAGCAGAGGGAAGAAGTATTAAATGAGATGGTTTCAAACGCATAAAAAGCGTTCGATTTTCATAATTGTGTTGGTGGTCCTGTTGATTTTTGCCGGGGTCTCCCTCAGCAATCAGGGAAAGCTTTCCCCGATTTCGAAGGGGGTCATAACCGTTTCCACCTGGCTGCAGGAACCGGCTTCTGCCGGGACCGATGGGGTCGCCAATACCATTCGGGGTCTTTTCCAGTTCCGGAAAATTCTCGCTGAAAATGAAGCTTTAAAAGAAGAAGTTGCGGATCTGAAGCAGGAGGTCGTGGATAAGCAGTTAGAGGCTGCAGACCTTTTGGAACTTCGGCAGCTTTCCAATGCCTTAAATTATGTCAGCGCCAAGGAAGGTGTAGAATATGTTTCCGCAGATGTGATCGCCATGGATAATTCCGATTGGTTCAATATCTTCACCATCAACGTAGGCACGGAATCCGGGATCACTGCGGATTGTGCCGTTCTCAATGGGGATGGACTCATCGGCCGGGTTTTGGAAACCGGAAAGGGTTGGTCCAAGGTCATCGGCGCCATCGACGAAGGAAGCAGCATCAGCTTCCGGGTACTGCGGGACGCTGAGATTTTAGGGATCCTGTCCGGGACCGGAAAGGATCATTTAGAGGGTTATACCCTGGATCCGGATGCTTCTGTAGTTTTGGACGATGTTCTCGTAACCTCCGGCCTCGGCATTTATCCTGAGGGGATCGTGATCGGGAAAGTTTCCGAAGTCACCTGGGACAGCGATGCCATGGTTCGGACTTTGAAACTGGATCCCGAAGTGGATTTTAAAAATATCTCCAAGGTCCTTGTTGTCACGGACTGGGGTGTTCCTGCTGCAGCGGAAGATGAAACAGAGGAAGGCGGCAACTGATGAAGTACAAGTACGCGTTTCTCTGGTTTTTGGTGGCCTTTATCCTGCAGTCCACAGTTTTTCATCATTTGCCCATTTTCGGTATAACACCGAATTTGGTTCTTTGCTTTGCCATCCTGTTTGCCTTTCTGTATGAGGGCTGGTACGGGATGGTTTTCGGCGTTGTTTTTGGACTTCTCCAGGATCTTTGCTTTTCCCAGGTCATTGGTCTTTCGTCGATCTCCTTTGGAGTCACCGCCTTTATTATCATTTGCCTGAGAAGCTTTTTATATCGGGACAGCCTGCTGAACCTGTTTGCTGCCTGTATTGCAGGGACCCTGGTTCACTATTTCCTGTATTGGTGCATGACCTCCGCTTTCGGAGCTCTTCACACTTTGCCGGAAATGCTGAAGATGCTGCCCGTTCTTGTGATCTATCATTTTATCGTCATGGCTGTATTTTATCTTCTGGTTGGCCGCCGGACCATCCGCCATCCTCAGGATCGGTATTTTGATGTATAGGGGGATGTGCTATGGGATGGTTTAAAGACAGAGCAAATAAAATACTGATCGTTATGCTGGTCCTGATGGCCGTTCTTTTCGGACGTCTTTTTTTCCTTACGGTAGTGGAAGGCCCTCAGTGGCAGGAAGCTGCAGAAGGACTGTATGTCAAGACCGTTACGACCTCTGCGCCCAGAGGTGAGATCTTCGATCGATATGGCCGGCTTCTTGCGGGAAACAAGGCCAGTTTTACGGTGCAGTTTTACGAGGGGAATCTGAATGCAGCGGAGCTCAACGCCCAAAGCCTTGCGCTGATCAATATTCTGGAAGATAACGGGGACATGGCTGCAGACGATTTCCCCATCAATATTTCGATGGACGGCACTCTCTATTACACTTACGATGTGGAGATCTACGAATGGCTGCTGTCCCAGGAAATGCCCGGGGATCTGACGGCTCAGGAAGCCTTTGATCATATTCGGACGGAGCTTGGAATTGACGAGGGTCTTGATGTTTTTGAGGCCCAGCTGGAAATGCAGAACATCTATGGGTATTATCCTCCCATTTCCGTAGCCCGCATGGAATTCTTGGAAGATCTGAATAAAAACAGCTTCCTGGATCGTTATTATCTCGATCATGAATTGACTGCGGAAGAGGCCTTCCAGGCTTTGCGCAAAAAATTCAGGATCGATGAAAGCCTTTCCGACTGGGATGCCCGCCGGATCATGATCGTTCGGAACGCTTTGGAAGCGCAGGGATACATGGCATACCTGCCTGTGGATGTGGCTCAGGATGTATCGGATCAAAGTATTATCGATATTGAAGAGGCCGGAGATCTTTTGGCCAACGTTGACATTATTTCCAAGCCCGTTCGCTACTACCCTTACGGAACCACCGCTTCTCATATTCTGGGCTATTTGGGCCGGATCTCGGAAAGCGAAAAGGAAGCGTATCTGGCGGAAGGGTACAGTGTAAATGACCTTGTGGGAAAAGAAGGCATCGAGAAAGCGTATGAGGATGTTCTGCGGGGCACCGACGGGACCCGTCAGGTCATGGTAAATGCCTACGGCGAATTGGTTCAGGTACTTAGTGAGACGGCCCCTGAAAAAGGGCAGGATATCTATTTGACCATCGATATCGAACTGCAGCAAACGGCGGAAGCTGCCTTGGAAGAGGCTCTTTCCAAGATCCGTGTGGGAGGCAGTTTTGAAAGCAAGTGGGGCAACTATAAGTATTCCACTGCCTATAAAAATGCAAATGTAGGTGCTGCGGTAGCGCTTGATACGGACACCGGTGAGGTTCTTGCAATGGCCTCTTTGCCCGGCTTTGATCCGAACCTGTTTGCCACCGGCATCACCACGGAAAACTGGAACTCTCTCCAGTCTGAAAATCCCCGGGATCCGTTGGCTCCTCTGCCTTTGTACAATGTGGCCAGCCGTACGGCGGTACAGCCCGGTTCGACCTTTAAGATGGTTACGGCAACGGCGGCTATGGCCAAGGGGCTGGACCCTGGTTTGCTGATCCGGGACGGCGGGGCTGTTGCGCTGGGCAACCGGACCTACGGCTGTTTGGTGTGGAACCGGTATCGGGGGACCCATGGCCGGATCGACCTGTATAAGGCGCTTGAAGTTTCCTGCAACTACTACTTCTACAGCATCGGCTCCGGTTGGGACTGGGCGGACAATAAATCTCTTGGCCTGGATGACATGGGCATTGATGATATCAGTTACTATGCAGAACAGTATGGTTTGGGTCTGCCCACGGGTATCGAGATCCGGGAAACCGTTGTTCCCACGCCCAACGAAGAGTCCAAGCTTGCCAATACAAAAAGAGCTCTGCGAAATGTCCTTATGGGACGCGCAGAACTTTACTTCACGGAAAAAACCGTCATCGATAAAACTTTGCTGGAAGAGTATATTGAGACCATCGTGGGATGGACTGCGGAAAATCCCAGCAGAGGCCAGATCATTTCCCGTTTGGCTGATGTGGGCGTTCGGGAAGAAATGATCGAAACGGTGGCGGATCTGTGCAAATACAGCTACTTCAACCAGGCCGCATGGACCACCGGCGACGAATTCAACATTTCCATCGGCCAGGGTGAAAACGCATATACGCCTCTGCAGATGGCCAATTATATCGCTACTATAGGTAACGGCGGGACCCTGAATAAGGTTTCTCTGATCCATGCCATTGAAGGGGAGGGAGTTGTCGAAAAAGAAGCCGGTACCCCCATCGATTTGGAGAATACCGACATTCTGGATGATATTCTGGAAGGGATGCGCCGGGTAGCCCATGGGGAAGGCGGAAGTGCCCGCTCCATGTTCGCCAAGTTCCCAGTAAACGTAGCCGCAAAGACCGGTACTGCAGAACGCGGCGGTCGGATCAACCCTCCGGATGAAGTGGAATATATTAAAGAATACCTCCCCAAAATCAATTCTTCTTTGGAGTGGGAAGCTGTAGAAGAGGAAATGTATCGCTTGCTGCGAGAGTATCCGGACACCTATTCCTCACAGAACTCTGCGGTTCGCCAGGCGGTCATCAATGTGAGCGGCCGTCGGACCACCGCGGCGGATATCGATGCCTTTAAGGACGAGTACGATGAATTTGCGTGGTTTGTAGCCACAGCTCCCGTGGAAGATCCCAAGATCTCCGTCTGCGTATTGCTGGTTCAGGGCGGCAGCGGTCCCTACTCGGGTCCCGTAGCCCGGGAGATCATCGGCGAATATCTGCAGCTTTCCGGCGAATATGAAGATTACAGCTTGACACCGGAAATGTCCGAATAGGTCAGGTGGCGAATAAACTTTTCCAATGCGGGATTCTTGTTGGTCTTGCGCCATGCAATGCCGATCCCGCCGGAGGTGCTTTCGATGGGGACTTGACAGATCCGGGGATCTGCGTGATTCCAAAGGAAATATTTTGTTACCACTAAAACACCTTCGTTCATGAGAACATTCAGCAGCTGAGAGCTTCCGTCCTGGGCGTAATAAGAGACCCGGGGAACGAAGCCGTGCTGCCCGAACAAATCATCCAGCATTTTAACGAAACCGGGAGAATCCTGGGCATGGACCATGAGAAGGAGCTGGTTTTCCAAATCGGAGACCTGAATGCTCTTCTTTCCTGCCAAAGGGTTCTCTCTGCTCATTACGGCCACAAGAGGAGCTTCCTGGAGGATCAAAGAATTGTAATGGGTCTTGGGAAGGTAGTCGATCTCATAGGTTGTTGTAAAAATCAGGTCCAGGTCGCCATCTACGAATTTGTCCCGCAATTCTTTGAACATGAACTGCTCAGCCCGAAGGGCGATTTGGGGATTCCGGTTCCGGAACTTCATAATGGTATCCAGGAAAAAGTAGTCCCCCAAACGGATCATGCCGATGCGAAGGGATTGCTCCACCCCCGCCTGAAGATCCCGGGCCTGTTGGAATGCCCGAAAAACATCTTCGTTTATGTTTTTCAGCTTCTCCTGAAGCAGCCTCCCTGCATCCGTCAGGGTGACGCCCCGTTTATCGCGAACAAATAAATAGAGCCCGGTGGCTTTTTCCAAAGCCATGACCCGTTTGCTTAAAAAGGACTGGGACAGGTACAGACTTTGTGCTGCCCGGGTGAAATTTTCATGTTCTGCAGCTGCCAGGAAGATTTGAATATCCTGTAAACTGATGCCGGAAACGTCAATGTGGTGCATAGGTATCTCCTTTCGGGTTCCCTGTCAAGGGGAGGGGATTTTGCGTCAGCAAAATCGGAGGGGTTGCTGCAACCAGTATATCATAATTAATTCCAAAATGGAATGACCCAATTACAAATTGACATTTTACGCTGAAGAATGGGAATGTTATGATAATGGCAAGATAAGTTCTTCGTATAAAAGGCCTTTCGGCTATTAAAAAAAGGAGGAAGTTAAAATGATCATTTCCAATCTGAACCATCTGGAAGAAACTCTGCCCCCCCTGCACCATGATATGGTAAGCAACGAAATTTTCACCAAGGAACAGGCACTGCACTCCCGTGTAGCGATCTCTATTCTCGGCCCCGGCGGCGGCGCAGAAATGCACGTACATCCCGGTTCCGAACATTATTTCCTCATGCTGGAAGGCAAGCTGAAGGTCAGAACCGATAAGGAAGAAATCATTGTTGGCCCCGGCGAATGCGTACTGGTAGAAGACGGCGAACCCCATCAGGTTATCAACGCTCATGACGGCGTAACCCGCTATTTCGCTCTGGCCAGCCCCTATCCCAGCGAATGGAAGCCCTTCGAACCCGAAAAATAAAGAGACTTTGTCTTGTATCCACCCAAAAAAGAGGCTGCAGTAATGCAACTGCAGCTTCTTTTTTTTATGTGTATTTGCAATCGTTTTATTTTTTGAGAATATTATTTTCTGAGAATACGCATGGCATTGAGTACGGCAATGACCATGACTCCTACGTCACCGAATACGGCTTCCCACATCCCGGCGATGCCCAGTGCGCCCAAAACAAGAAGGGCGAACTTGACCCCCAGGGCGAAGACGATGTTCTGGATGACGATTTTTTTCGTTTCTTTTGCGATCTTTAAAGCATCGGTCAGCTTTGCAGGTTCATCGGTCATCAGGACCACATCCGCAGCTTCAATGGCTGCGTCGGAGCCCAGACCGCCCATGGCGATCCCCACATCCGCTCTGGCCAAAACGGGGGCATCGTTGATACCGTCTCCCACAAAAGCCAGCTTGCTTCCGGCAGATCTCTTTTCATCCAACCGTTCCAGCATAGCCACTTTTTCGTGAGGCAGCATTTCTGCATGGTATTCGTCCAGCCCCAGGTCTTTGGCCATTTCCCGGGCAATATTTTCTTCATCTCCGGTAAACATGACCATCTTTTTCATGCCCAAAGCCCGAAGGCTTTCGATGGCTTTTTTGCTGTCGGCTTTTACTTCGTCTGCAATGAGGATGCAGCCCATATAGTGTCCGTCGGCTGCCAGATAAACCTTTGTGCCTGGTTTTTCGCAGGGCACATAAGCAATTCCGGAATCTTTCATCAGCCCTTCGCTGCCGGCCAAAAGCCTGCGGCCGCCGGCCGTGACTCTGGTACCTCTTCCGGGAACTTCTTCATAATACCGGATGATTTCCGGATCCACATTTTTACCATAAGCCGTAAGGATCGATTTGGCGATGGGGTGGTTGGACATGGCCTCCGCCTGGGCGGCAAGGGCCAATACCTCTTCGTCTGTGAGTCCTTCTGCGGGAAGGATCTCCGTAACCTTGAAGACTCCCTTGGTCAGGGTGCCGGTTTTATCGAAAACCATGGTGTCTACGCTGTTCAGGGCTTCCAGATAGTTTCCGCCCTTGATCAAAATTCCCTTGCGGGATGCGGCGCCGATGCCTCCGAAGAAGGTGAGGGGGATGGAGATCACCAGAGCACAGGGACAGGATACTACGAGGAATACGAAAGCTCTGTGGACCCAGTCTGCCCAGCCGCCGCCCATGAGGATGGGGGGAAGGATGGCCAGGGCAATGGCTGAAAATACGACAATGGGTGTATAGTAACGGGCAAATTTTGTAATGAAGTTTTCAGAAGGTGCTTTGCGGCTGGCGGCATTTTCCACCAAATCGATGATCTTTGCGGCAGTGGACGCTTCGAAGGTTTTGGTGACTTCTATGGTCAGCGCGCCGCTTTCATTGATGCAGCCGGAAAGAACCATGTCACCGGGAGCTGCATTGCGGGGCAGCGATTCGCCGGTAAGGGCTCGGGTGTCCAGGGCGGAGGAACCTTCCAGAATGACACCATCCAGGGGGACTTTTTCACCGGGCTTTACCAACAGGATATCTCCGACGGAAACGGTTTCCGGATCCACGACCACCCAGTCATGGCCCCGCTTTACAGTAGCGCTGTCCGGCCGGATGTCCATAAGCTGTGCAATGGATCTTCGGGATCTTTCCACTGCCAGGGTTTGGAAAAACTCACCTACCTGGTAAAAGAGCATTACGGCTACCGCTTCGGGATATTCTCCAATAACGAAGGCGCCGATGCTGGAGACGCACATGAGGAAGTTTTCGTCAAAGACCTGACCTCTGGCGATGTTTCGCACTGCCCGAAGGACAACATCCCCGCCCACGATGATATAGGCGGCAGCCAGGATGATCAGAAATACAGGCGTTGCCGCGTGAAGGAATACGCCCAGGATCATGCCCACGGCATATACGATGGCCCCGGCGATGAGACGGATCGCCCGATTCCGATGCTGCGGCTCCTGAGCCTCCCCTGTGAAGGGGAGGTGCCCCGCAGGGGCGGAGGGGTTGCTCTCGTGCTCGTGCTCGTGATGCTCATGCCCACAGGAGCAATGTTCGTGGTGGTGATCATGAGCCTCCCCTGTGAAGGGGAGGTGCCCCGCAGGGGCGGAGGGGTTGCTCTCGTGCTCGTGATGCTCATGCCCACAAGAGCAGTGTTCGTGGTGATTATGAGCCTCCCCTGTGAAGGGGAGGTGCCCCGCAGGGGCGGAGGGGTTGTGCTCGTGCTCATGTTCATGCCCACAGGAACAGTGTTCGTGGTGATCATGAGCCTCCCCTGTGAAGGGGAGGTGCCCCGCAGGGGCGGAGGGGTTGTGTCCCTCCTTCACAATCACCTTTACATCCGGTTCCAGCCGGAGAACGATTTTTTCCACATCCTTTGTCAAATCTCCGGAATAGGTAGGCTCCAGGGTCACCACAAGGGTCTGTCGTATCAGGTTTAGGGAAGAGGACGAGACTCCGTCCATTTCTCCTACCAGTCTTTCAATTTTTGCGGAACAGTTGGGGCAGTTCAGCCCCTTCAATAAAAATGTTTTCTGCATAGCGGGTCCTTTCTCATATTGTGTCAGACTGCAGAAGCGGGTTACTCCCAAAGGTGTTCAAATCCGGTGTCCAGGATGGCTTTTACGTGATCGTCAGCCAGGGAGTAATATACTACCTGGGCATCCTTGCGGAATTTTACGAGATTGGCCATGCGCAGGCCTTTCAGCTGATGGGAGATGGCGGATTTGGTCATGCCCAAAAGAGCAGCCAGATCGCAGACGCACATTTCTTTTTGTTCCAGGGCGTGGAGGATCTGTATCCGGGTCCCGTCGCCGAAGAGTTTAAAAAGGGCAGCCATCCGAAGGTATTCGTCCTTCGGGAGCATTTTCTTTTGTACCGCATCCACCACGTCCTGATGGATGGCTTCATGGGTGCAGACAGGCAATTTCTCCACGGATACACTCCTTTCTCGCTTGTTGTTGAATAGTTGAACAAATACTCAACTAATAACTATAATACATCCCCCTGCGGGAAAAGTCAACAGGGGGAGCTTCTTTTAATCGAAAATTCGTTCGGCAATATTTGCAAAGTTTTTGCAGATATAATTGTCCTGTGCAAGGGCCAGAGGCAGTCCGTTGTTTGCGGCTACGTGGATATTGTCGTCATAGGGGATCATGCCTACGATAGGTGGCCGCAAAGCTTCGGAAATTTCGGCGATGCTGGGTACCAGGCCGCTTTCCACAAGGTCTTCCTTCAGCTTATTGACCACAACGGTTCTCTTTAGGACACCCAGGCTTCGCAGCACCTGATCGGTCATATCTGCATCCCGGATGGCGGAGTATTCCTGAGTGGTGATGATCACCGCCCGGTCTGCTCCTGCAGCGGCCAAAGCCAGGCCCTCATCCAGTCCGTCCGGGGCATCGATGATTATGTAGTCGAAGGTTTTCTTCAGTTTGTCGCAAAGAGCCTCCATCTGTCTTGCGGTAAAATGGCTTTTTTCCTTGGATTGTGCCGCGGCAATGAGATACATATAGGGGAATCGCCGGTCCCGGATCAGTGCCTGTCCCAAAGCGCAGGTTTCGCCCAGAGCGTCACCGATATCGTAGATCACACTGTTTTCCAGCCCCAGACAAATGTCCAGGTTCCGCAGTCCCATATTCATGTCCAACAGTACCGTACGGGCGCCGGTCCGTGCTAAGACCGCACCCAGATTTACGGTAAAGATCGTCTTGCCGACGCCGCCTTTTCCTGAGGCTACCAGCAATGATTCGCTCATAAACACACCTCTTGCTTAGAAGTTGATTTCTTTATTCCGGATCCCCACATTCAGGACCAGGCCGATGGCTACCATGTTTGTCAGAACGGAGCTTCCGCCGTAGCTGACGAAGGGCAGGGTAACACCGGTTACAGGCATAACACCCATGGTCATGCCGATGTTTTCGAATATCTGGAAGAAGAACATAGCCAGGATCCCGGTTGCCACAAGGGCGCCGAAGGAGTCCTTTGCTTTGACGATGATCCGGGTGATCCGATAAAGGAAGAAGGAGTAGACCGCAATGATAAAGGCGCCGCCGATCATGCCCAGTTCTTCCACGATAACGGAGAAAATGAAGTCCGATTCCTGTACGGGCAGGAATTTCAGGCTCTTCTGCGTTCCTTCAAAGAGCCCCTTGCCCGCAAATCCGCCGGAGCCGATGGCGATCTTGGAGTTCCATACCTGCCAGTTCCCCGGAAGCTGCAGATTGTCGGGATTGAGGAAGGCATCGATCCGGTCCTTTTGATATTCATCCAGGAATTTATAGGCGATGGGCATACATAGGGCCAAAATCCCTACCAGTTTCGCATAGATGGAACCTTTTGCTCCCGCATAAAAGAGCATGACGGCCATGATCACGAAGTAGACCAATGCGTTTCCCAGGTCCCCCTGAAGCAGAACCAGTCCGATGAAGGGGCAGGCGTAGAAAATTGCAAGAATGATGCCTTTTAAGGTTTTCAGCATCTCTTCGTGCCGGCTCAAAAACGCTGCATAAACCAGAGTGAAGCTGATTTTTACAAGTTCAGATGGCTGCAGGTTTACCGGTCCCAGATCCAGCCATCCCTGGGTTCCGTATTGTTCGTCCCCCAGCCCCGGTATATACACCGAGATCAGGAGTAAAATGGACAATACGAAAAGGACTTTTTGGGCCTTATAAAAGACCTCGTAATTGATGAATAATATGATAAAAATTGCTACATAACCCAACCCGAAAGCCAGCATTTGGATCTTCATGTTGCTGGTCAGAGTGAAGCTGTCATCATAGGCTGTGCTGCCGATCATGATGACGCTGATGACCCCTAAAACAGCAGGAATGATCAGAAGCAATTTATCTACATTTTTGATGAGTTCCCAGGCGTATTTCATGTATAAAAAGCCTTTCCCGGAGGCCCCTCTCCGGTGCAAAAAAATAACCAAATCCCTTGAAATTGTAAGGCAGAACGAAAACAACCGCCCATGGGCGGCAGGGGATTTCGCTCTTGACACATCCGTACTATTTATTATAATATAAAGTGTGTGATTATATCAATATCAAATTTTCGATAAACGCAAACGCAAAAAGTAAAGGAGGTGTGTGAAAATCAGCGCTGCAATTTTAACCATTATCGTTGGAATTATTGCCCTGGCCATTGGGCTTTTGATCGGATATATTCTCAGAAAAAATACAGCAGAAAAGGCCATCGGAAGTGCAGAACAGAAAGCTAAGAATCTGATCCTGGATGCCGAAAACCGCTCTGAGACCATCAAAAAAGAAATTACCATTGAGGCAAAGGAAGAAGCACACAGACTGAGAAGCGAAGTCGAAAGAGAAATCCGCGAAAGAAGAAGTGAGATCTCCAAGGCAGAACGCAGACTGGTCCAGAAAGAAGAAGCCATCGACAAGAAGACCGAAAATCTGGAAAAGAGAGAAGAAGGTCTCCACAAAAAGGAACAGAAACTGGACGCCAAGGCTGCAGAGCTGGACGGCTTTATCGCCAAGCAGATCGAAGAACTGGAACGGATCTCCGGTTACTCTGTAGAGGACGCAAAGCAGCTGCTGCTCTCCAACGTTGAAAAAGAAATTCGCTACGAAGCTTCCATCATGATCAAGGATATCGAAGCAAAGGCGAAGGAAGAAGCTGACAAGAAAGCAAAGGAAATTATCGTAGGTGCGGTTCAGAGATGTGCAGCAGACCATGTTGCAGAAAGCACCGTATCCGTAGTTCCCCTGCCCAACGACGAAATGAAGGGCCGAATCATCGGCCGTGAAGGCCGGAACATCAGGGCCATCGAAACCCTGACTGGTATTGATTTGATAATCGACGACACACCGGAAGCTGTTATTCTTTCCGGTTTCGATCCCGTCCGCAGAGAGATCGCCCGCATCGCTCTGGAAAAACTTATTGTTGACGGTCGTATCCATCCCGCCAGAATCGAAGAAATGGTGGAAAAGGCTACCAAGGAAGTCAACAACATCATCAAGGAAGAAGGCGAACAGGCCACCTTCGAATGCGGTATACATAATCTGCATCCCGAACTGGTCAAGCTGCTGGGCCGCCTGAGATATCGGACAAGTTACGGTCAGAACGTACTGAAGCACTCTGTGGAA
>SVCV01000026.1 GCA_015058185.1 Clostridiales bacterium | reverse complement strand
CCGATCTAAGCCTTTGCGATCAGCACTTCGTTGGGCACCTGACTTCCCAGGTTATGAGCCTCGATCCCCTTATAGCGTTCCAAACCGAAATGACCGTGGAAACCTTTCATATTCATAATAGCATCGATCCCTACGGTGTGAGCATCGGTACCGGTACAGGCTCCTACGACCACTACGGGCCGGCCGATCTTCTCTTCGATATACTGCTCGCACTCCAGCCGGTCCATCACATCCACTTCCACTTTCTGAACCTTAATGGAAGTGTAGTCCACCGTATGGGTGCATTTCCCGTAAAGAACAAACCAGGTATAACCGCCGCCCATATCTCTTGAGCAAGTCACGCTGGGCTCATCCAACCCCATTTTCCGGGCCAGAACTTTCGCAGCCTCATCCGCCTCTTCCCCGAAAGGCACCGGCAGGGTAAAGGAAAGCTGCATCATGCCATCGTTCATAGTATCGCCGTAAGGCTTAACTTTCGTCAGATCCAGACCTTTGTTTTCCATTGTCATCATTTGCCTTCACCTCCCAGCATCAGAGGAATAAAGGGATTAAAATATGCCTCGTCTTTTACGCAGACACCGGCAAGACCCTTGCCGCCGTCCCGGGGACGCTTTACGCCGCCGAAAATACCCTTTTCAATGGTGGAGAACAGACCTTCCTGTTCCATCTGGGCAAGCAGGTCGGCCGCTTCATTGAGAACGGTCTGCGCCCGCTTTTGGATGATCCCATCCTTCTTGAATTCCACTTCCTCGCCCAAGGCTCTGGCGTTATTGAAGATATAGGATGCATTTTCGATGGAAAGCATCCGGTCCTGCAGATGAGGTGTATGGATGGCTTCTGTCAGCATGCCTAAAAGCTGAATGCTTTGCCCGGACCATACCGATACCAGGTTAAACAGGGCATTCTGCACATGACCTTTGAAAATATTCCCGGTCATAAACTTGGTGGGCGGCATGTACTTCAGGCAGGCATTGGGGAAAATTTCCCGGGCCATAATGGCCTGTGCCAATTCGTAGAGGAATCCATTTTCCAGATTCGGATCCATTTCAAAGGCATGCCCCAGGCCCATTTGCCATTCCTCGATCCCCGCAAGAACGGCAAACTGCTCGTTCATAAACTGAGAAGCCAGTACGGTATGAGCCTCTTCAAAGGCGTCTGCGGTGGTCAGGTAATTATCCTCACCGGAGTTAAAAATAATGCCGGAGTAGCCGATAATGACCCGGGAGAAATACTGATCCACCAGGGTCCGCTGCATATTGATATCCCGGAACAGGATGCCGTACAAAGCGTCGTTGAGCATTACATCCAACCGTTCCAACGCACCCAGCGCAGCGATCTCCGGCATACACATGCCGGAACTGTAGTTGCACAGGCGGATGTAGCGGCCCACTTCCTGGCCCACCTCATCCAAAGCCTGGCGCATGATCCGGAAATTTTCCTGGGTGGCGTAGGTCCCGCCGAAGCCTTCCGTGGTGGCACCGTAAGGAACGTAGTCCAAAAGGCTTTGGGCTGTGGTACGGATCACAGCGATGACGTCCGCCCCCTGACGGGCAGCGGCTTTGGCCTGGACCACATCTTCGTAGATGTTGCCGGTAGCAACAATAACATAAAGGTAGGGCTTCTTCCCCTCCCCGAGGGTTTCCAGATAGTGCTTCCGGGCTTCGGTCTGTTTGCGGATCTTTTCCAGGGCATCCTGCACCAAAGGCAGGATCTTCGCCTCCGCTTCCGCAGGAGCAGCCAGCGGGATCTCTTCCACGGTCAAAGTTCCTTTACCCAGCTCCTGAGCCAATGTTTGGGGATCCATGCCGGTATGGATCATGGCACTTCCCATCCACAGGGCAGCGCCCTTGGAAAGAAGCTCTGCATCCTTCAACGCATCCACCACTACATTGGCCAAAGGGGTGCCTACATCGTCCACCCCGTCAACCCCAAGCAGCCGTACGATGGTCCGCTCCGTGCTGACTGTGGTGTGCTGATCGATAAAAGTCTGGACCTGAACCGCGATCCGGGCAGCCGTGGCCCGGGCCTCTGCGATCCGGCCAGGATCAAGATTTAATTTGCTCATATATTTCTCCTCCCCCTCCGTCTGCTTCGCAGACAGGTCCCCCGCAAGCGAGGGTTCCAAGTGAGTGTTTTACATCAATAACAGGTATCCCGGGCAAAGCCGCCTGCATGACCTGCAAAAATTCCGCAGGATCGAAATGCTTTCCTTCCGGTGACCAGGGGTTCACAGCCACCCCGGCGACCCGAATATCCCGAAGGGCCAAAACCCGAAGCCCCCTCTTCACCGATTGCTTCCAGGGGACAGCGGACATGAAAATTTTCGTAGGGTCATCCACGATAAAGATGGTTTTGGAAAGCCGTTTCTTATGAATGGCCTCCGCCATGGCGCGGGTCAAAGCTCCGGGCAGATAACAGTACACCAAGGCATCTTCAGCCTCTCCCAAAAGCTCTTTTAACGTCCCATCCAGAACCTCCCCGGCCCCCAAAGCGGTGCGAAGGGAAAGGGGAACTTTCACCCCATCCCGGATCAGCAAAGGTTCTTCCGGAAGCCCCTCCGGAAACCATTCCGCTTTCAGAGACTCCTCCAGCTTGGGAAGCCCATACAGGTCCACTACATGACAAGTCTCCTCCGCCACCTTCGCCATGGAAACGGAAAGGGCTGCACCTGCGGCCAGTACCACCGCGTCTGCAGAATCCGGAGAGCCCATAGACTTGCGGTCTGCGGCACCGTCAATGAGGACGAAATCCGCTCCCATTGTGAGAAGATCCCGGCAAAGCAGCCGATGATCCTTGGCACTGACCGGGCCTACCACCTGCATGTTTCCTTCCTGCAAAACCCGACAGATCAGGATCCGGCCAAGGGCTGAGAAATAGGCCGTTTCCCGGAGGATCTCCAGCTTCCCCTCACAAAGGGGATACAGTTCCTCCGCCGTGGTGACCAGCATCCCTTTCCGAAGAAAGATCCGGGGCTTGGGAAGGCCTGTTACAAGATCCTTCTCCTCCCCATCTCTCCCGGAGGAGGTTACCGCCAATGCCAGGTCCGTCTCCGGGGCCTGCTCCAAAAGCCAGTTCAGAAACGTGGTCTTACCTGCATTTTTCGTCAGTCCTAAAATGGATACCGTTTTATATTTGCTTGCCAAACTTTTCAGCATGGTCTATTGATTCCTTTGATGTCTGGGCAGATCGCAGGGTTCCAGAGCCAGCTTTTCGCCCTGCAGAAGACCTGCTACGCCGGTGTAATGATATTCTTTCTTGCCGGTACAATAATCGCAATTGCACTCAGGCTTGGGCAGGATCACCGGTTCCGTATAGGTGGTGATGACCCCTTCGTAGTTCCGGAGAACCGCCTTGCCGGGAACCTGAGAGATCAGGTACTGCGGCATGACAGGGATCTTTCCGCCGCCGCCGGGAGCGTCCACAACGAAGGTGGGAACCGCATAACCGGAGGTGTGGCCCCGCAGACTTTCGATGATCTCGATGCCCTTGGAAATGGGTGTCCGGAAATGTTCGATGCCCAAAGACAGGTCGCACTGGTACAAGTAGTAAGGACGCACCCGATTCTTTACCAGTACGTGGACCAGATCCCGCATAACATGGGGACAGTCATTGACGCCCCGAAGCAGTACGGACTGGTTGCCCAAAGGGATGCCCGCATCCGCCAGCTTCCGCAAAGCTTCCATAGCCTCCGGGGTCATTTCCTTGGGATGATTGAAATGGGTATTGACCCAAATGGGATGGTATTTTTTCAGCATATTGACCAGTTCTTCGGTGATCCGCATGGGCATGACCACAGGGGTTCTGGTCCCGAGACGAACGATCTCTACGTGGGGGATCTTCCGCAGTTCGCTGATGATATACTCCAGCCGCTCATCGGAAACCAAAAGGCAGTCGCCGCCGGAAAGAAGTACATCCCGGACCGTGGGAGTCTTCCGGATATAGTCCAGGCATTTTTCCACATCGTCCATGCTCCGGACGCCGTCCGTTTCCCCTGCTAACCGACGTCTGGTGCAGTGGCGGCAATACATAGAGCACTGGTCCGTGATCAGGAACAGGACCCGGTCCGGATACCGATGGGTCAAACCCGGTGCCGGAGAGTCCGCATCCTCATGAAGAGGATCTTCCATATCGGCGTCGCCCCGAATGGTTTCGGCGATCACAGGAACCGCCTGCATGCGCACAGGGCACTTGGGATTGCCCGGATCCATAAGAGAAGCATAATAGGGGGTGATCCCCATGCGGAAGTGCTTTACGACCTCCCGAATTTCTTTCTCCTCTTCTTCCGTCAGGTCGATCACTTTCTTCAAGTCTTCCACCGTATCGATCCGGTTTTTCATCTGCCAATGCCAGTCATTCCACTGTTCTTCCGTTACATCTTTCCATACCGGAATGTTTTTCCACCGTTCCATGGCACCCTCCTATGCATACATCTTCGTGAACAATTCCCGAAGACCCGGGCTTTCCCGAAGGACTTCCAGTGCGATAGCGGCATGGCCCTTGGTGTACCCGTTGCCAATGATCATATTCACATCCTTGCCCACACCTTCTGCACCGAGAGCTGCCTTGGTAAAGCTGGTAGCCATGCTGAAGAAATAGACAGTTCCGTCGTCCTTGCAGGCCAAAATACTGGCCATTTCGGTATTGGGAATGTTGACGCAGTTGATGACCAGGTCTGCCAGCTTACCGTCAGTCAGCTCTGCGACCTTATTATAAATTGCCACAGCATCTGTAGCATCGCCTACAAAATAATCGTCTGCCAGATCCAGGTCGATGGCTCTCTGCAGGCTCTTTTCGCTTCCGCCAATACAAATGACCTGCCCGGTAACGCCGGCCCGCTTCTTTGCCTCATACAGGCAAAGGAGACCGGACTTTCCGCCGCCGCCCACAACAACTACCGTATCGCCGGGCTTTACCAGCTTCGCTGCCTGAGCAGGAGCACCGGCTACATCCAGAACGGAGAGAGCCAGATTTTCCGGCATGTCGTTGGGAAGAACGGCATAGATCCCGCTTTCAAAGAGAATTGCCTGCCCCTTGATATCCACCTGATCGATCTCCGGACGGATCTCCAAAATTTCTTCGATGACCAGGGGGGTCAGAGAAAGGGACACCAGGGTTGCGACCTTGTCGCCCACCTTCAGATCTGTCTTTCCTTCCAAAGCAGGGCCGATCTCTTTTACGGTACCGATAAGCATGCCGCCGGAACCGGTAACCGGATTTTTATGCTTGCCCTGGGTGTCTACCAGGTGGTGCATGATCTTTTTGATCTCCTCCAGATCCCCGCCGGCCTGCTTTTCAATCTGCGTAAAGCTAGCGGAGTCAATGTTCAAAGTCTGGACATCCAACAGGATCTCGTTGTCATAGATCTCCATGGTGTTATCGATCTTCTCTGCAGGCTGGGGCAATACGCCTTTGGGTTCCAAAACCCGATGAGTTCCATAGGGACAACCTTTTTTCATTTCATTACCTCCTCTGAACGGCTTTCGGGGTCACGCAAATACCCTCTGCCTTACATACAACGATGGGTTCCTCCAGAAAATCCGCTGCGCTGGGACGGACATCCGGCCGGGCTGCCACTACCTTTCTGGCCTCAAAGCGCATCTTCCGGGAAGTGTTGCCCGCTTCATAGATCTCGCCCCAGGCCTCGATGTAATCGCCGGCATAAACCGGGGCTAAAAATTCAATGTTTGTGTATTTGAGAAATAATCCTTCATCCCCGTCCATTTTGATGAGAAGCTCCGTCGCCAAATCCCCGAACAGGTGTACCATGTGGGCTCCGTCTACCAGATTTCCTCCGTAGTGAGCATCCTTATACGACATTCGCAGCCGCAGCGTGGATGTAAGTTTTTCCATAACATTCTCCTCCTCATATCTTTATCCTTCCCATTTTTGAAAGGGAGCGGATGTTTTCTATAAATTTTAATTGCAAAAGCCGTGCCAGTGGTTTATGCTTGAAATATCATAAAATCGAACCGTTTTCGCATCACTTCATGCGAACCAAAGATACTTCAAACAGGAGGAAGCCATGTCCAATCGTTACGGCATCAGCCGGGTCATAGAACCGGATTTCGTTTTGCCCACCCCCGCCTGGCAGGTAGACAACAGCCGCCAGATCGCCCCCAACGAAATGCGGGTCGCGCTGAAAAAGCTCCATATTGAAAGCACCAGCTTCAAGCAGATTTGCATCGAAGCCGGCGATGATCCGCAAAAGATCCGGGACCGGATCATGGACATTGTGATCCGACGGGGAAAGTTCCACAACCCCATCACCGATACCGGCGGGGTTTTCTGCGGTGTCATTGAGGAGATCGGAGCGGAATTTAAAAACCCCCAGGGATTAAAACCCGGGGATGAGATCATCTGCAACGCCTCCCTGACGGCGATCCCTCTCTACATCAGCCGGATCACCGCTCTGCATAAAGCCTACGGTCAAATTGATGCAGAAGGCTACGGCATCCTCTTTGAGGAATTTCCCATCGTAAAAAAGCCGGAGGATATTCCTTTGGAGCTGCTTCTTTTCGCCTTTGATCAGTCCGGGACCCTGCACTCCGCCTGGGAAAAAGCTGCCGAAAAACAAAACATTCTCGTAGTGGGAAACAACCTGCTGACCAACCTGCTTTTCGGCTGGGCCGTCCGCAAGCGGCTGGGATCCAAGGCTCACATTGTATGCCTTTTCGACAAAAATTCGGAGATCTTCATGACCGGCCCCACCATCGATGAACTTTTGCAAAAGACCTTCTCCGAGATCCATTATGTAAACATCCTGAAACCCATGGAATGCTTAAGCCGGCTCAACATGGAAGATTTCTTTGACATGACCATCAACTGCGCCAACATTCCCGGAGCAGAAACGGTCAATATTTTGGCTTCCAAAGCAGGCGGCACCGTCATCTTCGCAAACCTGATCAACAACTACAATATCGGGCTAAACATCACCGAAGCCATTTCCAGGCAGTTGGAGATCCGCTGTGCCGACGGTTTTTCCGAGCCCTATGCAGGCTTCGATATTGAGGTCCTGCGGGAGATCCTCCCTTATTTGGAAAAGGCCACCCTTCTGCCCTCCGCAGAGCGGAAAGCCTTCCCTGAGACCAGCCTTACTCAGCCCGGAGCCATCCACGAACTGACGGAAGAATTTATTTGCGAAAGCCGTCCTATGAAAGAAATGCTGGCCAACGTACTCAGCGTTGCCAAATACGACTGCAATGTTCTCATCACCGGGGAAACCGGCGTCGGAAAAGAAAAAGTAGCTTCCCTGATCCAAAAAAAGAGCACCCGAAAAATGCAGCCCTTCCTTCGGATCAACTGTGCAGCGATCCCGCAAAACCTTATGGAATCCGAGTTTTTCGGCTACGAAAAAGGGGCTTTTACCGGCGCAGATGCCGCAGGAAAAAAAGGGTATTTTGAGCAGGCAGACAACGGTACCATATTCCTGGACGAAGTAGGAGATCTTCCGGCGGATCTGCAGGCCAAGCTTCTCCGGGTCATTCAGGAAGGAGAGTTCTACCGGGTAGGGGGAAGTACCCCCATCCACACCAATGTGCGGATCCTGTCCGCCACCAACCAAAACTTAGAGGATCTTGTGGAAAACCGATCCTTCCGGAGAGACCTGTATTACCGGCTCAATGTATTCCCCATTCATGTACCTTCTCTGCAGGAACGGACCCAGGAGATCCCGGCGCTGGCCCGGTTTTTCGCCGAAAAATACAGCGAGAAATTCGGTGTGGAAAGAACCATCGCTCCGGATGCGGCAGAACACTTAAAATCCCTGGACTGGCCCGGAAACATCCGTCAGTTGGAAAACATGGTCCAAAGACTGCTGATCGCCTCTACCGGGAAGGAGATCACCCTCTTTGATGTGCTTCGGGAGACCGGATCCGATCTTAACGCAAACCTGCCCGACCGCAAAGCGGAGGACTTGCTGAAAGACGGGGAAGCCATATCTCTCGATGAACTTGTGGAAAGTTTGGAGCGGGATATTATCCGAAGTGCCTGCGAGAAATACGGATCCACAAGAAAGGCGGCCAAGGCCATCGGCATCAGCCAAACCCAGTTGGTGCGGAAGAAGAATAAGTACGGAATTTAATGCGAACCGATTTTGCATCACTCGAACCAAAATCGGAGCAAAGGAACACCTCCTTTTACACAGGGGAGGCTCAGAATCAAAGGCCATAAGCCTGAATTCTCCTCAAAAACTTCCTGCGTCGCTGGGAATTATGGAATACCCGTAAATTCCAATCGCTTCTCCGGATATGTTTTCTCCGGAGAACACAGGCCTATGGCCCTATTAAAGGAGCAACCATGTACATTCGTAAAGCGACGATAGACGATTTGACTGCAATTGCAAGGGTGGAGGCGGAATGCTTTCCCGCCGCCGAGGCTGCCACGGAAGCATCCTTCCGGGACCGGCTGACTTTCTATCCGGACCATTTTTGGCTTTTGTTCGAGGAGGAAACACTTCTTTCCTTCGTAAACGGCATGGTCACCGATGAGCCGGATCTGCGGGATGAAATGTACGAAAAAGCCGCCCTGCATAATGAGGACGGCAAGTGGCAAATGATCTTCGGAGTCAACACCCTTCCCGATCACCGGCGAAAGGGTCTTGCGGAGCGAGTCCTGAAACAGGTCATCGCAGACGCAAAAGACCAGGCCCGAAAAGGCCTGGTCCTGACATGCAAAGAGCATATGATCCATTACTATGAAAAGTTCGGGTTTGTAAATGAAGGAGTCTCCCCCTCCGTCCACGGAAATGTCCGGTGGTACCAAATGCGGTTGGAATTCTGATCTCCGCTTAAGCGCTTCTAAGCTTCTGCCTTGGGAGTGCTTTTATATTTGCCGTAGAAGCAAAGCAGAATGGCTGCCACCAGATTCAGAGCGCCCAGGAAGACGAACATATTCCGGAAACCGGTGAGATCCGGGCTGCCGATGGAAGTGACCGTGTTGGCCGCTGCGGCAGCAGTAGCAAAGCCGATCAGGATAGCGGGGGCTACGGAAGTACCGATGGAGCGAACCAGAGACAGGGTAGCCAGTGCAGAGTTGCTGTCTTCTTCTGCGGTGTTTGCCAACATAACATAGTTCAAGGGAGCACCCATGGTCAGGCCCATACCGGCACCAATAAGGGCCAATGCGATAACCAGATGTACGACATGAACGTGTGCGGTAAAGATCAGTGCCAGCCACAGGCATCCCAGCACGGATACGCCGAAGCCCGCATAAAGAATGGGCTTGGGACCCAGCTTATCAATACCGGCACCGCTGACAGGAGCCATAACGGCAGTCAGAACACCGACGATCACCACGTAATAGCCGCCGCTTCCGGGAGCCATGCCCAAAGCGGTCTCAGCCAGTTCAGGGATAAATACCATACCCATGGAGGATGCACCGGTACAGAAGCTCATGATCAACGTGATGACGATCTTCCGGTTGCCCATATATTCGATATGGAAAATGGGATCCTTCGCTCTCTTTTCCACCAAAATGAAGATGGGGATAAAGATGATCACGATGATCAGGAAGGGATATACGCTGGTGAGCTTCAGGGAGTTTACGAAATCGAAGAAGTTCAGGTTCTTCAGGCCGTACAGTAGAGCCAGAATAATAATGCTCATGAATACAGCACCCAGCTTGTCGATGGGGCCCTTTACAACGCCCTTGTTGTTGGGGATGAAGAAAATGCTTCCGATGATAACGATGATACCGATAGGTACATTAATAAAGAAGATCCAGTGCCACTGATCCGCACCGAAGAGGCCCAGGATCATGCTGCCTGCGGCTGCGCCGAGAACACCGGCGATACCGAATACCGCGCCGACCATACCGAGAGCCATACCCCGCTTTTCTTCGGGGAAACTGGTTCCGAATTCTGCAGTAGCAATGGGCATAATGCCGCCGGCACCCAAAGCCTGAACCACACGGCCTGCGATGAGGATCGCGAAACTGCCCATGCTGGAGGAAAGTCCTGCGATCAGGGAACCGATGGTAAAGAGTGCCATACTTACGAGATAGATCCGCTTTCTTCCGTAGCGGTCCGCCAGCTTACCGGCAATGGGAATGACTACGGCATAAGCCAAAGTGAAAATATTGATCATCCAGATCCCGGTATTGGGGTCCACACCCAGACTATCCTGGATAATGGTTCGGGCAGGAGTGATGGTACCGTTGTTCAAAGCCCCGAAAAACAGGCCCAACAGGTACAAGGCAAGGATCATGCCCAGTCTTTGTTTTTTTCCTTCCATAAAGTGAAACCTCGCTGTCTATAATACTTTTATACAAAAGAAACCTGCCGAAACGTCCAACCTTCGGCAAAGGCTTCCTGAAATACAGGACACTAAATAATAATTATACTCCCTTTTCCAAGCAAATGCCAGCCCTTCTTTTTGCAAACGAAAAAGGAGCTCTCTCCTGCTTAAGGGGAGCTGCCTTTCTTGAAAAACCCTTCCTTCTATGATACTATTGAAAGAAGTTCTTATTGATTAAATACCAATATTTTCCCAAATCCAAACATTATTTAGCAGGAGGTCATCCATGAATTTCAACGAAACCCTTCAGGCCCGCCGCAGTGTGCGCAAATTTCAAAAGGGAGCCGAAGTTCCTCAGGAAGCTTTGGAGGAAATGATCCGGGCCGCAGGTGCCGCCCCTTCCGGAAAAAATGCACAAAACTGGTTCTTCCTCGTGATCCGGCGCCGGTCTCTCATGGAAAAGATCGCAGACCTTCTGAAGGCAGAAAACGAAGCCATCGCCAAGGAAATGGAGAAAAAGGATCCGGAGGCTGCCGACCGCTTCCGCAAGGTCATTTTCGCTTTCTCCCTCTTCTTCCTGGATGCCTCCGCATTGGCTATGGTCTACAGCACCGACTACTATCCCAGCGGCTGCGATGAGCTGCGCATGATCGGCGGAGACGAAAAATTCATCGATGAGCTGTGGCTCCGGAAAAACCCCGGCATGCAGAATGTAGGTGCAGCCATGGAAAACTTTTGCCTTTCCGCAGCAGATCAGGGCTTTGGCACTTGCTGGATGACCAGCCTGAACTATGCCGCCCCCAAGATCGAAGCACTGATCAAGGAAGAAACGGGATTCGATCGCCCCGGCTGGTTCCTCGCCGCATGCTTATCCGTAGGTGTACCGGAGGGCCCCGGAAAAAATCCCGCAAAAAAATCTTTGGAAGAGATCTCCCTGTTTATCGACTAAAAAACAACAGCCCGGAATTTCCGGGCTGTCTCTTTTTATTTCGGATCAGAACCTGCCGCTGTATGCTTGCGGACCCGCTTTTCCAGGTTGGGACGATCCAAAAGGATCTGGGCATCGCAGGTCAAACAGCGTAAACGAACATCCATCCCTGCCCGCAGCACCTCAAAGGAAGCGCCGCCGCAGGGGTGTTTCTTTTTCAGTTCCAGGATATCTCCCACGTTGAGTTTCAAAGCCATGGCAGACCTCCCGCGACCTTTTATTTCAGGGTGATGCGATCGGTTCCCATGTAGGGACGCAGTACTTCAGGAATGATGACGGAACCGTCTTCCTGCTGGAAGTTTTCCAGAACTGCTGCAGTGGTCCGGCCGATGGCCAGTCCGGAACCGTTCAGAGTGTGAACGTATTCGGGCTTGCTCTTGGGATCTCTGCGGAAACGGATATTGGCTCTCCGTGCCTGGTAGCTTTCGAAGTTGCTGCAGGAAGAGATCTCTACATAGCGGCCGTAACTGGGCATCCATACTTCGATGTCATAGGTCATGGCAGAGCTGAAGCCCAAATCGCCGGTGCACAGCTGTACAACACGGTAGGGGAGGCCGAGCTGCTTCAGAACTTCTTCCGCAGCAGCGGTCAGGCTTTCCAGTTCCGCATAGGAATCTTCCGGACGGGTGAACTTTACCAGTTCTACCTTATTGAACTGATGCTGACGGATCAGACCGCGGGTGTCACGGCCTGCGGAACCGGCTTCTTTCCGGAAGCAGGGAGTGTATGCGGTGTAGTAAACGGGCAGTTCGCTGTTGTCCATGATCTCGTTCATCCGCAGGTTGGTCAGAGGAACTTCAGCGGTGGGAACCAGGAAGAAGTCCTTGGCGGGAACGTGGAACATATCGTCTTCAAACTTGGGCAGCTGGCCGGTACCGGTCATAGCGTCTCTGTTTGCCATAACGGGAGGCATGATCTCGGTGTAGCCGTGCTTGCCGGTGTGCAGATCCAGCATGAAGTTCAGGATGGAGCGCTCCAGACGGGCACCCAGTCCCTTGTATACGGTGAAGCGGGTACCGGAGATCTTGGCAGCCCGTTCAAAGTCTAAAATATCCAGATCGGTACCGATATCCCAATGGGCCTTGGCTTCGAAGGCAAACGCGGTGGGAGTACCGAACTTCCGGATCTCAACATTGTCCTGATCGCTGGCTCCTACGGGAACGGTGGGATTGGGAGTGTTGGGAACATACAGCAAAGCTTCCTTCAGAGCAGCGTCGATTTCCGCCACCTGAACGTCCAATGCCTTTACTTCATCAGACAGAGACTTCATTTCTGCCATAAGAGCAGTGGTATCCTGTCCTTCTTTCTTCATCTTGGGAATTTCCTTGGAGGCCTGGTTCTGCCGATTCTTCTTGGCTTCTACTTCGGCCAGCAATGCTCTCCGCTTTTCATCCAGTTCAGGGATCTTATCGAGACCGTAATTTCCCTGGCCTCTGGATTCTACAGCTGCCTTTACGACATCAAATTCTTCCCGAATTCTCTTGATATCCAGCATGATTGTTTCCTCCTTATGTTGTGCAGGCTCAGCCCGCTTTCGTCCTTAAAAAAGATTTTTTCTATATGCTGCGTAACTCTTTACAAGGAGTTCCACTTTCTGCATCATTTCGATCTGCAGATCAGAAGCCGTCTGATAATCCGCCCGATCCAACGCGTCCTTGATCCGGGTCAGCAAAGATTTCTGCTTCAGGGTATCCTGTCCCAAATACGTCCGCAGTTCCTGTATCTTCTTCCAGTTTTGAACATCGTAATCCGTGCATTCGTCCTTTACATGAGTCGGACGGCATTCCCGGATCAGATCCATCATATTGGGGATGATCCGATTGTGCAGTTCCATAGCCCACTGTGCAAGGGTGGCTAACCGATAGGATTCCAAAGTCACATGGTCGAAAACATTGTCCTGGAGCAGTGCGTCCAGTTTATCTTCATGGGTTTTGAAGCTGCAGAGGTTTTCCCAAACGGTTGCGGGAGGTCTTCCGAAGAAGCGGTCTCTCTCTTCCTGAGTATAACCGTCAAAAACATCCTCTTCACTTCGATAGGCTCTGTCTTTTTCCAGATAGAAGGCTTCTTCACCGGCCCTCTTGGAAATGGCAGCTTCCAGCTCTTTCTCCGTCTTTCCGGCTTCCAAAACTGCCCGGATCCCATCCAGCATGGAGAGATAAGAAGTGGCGAATACCAAATAGGTATTGCTCTTGGGGCAGGGAGACCGAAGTTCAAAGCGCAGAGACATGGGGCTCTTCATTTCCCGAACCAAACCCGCCAAAACAGTTCGGTTTCGGGAGGGGTTGGTGGTGGAGCGTCCCAAAGAAGTTACGACGCAGACGGGGGCTTCGAAACCGGGGCGAAGCCGGTTGATAGCGTCGTTGGAGGAAGTTACGAAGGGGTTGATCACTTCGTAGTTTTTCAAAAGACCCATCAATGCTCCGTAGCCGATGGGGTTCATGAAATCTTCCTTCATATCCATGGGAGCAAAGAGATTGATCTTCCGGCCGTCCTTCAGCCTTGCAGCCACACCCATGTGGGTATGCTTACCGCTTCCGGCAACGCCCTCGATGGGCTTGGCCATGAAGGTAACATCCAGACCATGAGCCCGGAAAACATCCTTTACGACATAGCGGATATGTAAATCATTGTCGGCAGCCTGGAGAGGAGTACTGTAGGTCCAGTCGATCTCCAGCTGTTCCATGATGTGGTCATATTCACCGGAACTGCTGAGCTTGGCCTTAACGCCGCCCACTTCCTTGTGGCCCATTTCCACGCCGAAACCGTAGCGGTCCAGCACGATGAGAGCCTCTTCCAAAGCGGTACGAACGGAACCTCTGGTTCTCTGCCAATACTGTTCTTTCAGTTCCTGGGAGGTGGAGAGCTGTTCCCGGTCCGCCCGGTCTTCAGGGCTTCTTACCCAAAATTCCAGTTCCGTTGCACCGGTGAGCAGCACCTCGTCAATATCGTCTGCATCCGCAATGGGAAGATGATCCACGATATAGGGATTTTCCTTGATCAGCTGCTTCAGCACATCCTTGAACGTCTTTTCGCAGTTCCGCAGAATGACCCGGGAACCGACTTCCAGAATTTCGTTGTGCAGCAGGAAGGCAGGGATCCGAAGGGTTCCCACAGGAAGACCCGTATCCCAGCCCAGGTGGGTCCAGTTATAATCCACAAACCAATTGGAATCCAGATCCGGGATAATGTCTACCTTGGCATTGTTCAAAGCAGCAATGCCGGGCAGCACTACGCTGGAGCCGTCCGTCTGAACGCCGTGATCGAAGAACTGATCCATATCTTCGATAAACAGATCCACAGGGATCTTTTCGTCCGTGTCATGACCGCCGATGTCGATCCCCACAAAGGAAACGAACTTGACTTCCGGGTGTTCCCGAAGGAGTGCGGTCAGCTTTTCCTTGCTGTGATCTTCCGGATAAACCGTGAACAGCAATTTGTCCAAATGTGCAAACATCGTCATAATGTATGCCTCCTATTCTGCCGGAGATCCCGACAGGGTCTTTCCGACCTTATTTCAGAATGATCTGGTGGAAGCTCTTCTTACCCTTCTTCAGGAGGAGCTTGCCATCCTTAAACATGTCTAAGGTTACCATGAACTTGGTATCCGTGATCTTTTCGCCATCGATGGTCAGACCGCCCTGCTGGATGGTCCGGAAACCTTCGCTGCGGCTGGGAACCAGCTTTACTTCAGCCATGAGAGCTACAACGCCCATACCCTCGCCTTCAAATGCAGAAGCTTCGAAGGTGGTGGAGGGAACATTGTCCATGTTGCCGCCGCCGGCGAACAGTGCTCTTGCAGCGTTCTGGGCCTTGGTGGCTTCTTCTTCGCCGTGTACCAGCTTGGTAACTTCGAAAGCGAGAACTTCCTTAGCGGTATTGATCTCGGCATCCTTCAGTGCGGACAGGCGATTTACTTCATCCATGGGCAGGAAGGTGAGCATCCGCAGGCACTTGTTTACGTCTGCGTCTTCTACATTCCGCCAGTACTGGTAGAAATCATAGGGAGAGGTCTTTGCAGCGTTCAGCCACAGAGCACCCTTTTGGGTCTTACCCATCTTCTTACCTTCGCTGGTGGTCAGCAGGGAGAAGGTCATGCCGTATGCGGACTTCTGCAGTTCCCGACGGATCAGGTCAACCCCGAAGAGGATGTTGGACCACTGGTCGTTTCCACCGAACTGCATCTTGCAGTCCAGGTCACGGGACATGATCATAAAGTCATAAGACTGCATGAGCATATAGTTGAATTCCAGGAAGGACAGACCCTTTTCCAAACGCTGCTTGAAGCATTCTGCACGCAGCATGCTGTTTACGGAGAAGTGGCGGCCGATGTCCCGGATAAATTCTACGTAGTTCAGGGGCAAAAGCCAGGTTGCGTTGTTTACGCAGGCAGCTTTACCGTCCTTGGGCAGAGCAGTCTTGCCCTGACCGTTGTATACGAAATCGGGATCGAAATCGATGAACTGATCGAACAGCTTCTTGAATTCGGCGCAGTTCTGCTGGATGGTTTCCTGGGTCATCATCTGACGCATATCGGTCCGGCCGGAGGGATCCCCTACCATAGCGGTGCCGCCGCCGATGAGAACGATGGGAGTGTGGCCGAACTTCTGCATCCACATCATAATGATGACCTGCATGAAGTGACCGATGTGCAGACAATCTGCGGTGGGGTCAAAGCCGATGTAGAAACGGATCTTTTCCTTGCCCAGCATTTCCCGGATCTCATCTTCGTGAGTGGTCTGTTCAATAAATCCACGTTCCTTCAGAACGTCAAAAACATTATCGTACTTGCTTACATTGTCAGGAATCTGAAACATTTTACACCCCTACATTTCATTTAACATATCAACGCGGCGCTGATGACGGCCGCCTTCAAATTCGGTATCCAGCCAAATATCCACCAGCTTCAGAGCCTGGGCTTCTTCCAGTACCCGTCCGCCTAAAGCGATGATATTTGCATCATTGTGCATCTTGGTCATTTCTGCCATGAATTCGTTGGTCACCAAAGCGCAGCGAACGCCGTGGACCTTATTGGCAGCGATGGAGATCCCGATGCCGGTGCCGCAGCAAACTACGCCCCGGTCTGCCTGACCGGAAACAACAGCTTCGCCGCAAGCTTTACCAAAAGCGGGATAGTCTACGGATTCTTCGGAGTTGGTTCCCAGATCCAGAGTTTCAAAACCTCTTGCCTGGAGATGATTCTTTACAGCTTCTTTCAGAGCGAAACCGCCGTGATCGGATGCCAGTGCGATCTTCATAATTTGCCTCCTGTATTACAACTTTTATCGTTTGGTTTCTTGATTTTTGATTATCTTGATATTATATCACAAATCTTTTTAAGATTCGACAGAAATTACATGATATCCTGCAGATTTCAGCATGCGGTTCATAACCGCAAAACCTACACCGTCACCATAGCTCAAAGCTCCGGCCAGGATCAGATCCACACCCTGGTCATCCATTTCCCGAAGGCAGGCAAAGAAGTCGTGGGCGGCTTCCGCAAGCTCCTCTTCCCCGAAGAGCAAAACACCGACTTTTCGGCCTTCTGCTTCCGCCTGGACCTTCCGCCGAAGGATCTCTTCTTCCACTTTTTCGTGAGGTCCCTGAAGGATGGTCATTTCTGCCTTGGGTGCATAGTGAGTGTATTTCAT
>SVCV01000025.1 GCA_015058185.1 Clostridiales bacterium | reverse complement strand
CAAGCGTATCCGCACTGTTCGTAGCTACCGTTATCCCCGGCATCATGTGGGGTGTTGGCTACATGATCGTAAACCGTATCGTATATCGCAAGTGGTATGATCCCACCAGAGTTGGCCAGAACGAAGCTGCGTTCGAAACCCAGCAGAAGGTTCGGGAAGCTCAGCAGACTCCTTCCAAGTGGAAGGCAACCAAGACTGCGATCCCTGCTTTCCTGATGGCTGTTATCATCCTGGTAGGTATCTACGGCGGTATCTTCTCCCCCACCGAAGCTGGTGGTGTTTCCGCTCTGTACGCTCTGATCGTTGGTGTATTCGTATACCGCAAGCTCAAGGGCAAGAACACCTGGTCCACCTTCACTTCTACCGGTATGAGCCTTGGTTCTCTGATGGTAATTCTGCCCTTCGCTATGATCTTCTCCAAGATCCTGGTTCTGCTGGGCGCTCCCACCGTTGTAACCAACCTGCTGACCGGCATTACCGACAACCGTGTTGTACTGCTGATCATCATCGATATCTTCCTGATCATCTGCGGCTGCTTCTTCGAAGCTCCCATTCTGACCATGGTACTGCCTCCCATCCTGATGCCCACCCTGACTATGCTGGGTGTTGGCCCCAACCAGTTTGGTGTAATCGTATTCATGGCAGTAGGTATCGGTGCACTGACTCCTCCCATGGCAGTTCCTCTGTTTGTAGGCTGCAGAATCGGCCGCGTAAGCATCAAGGAAGTTATCAAGCCCTTGCTGCCTCTGCTGATCTGTGTAGCAGTTCCCATTATGCTGCTGGTAACCTTCATCCCCGAACTGACCCTGTGGCTGCCCAACGTTCTGTTGGATGCAACCTTCGCTTAAACGAAGCTAAGAGTCTTTTACATAAGGAATGGTCTTCGGGCCATTCCTTATTCTACAATTTAAGGAGAATGGCATGATGAATAAAGAGATTCTTCAGATCCTTCGCTCTGAGTTGCGCCCTGCCCTGGGATGTATCGGTCCCATCGGCGTTTGCTACAATGTGGCGCAGGCATATGATGCCATTGGTGGCGAAATTAAAAAAATTACTGCAAGAGTCCAGTGGGACCGTGCAAAGATTGACGATGTAGGCCTTCCCGGAACCGAATATCCCGGTCTGGAAATGGCCATTGCTCTGGCTGCTGTCTGCGGTGACCCTAATGCAGGCCTTGAAGTTCTGCACAGCGTTACCCCTGAGGGTGAATTGAAGGCCCGGAAAGTGGCGGAGCTTGTTGAAATCGAAATGCTTTGGGATATTTCCAGAGCAGATGCTTATAATGAGATCATCATTGAGACTGATAAGGGTATTGGCCGGGCGATTTGCCGGGGCAAAGGCGACGGTCTCGTGTTAAAAGAACGGAATGGCGAAGTTCTCTTTGAAGCTGAGCCTGAGCCTACTCCCCAGTCCGGGAAGGCTCCCATTCGAAAGTATAAATTTGAAGACCTTTACAACTTTGCTAAGGAATGTCCCATCGAAGAGCTGCAGATCTGCAAAGATGCAGTCACCTATAACAAGGCTTTGGCCCAGGCTACTTTGGATGACAACCTTGGCGCAGGTGTAGGTTATTATCTGTATCACAATGCAGATCCCGGTGACTTGATCACCAGAGCCAAGGGTTGGGCCGCTGCAGGCTGTGAAGCCCGTATGTCCGGCGTCAGACTTCCCGCAATGAGCTGCGCAAACAAGGGAAATGTAGGCATCGCCTCCACGATCCCTCTGTACAGCCTTGCAAAAGACCTTGGCAAATCCGAAGAAGAACTGACCCGTGCTATTGCATTCAGCTGCCTGATCGCAACTTCTGTTGTATCCCGTATCGGCAGATCTCCTTCTGTGTGCTCCTGTCAGGTTTCTGCCTGCATGGGCATCGCAGCAGGTACTGTAATGCTTAAGGGCGGCACCTATGAACAGGCTGAGATCGCTATGCAGAATGCGATCCCCAGCGTTTTCGGTGTTGTCTGTGATGGCGCAAGACTGGCCTGTGCCACCCGGATCTCTACCGGCACCGGCGTAGGTATCGAATCTGCAAACCTGGCTATGGGCGGTGCAAGACTGGCCTTTAACCAGGGGGTACTCGGCCTCAGTGCTGAGGAATCCTTAGATCTTTTAGGCGATTTCGCCGTAAATGATATGGAAAACAGCGACAGAGAACTTTGCCGCAAGATCCACGCAAAGAGAAAGGTCTTCCCTCTGAAGACATTTGCTGAAAGACAGAAAATCTAAGATATAGCTATTGCATTTTAGGAGGTAATGAAAAATGAGTGAACTGTTACAGATTCTCCGCAGCGAAATCAAGCCCGCACTGGGCTGCACCGGTCCCATCGGTGTTTGCTACTGCGCAGCAGAAGCTTATGACGCAATCGGCGGCGAAATCAAGAAGATCAACGCTAAGGTTGACTGGGGCGTAGGCTGCAAGATCGACGACGTAGCATTCCCCGGAACCGAATATCTGGGTCTGGAAATGGCAATCGCCATGGGCGCAGTATGCGGCGACGCAACTGCCGGTATGGAAGTACTGAGAACCGCAACTCCCGAAGGCGAACTGAAGGCCCGCAAGGTTGCAGAGCTGGTTGAAGCTGACATTCAGTTTGGCCGCGACAACATGGACGTTTTCATCGACATCGTTATCGAAACCGATCTGGGTACCGGCCGCGCTGTAGTAGTAGGTCGTTCCGACGGTCTGGTCCGGAAGGAAAAGAACGGCGAAGTGATCTTCGAAAAGGAACCCGATGCAGCAGGTAAGTCTTCTCCCATGCTGAAGTACACCATCAAGGACTTCTATGAACTGGCAGTAAATGGTCCCATCGAAGACATCGCCTTCATGCAGAAGTCTGCAGAATACAACACCGCTCTGGCTTCCGAAACTCTGAAGCACAACCTGGGCGCAGGCATCGGCTACAACCTGTACCACAGCGCTCCCGAAACCGACGTTTACACCAGAGCAAAGGCTTGGGCAGCAGCAGGCTGCGAAGCCAGAATGTCCGGCGTAAACCTGCCCGCTATGACTTGCGGCAACAAGGGTAACGTAGGTGTTGCAACCTCTATGCCTCTGGTATCCATGGCTAAGGACCTGGGCAAGGATGATGAAACTCTGTGGAGAGCACTGGCAATGAGCTCTCTGGTAGCAATCGCAGTAATCCACCGTATCGGTAAGAGCCCTGCAATGTGCTCCTGCGAAGTAGCTGCATCCCTGGGTATTGCTGCAGGTACCATCGTACTGCACGGCGGCACCCTGGAACAGGTTGAAATCGCTATCCAGAACACCGTACCCAGCCTGTTTGGCTGCGTATGCGACGGTGCAAAGCTGGCTTGCGCAATGCGTATCTCCTCCGGTACCGGTATTGCTATCGAAGCAGCAACTCTGGCACTGAAGGGCGTTCGTCTGGCATTCAACCAGGGCGTACTGTCCACCTCCGCTGATGAAACCATCAACATGCTGGGCAGAACCGCTTCCGAAGGTATGATCGACAGTGACAGAGCTCTGGCTCAGGAACTGTGGGCAAAGAGAAAGATCTTCCCCCTGATGACCTTCACCGACAGACAGAAGCAGTAAGCTGAAATCAAGTTTCAAAAAAGACCGTTTTACAACGGTCTTTTTTTATTGTAAAATAAAAATGATTACGATTTAATAACGGGGCGGTCTGCCCTGCATTCTCTGTCTTGTTTTGCTGCAGGTTTTGCAGCAGTACGGAGGGTAAGATTTTGATGAAAAGCAATGCAATTCTGCCTGTTGCCATGATCGGGAACGGCGGCGCTGCTGCGGAAGCGGTAAAGGCGCTCCGGAACCGGGGATATGATGGGGAGATCCATGTTTTTTCTGACACGGATATGGCACCCTACAATCCTATGCTGGTAACTTATTATGCATCCGGCAAGCTCGGCTGGGAGGGCATGTTCCCCTACGGCCAGAATTTCTATGAGGAATACGGAGTTTCTTTCCACGGGAAGGACCCCGTTGTTAAAGTTGACGCTCTTTCCCGGTCTTTGACCACAGCAGGGGGAAAGGTTTTTTATTATGAAAAATGCCTTGTGGCCACCGGTGCGGTGCCCTTTGTGCCCCTTCCCATTCCGGAGGATCCTTTTGTGAAAGAACGGATCCTGACGGCACGGACTGTGGAGGACGGCGAAAAAATGAAGGCCGCCCTGGAAGGGGCTGTGGGAAAGGTCCTTGTCATCGGTGCTTCTATGATCGGCATTAAAGCGGTGGAAGCCTTTCTGAACAAGGGCTTTGAGGTTTGCTTTGCGGACCTGGCGGAACATATCTTCCCCCTTGCAGCGCATCCCCGCTGCTCGGAACTGATCGAAGAGTATCTTGCGGAGAAGGGCGTGAAACTGCGGTTTGGCACCACTGTCAACGAACTTTCCGCTGAGAACGGGAAAGTTCGGGCAGCCTTTACCGATGGTCAGCCGGCAGAATCCTTCGACTGGATCGTGGCCTGCGTAGGCGTTCGGGCCAACCTGTCCTTCCTGGATAAGGAACAAGTAGAGATCGATAGAGGGATCCTGGTCAACGAAAAAATGGAGACCAACTGCCCCGGGCTTTATGCTGCAGGGGACGTGGCCCAGGGAAGAGACCTTCTTTCCGGCCGCAATATGATCATCGGTCTTTGGGCCAACGGCCGCAGCCAGGGCCGCTGTGCCGGAGAGAATATGGCCGGCGGAAATGCTGTGTATCGGGGAACCTTCCCCCACAATATCACACACTTTATGGATCAGGACTTCATCGGTTTCGGTTACCTGAATGACGGGGACGATTTCTTTGAAGGCTACGATCCGAAAGCCCGGACCTATTGCCGGTTAGTCTGGAAGGACGGAAAGCTCACAGGCATCAACCTTCTGAATCTGCCGGAGATCTCCGGTATCGTAAAGAACCATATGACAAAAATGCTGCTGCAGAACGAAATGCCGGATCTGAGCAGTTTGGAAAAGAACACCATGGCTATGAATAAGCTGTACCACCTGTATCCGAAGCTGGCAAAAAAGCTGTCTGCGAAAGGGGGAAACGTCAATGAATAAGGAAAGATTGCTGAAAGGTAAGATCCCCTGCGCGGAAACCGGGATCGAAGTAAAAAAATCCATCTGCGATATCTGTACACCCACCTGCCACTGCGGCCTGGATGTATACGTTAAGGACGGCAAGATCATCAAGGTCGAGGGCAACCAGGAACACAAAACCAGTCACGGTTCCCTGTGCTCCAAGGGTTCCTCCACCCGTCAGTATGTTTACAGTCCCGACCGGATCATGACCCCGCTTAAGCGGATCGGTCCCAAGGGTTCCGGCGAGTTTGCGCCCATTTCCTGGGAAGAGGCCTATAAGACCATCGCAGAAAAGTTCAATGCCTTGAAGGCCGCCGGTCATCCCGAATATGCCTCCTTCTATGTCGGCTACTCCAAGTGGATGCGCCCCTATGTGCAGCGCCTTTGCAGAACCTTTGGTTCTCCCAACTACAGCACCGAATCCAGCACCTGTCACAAGGCCATGTACATGGCGTGGAAGCTGGTTTGCGGTTCCTTCTGCATTCCCCAGGTCCCTTCGACGGATTGTCTTTTGATTTGGAGCAATAACCCCTTCCACACTGGAACTCCCAGCGTAAAGGGACTTTTGAATCGTTTGGAAAACGGAATGAAGCTGATCGTTGTGGATCCCAGACCCACGCCTGCGGCCGTCAGAGCAGACATCCATCTGCAGGTAAAGCCCGGCACCGATGGCGCTTTGGCCTTAGCCATGACCCATGTCATCATTTCCGAAGACCTTTACGACAAGGAATTTGTTGAGAATTACACCGTAGGATTCGAAGAATACAAGGAATATGTGAAGGACTGGACTCCGGAAAGAGCCGAAGAGATCACCGGTGTTCCTGCTGACTTGATCCGCAAGGCTGCCCGGATGTATGCCGGTGCAAAGTCTGCCACCATCATGCCCAGCGCCTCTCCTGTTGTTCATCACACCAACGGAACCCAGGCTTACCGTGCCATTTTCATGCTGGCAGGTCTTACCGGTAATTTCGATGTCCCCGGCGGCAATATTCCCGTAAAGTTCAGCTACCTGAATACTCCCGGCGGGTTCCCCACCAGAGAAGCCGAATACATGGAATATGGCGATTTGGATAAGATGGCCCCCCGGATCGGCGCTGACAAGTGGCCGGTTTGGATGGATCTGACTGCTGAGGCACAGTCCATGGCTTTGCCCGATCATGTCCTCACGGAAAAACCTTATCCCATCAAGGCGATCATGGCTTTCGGCATGAACTATCGTATGTGGCCGGATTCCAAGCGCATGAAGAAGGCTTTGGAAGAAGTGGACTTCTTTGTGGATATCGACCTGTTTATGACCGATACCGCAAAAATGGCGGACATCGTTCTCCCTGCCTGCTCTTCTTTGGAAAGAGAGGAATTCAAGGTTTACGGCGGCGGCTATGTTCTGCATACCCAGCCTGTTATTGAGCCTCTCGGACAGTCTAAGTCGGACGTGCAGATCATCAGCGAACTGGTGCAGTACCTGAATGTGGACGACGATTTACAGTCCAAGGGATACGAAGAAAATATCAACTGGATCCTGGAGCCCTCCGGTATGACCCGGGAAATGGTCATGGCCGAACCCAACGGCATGATGGCTCCCGGCAGAAAGCCTCCCCAGTTCCAGAAATATAAGACCCAGGGTTTCCCCACTCCCAGCGGGAAATTCGAATTCTCTTCCGGTATTTGCGCCAAGTATGAAGACCGGCTGGGCATTGACGCCTTGCCCAAGTACCTGGCTCCCGGTGAAAGTGCCGGCGTGGCCCTGTCTGAGGAATATCCCTTTGTCCTCAATACGGGCTCCCGTTTGCCCATGTACATTCACAGCCGCACCTTCCGCCTCCCCTGGACCGCAAGCTTCCGTCCCGAGGCCATGGCGGACATTCACCCTGCGGATGCGGAGAAAATGGGCCTTGCGACCGGCGATCCCATTAAAATTTCCACGAAGAAAGACTTCATCTGCGTGAAGGCAAATGTTACGGAGCTGAGCCAGGAAGGCACGATCTTTATGTACCATGCTTATCCGGATGCCGATGTAAATAGCCTGATCGACGGGGATTATTGCGATCCCATATCCGGCTTCCCCGGATTTAAGTCCATTCCCTGCAAGCTGGAGAAATTAGAAAAGGAGGACGGCCGGTAATGAACAGCGAAAAGATGATTTTTGACCTGGACCTGGAGAAGTGTGTAGGCTGCTTTGCCTGCGCGGCTGCCTGTATGGACCAAAACGATACGGATGTTTCTTTGGAAAAAGGTTTTCGGGATGTTTTCCCGGTAAATTCCGCTCATTCTGCTTCCGGAAAGCCTGCGTTCCTGTCCGTTGCCTGCTTCCATTGTGAAGATGCCCCCTGCGTCATCGGCTGCCCCACCGGAGCCCTCACTAAGGATCCGGAGACCGGCATGACGGAAGCTCGCCCCGACCTTTGCATCGGATGCCACAGCTGCGCCATGGCCTGTCCTTACGGCGCTCCCCGCTTTGGCCAGGACGGCAAGATCCGCAAGTGCGGCGGCTGCCAGATCCGCGTGGAAAACGGACTGACCCCTGCCTGTGTTCGGGTCTGTCCTACCGGTGCTCTGCGCTTTGACACAGAGGAAAATCTTCGCAAGGAAAAAAGAGGCAAAACTTTCAGAGCCCTTCTGCGGCCTTAAGTTTCGGTTTACATAAAAAAAAGAGCAGGCTCATATATGAAAAGTTAAATGGCTGGAAGCCTTGCGAATAGTTGATTTTTGCCGAATTGTGTGATATTTTTATCTTGAAATAGTGGGATATTCTGTGCTGCTGAAAATGGCTGAAAACAACGTTGCTCTTCAGGGTAACAGGATCGACAGGAGGTGAAGAAACATGAACCTCGGAGTTGTGGAGGTCCTTGTCATTCTTCTCATAGCCTTCCTGGTGATAGGGCCTAAAGATCTCCCCAAAATTGCTCGATTTTTGGCGAAAGCTGTAAAAAAGATCCGGCAATTTATGTATGATATGAAGGCAGCTATAGACCTGGAAGAAGAACTGAAGGATGTCAAGGATGCCGGGAAAAGCGCGAAGGACGTTGCCGGTGTCGTGAATCCGATGAAGGAGATCCGAAAGGCGGTCACCGAACCGATGGAAGATCTCAAAAAAACCATGACAGATTTGAATAAGGATCTTCAAAAAGACCTGAAAAAAGATGTTAAATAGTGGAGTTTTCCCATTATCCGTTGGATCTGTAAAGTCATAGTGCAAGAGGAGTGTTATGATGAAGAAATTGAGAGACAAGAAGGCGATGAAAACAGCGCCCGAGAAGGGACAGGGCAAGTTCCAGGTTACTCGGCGTCAGTTTTTCGGAGTCGCTGCAGTAGCAGGAAGCATGGCTGCCCTGTCTGGCTGCAAAACGGTGGATAAGATCGGCGGCGACAGCGGCTGGCTTCCCACCCAGTATCGGAACAGTGCCAACTGGCCTGTAACCGTTAAGGGTCGTGTTCCCATCGATCCCAAAAACCCTTGTATCGTTCGTAGAGACGATGCCTGCATCCTGTGCGGACAGTGCGCAGACGTATGCCAGAACATCCAGACCATCCACGGCTTCTATGAACTGCCCGTAAAGGATACCTTCGTATGTATCAAGTGCGGTCAGTGCAGCCTCTGGTGCCCCACCGGCTCCATCCAGGCCAACAGCCATATTGAAAAGGTTATGGAAGCTATCAACGATCCCGACGTTCTCGTAGTAGCAAACACCGCTCCCGCTACCAGAGTAAGCCTTGGTGAAGAATTCGGCATGGCTCCCGGTACCTGGGTAGAAGGCCAGCAGATCGCCGCTCTCCGTGAACTGGGCTTTGATGTTGTTCTCGATACCAACTTTACCGCAGACCTGACCATCATGGAAGAAGCTACCGAGCTGGTCAACAGACTGACCACCGGCGGCACCATGCCCATGATGACCTCCTGCTGCCCCGGTTGGGTAAACTTCGTGGAAATGTATTATCCCGAACTGATGCCCAATCTGTCTACCGCCAAGTCCCCCATGTCCATGATGGGTGCCCTGGTAAAGACCTATTATGCTAAGAAGAAGAAGGTTGCTCCTTCCAAGATCTTCAACGTAGCCATCATGCCCTGCCTGTCCAAGAAGGCAGAAGCCGCTCGTTCCGAACTGAACGCAGCAGGCGTAGCTGCAGGCGACGAAACCATGAGAGACACCGATGCCGTACTGAGCATCCGGGAACTGGCATACATGATCAAGGCTGCAGGCATTGACTTTGCAAGCCTGCCCGAAGACAAGTATGACTCCCTCATGGGCGAAGGCTCCGGCGCCGGTATCATCTTCGGCAACACCGGCGGCGTAATGGAAGCTGCTATCCGTACCGGATACTATCTGGTTACCGGACAGAATCCTCCCGCAAATCTCCTGAAGCTGACCCCCGTTCGCGGTCTGGAAGGCATCAAGGAAGCAACTGTTGAAATTCCCGGCTTCGGTCCCCTGCGCGTTGCAGTAGGCAGTAGCCTGAAGAGCGCTCGTCAGCTGTGCGAAGAAATCAAGGCCGGTAAGGCATCCTTCGATTTCATGGAAATCATGGCATGCCCCGGCGGCTGCATCGCCGGCGGCGGTCAGCCCAGAACTCTGGTTCCCCCCGCAGACAGCCTGAGAGAAGCTCGTATCGAAACTCTGTACAAGGCTGACGCAAAGCTCTCCAGAGAAAAGAGACTGAGCCACGAAAATACGGAAATGAAGACCCTGTATAAGGAATTCCTGGGTGAAGCAGGCGGCCACACCGCTCACGAACTGCTCCACACCCACTATGTTGACCGCGGGGATAGCTTTGTAGCAAGCAATGGAGGTGAATGGTAATGAAAAACAGCGCAGTTTTAGTTGATCTTACCAAATGCATCGGCTGCGGAAGCTGTACCGTCGCTTGTAAGCTGTGGAATGACCTGGAATACTCCGCTACCGGCGTAGAAGGCAATGCTCACGGCTTTGATGCAGAGCTGGACCAGAACAGCTGGTGCGTAGTTGACTACGAAAAGGTAACCAATCAGGCAGGCGAAGAAGTTCTTCGTTTCGCAAAGCATCAGTGCATGCACTGCCTGGAACCCGCCTGCCGCACCGTATGCTTCGCAGATGCCATCACCGTATCTCCCGATACCGGTGCTGTTATCTACAATCCTCAGAAGTGCGTAGGCTGCAGATACTGCATGATCGCTTGTCCCTACGATGTACCCAAGTACGAATGGGATAAGATCTTCCCCTCTGTTATCAAGTGCCAGATGTGCGAAAACAAGGTTGCTGCCGGCGAAGCTCCCGCATGCACCTGCGTTTGCCCCTCCAACGCACTGATCTTCGGCGACAGAGACGAAGTCCTGGCAGAAGCCAAGGCCCGGATCGCAGCCGATTCCAATTACGTAAACTATGTCTACGGTGAAAACGAAGTAGGCGGCGCCCGTTGGCTGTACATCTCCGACGTACCCTTCGAAGAACTGGGCTTCCCCATGAATCTTCCCACCGTACCCATTGAAAAGCCTGTTCACAACTTCGGTAAGCTGCAGCCTGCAGTTTACGGTGGTGCAGCAGTTATCCTGGGTGGCCTGGGCCTCTACACCCGTCGCCGCATGAAGATCGCTGCTGAGAAAAAGGAAAAGGGGGGTAAATAAGAATGAATCTTACTCTGACGATTGGTAGCAAAGCCAAAATCCAGATGAGCCCCGTCCGTTGGCTCCTGCTCATCCTCGGTATCGGCGGTCTGGCCCTGATGGTCATCCGACTGCTCACCGGTCTGGGCGTATCCAGTAATCTGTCCAATGAATGGCCCTGGGGTCTGTGGATCTACCTTGACCTGGTATTCATCGCTGTAGCCGGCTGCGGATTTGCCATAAACATCCTGACCTTCATCTTTAAGGTCCATGAGTTTGAAAAATTCGCAAGACAGGCCCTGCTGATCTCCTTCCTGTGCTACATCTTTGCACTGCTTCTGCTCTTTGTAGAAATCGGTCGGTGGGATAACTTCTACTGGATCTTCGTATCCTTTGCTGTAACTTCGCCTCTGTTTGAAGTAGCTATGTGTATCGCAATTTACTTCATCCTGCAGGCTTACGAAATGTTCAACTCCTGGCTTGAACGGTACTATCCCAAGGGAGAATTCTGGCGCCCCATCATCAAGTGGCTCCTGCCCATCGTACTGTTCCTGGCCTGCATCGTACCCTTCGGCCATCAGGGCTCTCTGGGTGCACTGTACTTAGCAATGCCCACTAAGCTGAACGTGATTTGGTACTCTCAGTTCCTGCCCTGGGGCTGCCTGATGTCCTCCCTGTTCGGCGGCATCTGCTTCTTCGCTATCATCAACCGTCTGACTGCAAAGAGATACGGCGATGAATGCGAAACCCTCAGCCTGGGCAAACTGTTGAAGGTTGCCGGCGTGATCATGTGGGTATATATCATCATCAAGGTCGTTGAAATGGCATTCCGCGGCGCATGGGCTGAAGTAATGAGCGGCTCCACCGAAGGCATCATGTTCATCATCGAACTGCTGCTGGGTGTGATCATCCCCGCCATCATGATCTTTACTCCCGCTGCAAAGTGCGTTAAGGGTCAGGTTGCAATCGGTCTGCTGGGTACCTTCGGCGTATTCATCAACCGCTTCAACTTCATCTTTGTTGGTATGAGAGACTACGCAGGCGTAGGCTACTTCCCCAACTTCATCGAAGCCGGTATCGCTGTAGGCATGGCCTGCCTGCTGATCCTGGTATACGTTCTCTGCCTGGAGAACCTGCCCTTGTATCGGTGCAATCATGAGGAAGAATTTGAAACCGCAGTTCTTCCCATGGATAAAGAAGATTAATCAGGAGGTATTTCCATGAGATTAGGCGGATGGGAAATTGTCATAATTATTGTGATCGCCCTTCTTGTTTTCGGTGGAAAGAAGCTGGCTGGTATCGGGAAGTCCCTGGGCACCAGCGTAAGAGAATTCAAGGAAGAAGTAAATGCTTCCAACAAGCCTGCTGAAGAAGCAAAGGCAGAAGCATCTGCTAAGGAAACCAAAGAGTCTTAAGGATCAACCCTTATTATGACAGAAGAAAAGACCGTTAATGTAGAAATTGAAGAAGATGACGAAGATGTGGATGAGGTAAAAGCCACGAAAATGGCCCTCGTCCAGCATCTTCAGGAATTGCGGAAGATGCTGATTATCATCGTGGTGGTCGTAGTTGCTGCCTTTTGTGTGATTTTCGGCGTTTTCTGTGATTACATCATGGCCTTCCTCACAGCGCCTCTGCAGGAGCAGGGAATCAATCCCGTTTACCTGGCTTTGACAGAAGCTTTGAATGTGGAAATGAAGGTCTGTCTTTTGGCTGCCATTATTGTGACCTGCCCGGTGATCATTATTTTGGTCTGGCGGTTCATTAAGCCGGCGCTCTATAAACACGAACAGAAAATGTTCGGAGGAGCATTGGTGGGCGCCATTCTCCTGTTCTTTGCAGGCGTCGTCTTTTCCTACTTTGTGGTGTTCAACCTCGCAGTAAACTTTTTCATCTTTATCGGTGAGGGAACTGCGGAGCCTATGATCGCTATCAGCAAGTATGTGAAATTCCTGATCGGTTTCCTGATCCCCTTTGGCCTTGTTTTCGAGCTCCCCATTGTTTCTTTTATCCTGGCGAAGCTGGGAATTCTGGAATCAAAGATGATGAGCAGCAAGCGAAAGTATATCTATTTTGCCATTGTGGTGCTTTCCGCCATTTTGACTCCTCCCGATATCCTTTCGATGTGCTTCATGGCTGTGCCTATGGCAGTCCTCTTTGAACTCAGTATCTTTATCGCCTGGCGCGTTGGAAAAAGGCGTGCTAAGAAAGAAGCTATGGAAGCTGCCGGAGGAATGGATCCGGAAGAAGCCGAATAAGATCTTCCCCTTTATAAGAAAAAACGAGATGCTTTTGCGGAGTCTCCTCCCGAAAGCGTCTCTTTTATTTTTTGAACGTTACGGATTTCCCCGGGAAGACCTGACGCCGCTATAAAAATTTTTAATAAAAGTGGGCGCAAATGATAAAAAATACTGGAATTCTTTAGGGGTACAAGGTATAATTATTGTTGGTAGCTGAGTGAATTTTTTTATACTATGTTGTCAGAAAATACTGGCGCTTTGAAACAATTTACTCGCTAAGGTCGTTTTAAAAATTTCTTTAATATAAAAGGAGGAAAAAAACATGTCCGAACAGAAATGGCTCTTTACTGAAAGACCGGAAATTTTCTTCGAAAACACTTCCGTAGGTCGTCTCAAGAAGGAACTGTGGGACGCTTCCGAAGAAGAAATCGATGCTATTCTTGAAGATTACGGCATCGGTGCTCCCCCCGAACTGGGCAAGGCTGGCTGCTACATCCAGAACACTCCCAGACACATCGTATGCGAAAAGCGGAAGAAGAACGACATCGTTCTGGTTCCCGTTGGCTGCACCGAAAACCACGGTGTACACAACCCCTCCGGTCTGGACACCTTCATGTGCACCCAGATCTGCGAAGGCGTACGTCGCTACACCGCAAAGAAGGGCTACGAAGTAGCTCTGGCATTCCCCCCGCTGAACTACGGTGGACATCCCTACCATCACATTGGTATGCCCGGCACCGTTATCATGCCCGAAGAAGTTGTTAAGGAAACCCTGATCTACACCATGTTAGGTCTGTGGGATGACGGCTTCAGAAAGATCATCCTGGTTAACAACCACGGTCATCTGTGGATGATGGAAGCAGCTGTACAGGAATTCTTCAAGAGATATCAGCTGCCCGGTTTCGCCACCGTTATCGAATGGCACAAGACCGTTAGAGAATTCTTCTACCCCACCGACAGACCCCACGGCTGGACCACTCAGTTCGTACACGCTGACGAAGCTGAAACCGCAGTAGCAAACCTGCTGTTCCCCGAAATGGTAGACATGTCCGTTTGCGTAGACGCACAGCCCAAGGCCATGATGCTGCAGGGTCACTATGACACTTCCGTTAACTCCCTGTTCCGTCCTCACGAATGGGCATACGCAGAAGGTCACAACGTTATCGAACGTTTCGGTACTCCCGAAGGCGTCGTAGGTTATCCCTCCAGAGGTACTGCTGATAAGGCTCGTCGGCCCATCGCTGCTATCCTGAAGTATCTGACCCTGATGATCGACGAAATTCTGGAAGCATTCCCTCCCGGAACCGTTCCTCCCTGCGACAAGTTCAGCTTCCGCTCTCAGGAAGAAATCGACGCTTGCCTCAAGGAACCCCTCAGCCCCGGCTGGAAGTCCGTTCACGAACTGCACAAGATCGGCATCTTCGAAGCTCTGTAGGCTAGAGATTCAAACCATACAAGTATTAAGTGGATACCTGCCTCTTTTTAGGGGCAGGTATCGTTCCACTTTCAGACACACACCGAAGATTGCCCGAACCGGATAAAACAGGTTTGGGTTTTCGGCGTGCATGAAAAAAAGAAAAGGTGAAGACATTGCTGAATCAACAGGAAAGAGAATACTTCGTTGAGAAGTGTAAAGACATTCGCGCTCTCACCATTGATGAGATCGCAACTCTTGGTGTTGGTCACCTCGGCGGATGCATGTCCGTTGTGGAAATCATGGTCATGCTTTACTACAAGTACATGAACATCGACCCCAAGAACCCCAAGATGGAAGGCCGGGATCGCCTGGTTCTTTCCAAGGCCCATGCAGGCCCCACCCTGTACTCCATTCTGGCAGACAAGGGTTATTTCGATAAGAGCGAGCTGAAGACTCTGAATCAGCCCGGCACCCACCTCCCCAGCCACGCCAACATGGTTCTGACTACCGGTGTTGACATGACTGCAGGTTCTCTGGGCCAGGGTCTGTCCTGCGCAACCGGCGCAGCCATCGGCTCCAAGCTCCGCAAGGACGGCGCTACCATTTACTGCATCATGGGCGACGGCGAAATCAATGAAGGTCAGATCTGGGAAGCTGCTTCCTATGCTTCTCACATGAAGCTGGACAACCTGATTGCTTTCGTGGATGCCAACGGCATGCAGCTGGACGGCGAAACCTGGGAAGTAAACAAGATGGATCCCCTCATGGACAAGTGGAGATCTTTCGGCTGGAGAACTTTGGAAGTTGACGGTCACGATGTAAATGCCATCGACGCTGCCATCGCTACCGCAAAGACTTTCATGGATAAGCCCACCGTGATCATTTGCCGCACCCTGAAGGGTAAGGGCGTTTCCTTCCTGGAAGCATCCTGGAAGAACAACCACAATGTAAAAATCTCCCCCGAGCAGAGAGATCAGGCTCTGGAAGAGTTAGGAAGAAAGGGGGAGTAAGAAATGTACGAAACTACTGAAATGAGAACAGTTCTTGCTAACCTTCTTGCAGAAGAAATGCGCAAGAATCCCGATGTTGTTATCGTGGACGCCGACCTGGCCCGTGCACATAATACCCTGCCCATGAAGCAGGAATTCCCTGACCGGGCTTTGGATGTAGGTATCGCAGAATGCAATATGGCATCTGTAGCAGCCGGTCTGGCAAGCTATGGCTTTAAGCCCTTTATCTACTCCTTCGCTCCCTTTGCAAGCCGTAGAATCTGCGACCAGATCGCAATTTCTATCGTTTATGCAGAGCAGAACGTAAAAATCGTAGGCTCCGATCCCTGCCTGGCTGCAGAAATGAACGGTGCCACTCATATGGCAGTAGAAGACGTAGGCGTACTGCGCTCTCTGCCCGGCATGGTTATCTTTGAACCCGTAGACGGCGATCAGCTGGCTGCCGCTTTCCCCGCCATCATGGCATACGAAGGTCCCATGTTCATCCGTCTGTTCCGGAAGGTACCCCCTGCCACCATCTTCGCAGATCCCGACTATAAGTTCGACCTGTTCAAGGCTGACATGCTGAAGGAAGGCGCAGATGTATCCCTGTTTGCCACCGGTATCGAAGTAAAGGAAGCTCTGGAAGCTGCTGAACTTCTGGCCGCCGAAGGCATCAGCGCAGAAGTCATCAACGTCCACACCATTAAGCCCGTCGACAAGGAAACCGTACTGGCTTCCGTAAAGAAGACCGGCTGCGCCGTAAGCTGTGAAAACCACAACATCATCGGCGGTTTGGGAAGCGCCATCTCCGAAGTTCTGATCTCTGAATACCCCGTTCCCATGGAATTCATCGGTATGAGAGACCACTTCAGCGAAGTAGGCAAGGCTCCCTATCTCCAGAAACTGTACAAGATGGATGCTGCAAGCATCGCAGAAGCCGCTAAGGCGGTTATCCAGAAAAAGAATAAATAGGAGGAACAAAAAATGGCAGAAGCAAAGCGTGAAGGTAAGTATTTGATGAAGTTTGGCGCTGGCAACGTATATCCCAGCGAATACGGTATCTACGTAGAACAGAGCTATCCCGTAGTTCCCCTGGAAAACTTTATCGTAGGTAACTCTTTCTGTGTTCCCGGTAAGGCTCACGAAGCTCACTCCCATCCCGATCATGATGAAATCATCATCTTCCTGAATGGTACCGGTATCCAGACCGTAGGCGATGACGAAGCTTACGAAGTACACGACAACGATATGGTTTACATTCCCGCAGGCGTTCCCCACTCCATCACCAACACCTGCAACCAGCCCATCAAGATGGTTATCATCAAGGTAAACAAGGGCAAGATCGAACGCTAGTTTCGGAGGTAATTTGTAATGGAAAACAAAATGAGAGCAGTAGTTATGCGGGGCCCCGGTGAATTCGGCGTAGAAATGGTCGATATCCCCACCCCCGGATATAAAGAAGTTCTGGTTCGGATCAAGGCAGTTTCCATCTGCGGTTCCGATCCCAAGGTTTTCAACGGCGGCTTCATGAGCATTGGCTGGCCCCCCGCATTTCCCTTCATCCCCGGTCACGAATGGGCTGGTGAAATCGTAGCTTTAGGCGAAGGCGTTACCGACTACAAGGTTGGCGACAGAGTAGCCGGCGAAGCTCACTGCGGCTGCGGCACCTGCGACAATTGCCAGAGAGGTATGTACAACCTGTGCCTGAACTATGGTAAGGTTGCAGCAGGCCACCGTCATTATGGCTTCACCTATCAGGGTGCATACGCAGAATACAACGCATACAACACCAAGGCAATCGCAAAGATTCCTGATAACGTATCCTTCACCGAGGCATCCCTGGCTGACACCGCCGGTACCGCATTCCAGGCAGTTCGTCTGGCAGGCATCGTTCCCGGTGGCTACACCGTAGTTATCGGCCCCGGCCCCATCGGCA
>SVCV01000024.1 GCA_015058185.1 Clostridiales bacterium | reverse complement strand
AAAATATCCAGAGGAGACTTCAGCAAAGAACTGTCGATCCCCCGAAGAAGGATCTCTCCTCCAGTGGCTGCCGCAGCAGCCAGCATGGTTCCTGCCTCAATGCGATCCGGCAGGATCCGGTATTCCGCACCGTGAAGCGGCAGTCCGCCCCGAACGGAGATCTCACCGGTTCCGGCGCCCTGAATCTCCGCACCGCAGGCATTCAGAAAGTTTTGCAGATCCAGGATCTCCGGCTCCTTTGCCGCATTTAGGATCCGGGTGCAGCCCTCCGCTCCCAGAGCAGCCATCATCAGGTTTTCCGTAGCGCCTACACTGGGAAAGGACAACCGGATCACAGTGCCTTTCAACCGGCCTGTGCAGTGGATCCGATCCCCATCTTCCCGGATCTTTGCGCCGAGACAGGAAAGTCCCTGAAGATGAATATCGATAGGGCGACGGCCGATCTCGCAGCCTCCGGGACTGCTTAAAGAGACGGAGCCCAACCGGGACAAAAGCGGTCCCATCAAAAAAACCGAAGACCGCATTTCTTTCATTAAATTCCCAGGGATCTCTCCGGATAAAAGGTTTCGGGAGTCTACAAGGATCCCGTCCCCATCCTCAGAAACGGTACATCCGAGAGCTCTGAGGATCGAAAACATGGCATTGACATCGGAAAGCCGGGGACAATTGGTGATCCTGCAAACATCGCCCACAGCAGCCGCAGCCGCCAAAATCGGCAGCGCAGCATTCTTTGCGCCCTTCGGTAAGGTCTCCCCTTTCAGAGGATACCCGCCTTCTATATGATAACTGTCCAACCGGAACAACACCTCCGCAACCGTGATTCTTCATCCTATGCGAAGGGCTGCAGATGTGTGCCTGGCCGAACTAAATCTCTAAATGATCACAGATCTTTTCCGCCGCATCCAGTCTGGCGGATGCCTTACTGATACGGCCCATTTCCGCAAGCAGTTTCGGATCATTCTTTAGACGAAGGATCTCTTCTGCAAGTTTCTCTTCCGTAAGATCTTTTTCCTCGATGAGAACGGCTCCGCCGGGATCAGCAACGACCTTTGCATTGAAGAACTGGTGGTTCCCCGTTACATTGGGCGAAGGGATCAGAATGGAAGCCCGGCCGCAGGCGGTGATCTCCGATACCGTAAGAGCACCGGACCGGCTGATGACCAGATCCGAGGCGAAGAAATACTTATAAATGTCATCCGCGTAAGGAAGCAAGGTGATCCGGCCCTTGTCCAGGATCCCCTTCTCTTTCAGCTCAGCACGGATCTTCTCATAATGAACACTGCCTGTAATGAAGATCATCCGGAACTTATCCTCGCCGCCCAGCTTTTCCGCAGCAGCGGTCATGACCTCATTGAGTCTGGTGGCCCCTCGGCTTCCGCCGAAGCTTAAAACCACAAAATCATCCTTGGCGATACCAAGCTCTTCTCTGTAGTCCTTTCCTTCCGGATTCAGGAATTCCTTCCGGATGGGGTTTCCTACCGTGATCAGCTTATCCTGGGATTTAAAATATTTTGCACCTTCGGGGAAGCTGAGGAAGATCTTTTGGACATGCTTCTCCAAAAGCTTATTGGTCATACCGGGGAAAGCGTTCTGCTCATGGATGTAGGCGGGCAGACCCTTCTTTCCTGCTACCTGCAGAACAGGGCCGCAGACATAGCCGCCGGTACCGATGACCAGGTCCGGCTTAAACTCTTTCAGAATGTTCTTTGCTTCCTTGATCCCCTTGGACAGATCCCGCAGGGTCTTAAAGCTTTTCAGCAGATTTTTGCGATTGAAACCGCTGACGGTAATAAAGCGAATGGGGTAACCCCGCTTGGGGACCAGTTCCCCTTCCATGCCTCTTTTTGTACCCACAAAAAGGATCTCTGCATCAGGATGCCGCTTTTTAATAGCATCTGCAATGGCGATGGCGGGATAGATGTGACCGCCGGTACCGCCGCCGGATAAAATAACGCGCATTTTAGGACCTCCTATCGTGCCGAATGACGCGAAATATTCAACATAATACCCATGGAAGCCATGAAGATCAGCAAGGAGTTGCCGCCGTAGCTGACAAAGGGAAGTGCGATCCCCGTGGGAGGCATGGAAGATGTTACAACTGCAATATTGAGAATGACCTGAACCGCCAGCATAATGGTGATGCCGGAAGCCAGGAGCATGCCGAACCGGTCGGGAGCATTCAGGGCAATGTGACAGCACCGCCAGATCAAAACCACGTAGACAATGATCAGGATCAGGCAGCCGATAAAGCCCAGCTCTTCGCCGATAATAGCCAAAATAAAGTCATTTTGAGGTTCCGGGAGATAAAGGGTCTTTTGGACGCTCTTTCCAAGCCCCAGACCGAAAAGGCCGCCGGAGCCCAGTGCCAAAAGGGACTGGATAACCTGCCAGCCGCTGCCCAGAGGATCCTGGAAGGGATCCAGGAAACTGGTGAAACGGGTCAGCCAATAGTTGCCTTCCCCCTCACCGCTGCCGGACAGGATCAGCCCTCCGATGGCTGCACCGCCAACGGCAAAAAGAGCACCCAGATGCCACCATTTCATTCCCGCAATAAACAGGATACCGATGATGATGATGCATACCGTGATCGCTGTGGAAAGGTTGGGCTGCAGGATAATGAGCCCGCCGTAAATGCCGCAAAGAACCAGCATGGGCAAAACGCCCTTCAGAAGCGAAGTGGAGAATTTCGGGAACCGGGTAAAATACCAGGACACGAAAATGATGGCCGCGATTTTGGCAAGCTCCCCTGGCATGATGGTGATGGGTCCTACGGAAAGCCATCGGACCGCGCCGTTGGCTTCATGACCGAGAGGCGTAAAGATCAGGAGAAGGAGCAGGATGCTGACCACAAAGATGATGGGAGCCAGCACGGCGAACTTACGGTAACTGAAGAAGGAGAAAAAGAGCATAGCGATGGTACCGCCGACGGCCCAAAAGATCTCCCTCTTTAAGTAATAGTAAGCATCCCCATACTCACTGATGGCATAGTAATAACTGGCGCTGAAAACCATGATGATGCCGAATACGGTCAAGGCCACCACCAGGAACGCCAGTATAAAGTCTCCCGACTTCAAATGCCAAGTTCTCTTTTTTCCCATTTTGTCCCCTTTACAGCAGGTATCAGATCAAGCTCGCAAGCTTTTTTACACAGGTCTTGAAGTCCTCTCCCCGGTCTTCGAAGCAGCGGTACATATCCCAGCTGGCACAGGCGGGAGAAAGGAGTACAGTATCGCCGGACTCGGCGATTTCGAAAGCCTTCTTCACGGAGTCCTCCATATCAGAGGCCATGATGATGGAAGTGAAGCCGGCCTTTTCAGCAGCTTCCCGGATCTTGGGAGCGGTTTTGCCCATGAGCACCAGTCCCTTCACCTTATGACCGAAAGCTGCAATAAATTCATCGTAGACAGAGCCCTTGTCATAGCCGCCGGCAATGAGGATCAGGGGCGTGTTGGTGGCCTCGATGGCCTTGATGGAGGCATCGGGGTTGGTACCCTTGGAGTCATTTACGAAACGGACACCGTTTACCGTGCCGGCGAATTCCATCCGGTGGGCAACGCCCTGGAATTCCCGAAGGGTCTTTGCGATGATTTCCGGGGAAATCCCGGCGAAATAAGTCATGGCGACTGCAGCCAGGGCATTTTCTAAGTTGTGATTTCCGGGGATCTGCAGATCCTCCACGGGGAAGATCTGTTCCCGAACGCCTTCTGCAGGAGATACCCAGATCCAGCCGTCGGCAGCAAAGCATCCGGGTTCCGGAGTGGTTTTGCGGCTGAAGGGAATGACCTGAGCCTTACAGGAGGCCACCAGCTTCATACTCTCAGGATCGTCACCGTTGACGATGAAATAATCTTCCGAAGTCTGATTTTCAAAAACCCGGGCCTTGGTGCCGGCATAGTTTTCCAGAGTCTTATGACGGTCCATATGGTCGGGAGTAATGTTTAAAATGGAGGAGATCACAGGATGGAAGTCATGAATGGTCTCCAGCTGGAAGCTGCTGACTTCCGTGATCAGCCAGGTATCTTCCGAAGCGGAAGCGGCATCCGCCACGGCGGCCACGCCGATGTTTCCTACAACACGGGTATCCTTTCCCGCATTCCGGAAGATCTCACCGGTCAAAGCTGTGGTGGTGGTCTTGCCGTTGGTGCCGGTAATGGCTACGGAGGTACCCCTGCTCAGCTGCCAGGACAGTTCCAGTTCTCCTAAAACCGTAACACCGGCCTCCCGGGCCTCTTTTGCAAAACCGGTCTCAGGAGAGATCCCGGGGCTCAGGATCAAATAATCATAGGAACCCACATTTTCCGGATCTTTGCCGAAAAAGCAAGTACCCGCCCCTTCAAAAAGGGCGGGGGAAAGAGACTGACCGGCGCTCTCTTTCATATCGTAGAGATCAACGGCAGCTCCAATATTCATAAGGATCTCTGCGGAGGCAATGCCGGAACGGCCCATGCCTGCCACAAGAACTTTTTTTCCTGTAAATTCCATAATAAACCTTCTCTCGGGCGAAGCCCTTTTTTACAGTCCCAAAAGAGCGATGACGCACAGGATCAGAGTCACCACCCAGAACACAGCTACGACCTTGGTTTCCTTCCAGCCGCAGAGTTCGAAATGATGGTGAAGCGGAGACATGCGGAACAGCCGCTTGCCCTTGGTGACCTTGAAATAAGTGACCTGCAGAATAACGGAAACGGTTTCTGCAAGGAATACGCCGCCGGCGATGGGAATGATCAGTTCCATGTTCATAAGGATGGCAGCTACGGCCAGCCCGCCGCCAAGAGCCAGCGATCCGGTATCCCCCATGAAGACCTTGGCAGGATGACGGTTGAAGAACAGAAAACCGATGCAGGCACCGGCAACTGCAGCGCAGAAGACCGATGCAGAAGCAAAGCTGTAAACCACGCCTACGATGGCCAGGAACAGGGATACGATCAGAGAGGTTCCCGCAGCCAAACCGTCCAGTCCGTCTGTCAGGTTTACGCTGTTGGCCATGGCGACAATAACGAAAGCAACGAAGGGAATGTAGATCCAGCCCAGATCCCAATAGGTTTCTGCGAAGGGAACATAGATGCTGGTTCCGGTAACGGATACCTTGCACTGGTAAACAGCAATGATCACGGCGATCACCACCTGAAGTGCAAATTTCTGCTTGGCAGTCAGACCCAGGTTTCTCTTTTTTACGACCTTCACGAAGTCATCCAGGAAGCCTAAGAGACCGAAGGCAATAAAAGCTGCCACGATCACCAAAAGTTCCCGATCCACGCCCCGAACGATAATGCTGGCAGCAATGGCACCGATGATGATGGCGATGCCGCCCATGGTGGGAGTACCGGCCTTGCTCATGTGGCTCTTGGGACCTTCTTCCCGAATGCTCTGACCGGCCTTATACCGTTTCAGGATATAAATCGTAATAGGCGTGGCAATGGCGGTGATCACCAAAGCTATAATAAGAGGTATTGCGATCTGGGTATATTCCATTTTTCAGGTTTTCTCCTTCAGTCTGCTGCAGTTTTTATCGAAATTGCCTTAAGGCTGTATTAGTGAGCGAGGATGCTGGCGACGGTCTTATCCAAAGCCATGGCTCTGGAGGCCTTTACCAAAACCACATCGCCCTCCCGAAGGATCTCCGGAAGTTTTGCCTCCATATCTTCCCTTTTGTCGAAATGCATGACAAGGCAGGGCTTCTCTTTTCCTGAGGCAGCCCCGTCTGAAATAAACTTTGCATGATTCCCTACAGATATTACCACATCTGTGCCTTTTTGAGAAGCATATTCCCCAATCTCAAAGTGATATTTTTTCTCTTCATCACCCAGTCCCAGCATGTCGCCCAGAATGGCTACTTTACGGTCACCTTTCATGGATGCCAGCACGTTGAGACCTGCCCGAACGGAGTCCGGACCGGCGTTGTAAGTATCGTCGATGATCTTCATGTTTTTGTGTTCCCGGATGTTCAGCCGCTTATCACCAGACACGAACTTTTCCAGGCCGGCAGCCGCTTCTTTCATGGTAACGCCGCAGCTCAGACCTGCAAGAACCGCCAAAGCTGCATTATGGGCATTGTGACGGCCGGGAACCGGCAGCGTAAAGGACTGCTTTTCAGGAGCTTTGTCGAGAACGAAGGAGATCCCCTCTTCGCCGTGATCCTGAATATCCGTGATCAGAACCGCACCCTGGGTCTCCCCTACGCTGAGAAGGCGATATTCGCCGGGGAAATCCGCAGCGGAAAGCATATCGTTGTCCCGGTTAATGATCAGAGTATTTTCCCGGGTAAAGAAGTCTGCGATCTCCATTTTTGCCTTCAGGATATTTTCCCGGGTCTTCAGCTGATGAATGTGGGAGATCCCTACATTGGTGATCACCGCTACGTGAGGTCTTACCAGTTCAGCCAAGCGATGGATCTCACCGGGCCATTCCATGCCCATTTCAAAGACTGCAGCCTCGTCCCCTTCCTCAATGCCGAAAACAGAAAGGCAAAGACCGATCTGGCTGTTTGCATTCCCCTTGCTTCTGGCGGTTTTATATTTCTCCGAAAGGATGTAATATACCATGTCTTTGGTGGTGGTTTTGCCCATACTGCCGGTGACGGCAACCTTTTTCAGAGAGAACTGCGAAAGGTACCATGCGGCCAGATCCTGCATCCCCTTTAACGGATCTTCCACGCAGATAAAAGCAGCGCCCTTTTCTTCCGCCAAAGCTTCCGCCTCCGGAATGGAACGATCCGCAAGTACTGCTGCACAGCCCCTTTCCAGTGCGGCGGGAATAAAATCGTTTCCGTGGACCTTTTGTCCGGGCATAGCCACAAAAAGATCGCCGGGCTTCACGAGACGGCTGTCCGCCGCCACGCCGGTGATCTCTTTCGTTTCGTTTCCGGCAGTAAGCCGGCTCTCCTTCAATACCTGAAGAATGTCCCCTGTTAAAAATCTCTTCATCAATCTCACCTTTCCAGTCAGTCATTGTATAAAAGCTCCCTTACGACCTGACGGTCGTCGAAGGAGATCTCTTCTGTGCCTATGATCTGCTCCGTTTCGTGGCCTCTGCCAGCCACCAGGATCGTATCCCCGGACTTCCAAAGTTCCAAAGCCCTTGCAATGGCAGCCCTTCGGTCCGGGATCTTCTCAAATGCACAATTCGTTTTTCGTATGCCTTCTTCAATCTGACGAAGAATCGTCAAGGAAGGTTCCCTTCTGGGGTTGTCATCCGTAAGAATGCAGATGTCTGCCCTCTTCCCGGCCTCCTGTCCCATGACAGGTCTTTTTTCCGCATCCCGCTCACCGCCGCAGCCGAACACACAGATCAGCCGGCCTTTCGTAAAGGATCTCGCTGTATCCAGGGTCCGGGCAAGGGCATCCGGAGTGTGGGCATAATCCACGATGATCCGCTGCCCCAAAGGGCCGTCGATCCGCTCAAACCGTCCGGGCACAGGGCCCATTTCCTGAAGACCTCTGCGGATCTGTCTCATGGAAAAGCCTTCTGACAGGCAGGCCGCTGCCGCAGCCAGTCCGTTGTACACATTGTAAATACCGGGAATGGGAATGTAGAGAGGTTCCGGGGCAAATCCCTTTCGATAAAGCAGGACGCCCGTTCCCTCATCGTTAAAAAACAAAATCTCACCGGCGAAATCCGGGGGCTCTTCCCCTTGTCCGACCAGACCATAGGTTCTCACCGGATAACCATCTTCCGACAGTTCCCGGCTGAGCCGCAGCCCTGCCGGATCGTCCCGGTTGACCAGACAAAGCCTCATGGAGCGCCGAAACAGTTTCTTTTTTGCCTGATAATAATTTTCAAAAGTTTTGTGGAAATCCAAATGGTCCTGGGTCAGGTTCGTAAAGATCCCCACTTTAAACGCGGTAAAATCCGTCCTTCCAAGCTCCAGTCCGTGAGAGGAAGCTTCCATGACACAATGCCGGATCCCCTGATCGAAAAGCCCTGCAAAAATCTTTTGCAGGGTATGTGCCTCCGGAGTGGTTCTGGATGCCTTATGCTTCAGGTTCCCCACTTGATAGGAAATGGTACCTAAAAGGCCGCAGGCTTTTCCTCCATGTTCGCAGATGGATCGGATCATGTAGGAGACTGTGGTCTTGCCGTTGGTGCCCGTCACACCCCAAAGGGTGAGCTTTTCTGAGGGAAATCCGTAAAAGGCTGCGGACAATGCCGCCAACGCTTTTCGGGCCTCCGGGACCTGTACAAATGGCAGTTCCTTTCCGATTTCAAGGAGTTCTTCCGGGATCTCTCCTGCCAAAGCCGCTGCACCTTTCTGTGCAGCTTCTGCAGCAAACTGACAGCCGTCGGCGGTATGGCCCGGAATACACACAAAAAGGTCACCGGGTTCCGTTGTCCGGGAATCGGCGGAGATCCCACAGATCTCCGGATCCTCACCTAAAGCAGGTCTTGCGTATCCTCCCAGATCCAGCAATGTATGCAGTTTCATGTTCCCCTCCCACAGGCGGCCCCTGTCGGACAGAAGCCGGTTTACTCGCGATACAGATATACAGTGGAATCTTTTTGTACCTTTTCGCCGGCCTTGGGATATTGGTCTACTACAACAAAGTCTTCATTCACATCTGTGAGTGCAGGAGATACGGTATAAGTCAGGTTTTTACCGCCCAGGATGCCGATGGCGTCACTGAAGTTTTCGCCGGTGACATCGGGGACTTCGGTCATGGTATCTTCTAAAGCTTTCTTCTCTTCTTCGGAATAAGAAGGCGGGATATTCATATACAGAAGGGTTTCTTCCAGAATGGTCTTTACACCGGGAGCTGCGGTCTGGCTGCCGTACTGAACGCCCTGAGGTTCGTCTACGACCATGAGGACTGCTACCTGAGGATCATCCATAGGCGCCATACCTACGAAGGAAGAATATACCGCTTCATCGGAGTAGGTACCGTTTACGACCTTGTTGGCCGTACCGGTCTTACCGCCTACATGATAGCCTGCGATCTTGACAGTACCACCGCCGCCTTCGGATACTACGGATTCCATAATGGTCCGGATATCGGCTGCGGTCTGGCTGGAAACCACCTGGCGGACCTGAACGGGTTCGAAAGTCTGAACGATGTCGCCGTTCTCATCCGTTAAGGCCTTTACCAACCGGGGCTGCATGAGCATTCCGTCATTGCCGAAAGAGCAAACCGCTGTGAGCATGCTGATGGGAGTGACGGCAATACCCTGGCCGTATGCGATGGTGGCCAGTTCTACAGGTCCTACATTTGCCTGGTTGATCAGCAGGTTTCCGCCTTCGCCGGGGTAGTCGATGCCGGTCTTTTCCGTAAGACCGAACAGATCAAAGTAATTGTACATGGTCTCTACGCCTAAGCGCTGAGACAGCTGAATAAATACGGGGTTACAGGAGTTTTCAACGGCCTGGACCATGGTTTCCTCACCGTGAGGATTGTAGTACCGCCAGCACTTCAAAGTCTGTCTGGCAATGGTGTAATAACCGGTACACTTGAATTTCTCCGACATGGAGGTGGCGCCCTCTTCCAGGGCAATGGCCGTAGTCAAAAGCTTAAAAGTGGAGCCAGGTTCGTAAACGTCACTGACCATGGGATTTCTCCACATTTTTTCATTCCAGTAAGTGAGCTGCTCTTCCGAGGACAGGCTCTTTACATATTCCGCAGCTTCGGGATCCAAAGGAGTTCTGGGATCGTTGGGATCGTAATCCGGGGTCATGCCCATAGCCAAAACATCGCCGGTCTTGGGATCCATAACGATGCACATAACTCTTTTTGCCTGGGTGCTTTCCTGAACATTCTGGATGGACTTTTCCAGATAGTGCTGGATCACGGAGTCGATGGTCAGTACCACATTTAATCCGTTTTCCGCTTCGTAGTATTTTTCCTGGCCGAAGTACAGCCGGTCGCCGGTAACGTCAGCCTGCTTGATCCAGCGGCCTGCAGTGCCGCTCAGATATTTATCATATCTGGCTTCAATACCCGCAAGACCCTGGTTATCGTCGGTGGTGCTTCCCAAGATATGAGAAGCAAAGGCACCTAAAGGATAGTACCGCTTTACGTCATCAGCGATACTGATGCCGGGAAGGCTGGCTTCCCGAATGGCATCGGCCGTATCCTTATCCACATACTTGGCAAGACGCACCAAAGCCCGCTCTCTTGTAAGCACTGCGTAAACATCTTCATAACTCATGTCAAGAAGCTCCGACAGCGCCTGAGCGGTGGTCGCGATCTTATACTGACTTTCTTCTTCCGTGTCCGCAGCTTTCACTTCACCGGGGCGGACCCAAATGGTGTTGGTAGGAGCGCTGATGGCAAGCTCTACGCCATTGCAGTCATAGATCACCCCGCGGCTTGCAGCCAGGGGGATATCCTGGGTCTGCTGCTCCAGAGCCATTTTGGATAATTCCTCGCTCTGCAGGATCTGATATTGGCCAATACGAAAAGTAAGGGCCACTGCGCATACGCAGACCACAATAAAAAAAATCAGCAATCTTCTTTTATTTTTCAAAGATGCGGGCTGCACGTGATTCCTCCACAATACACGAAATACGCGTCTTGGCGCGTATTTCTCTGACTGGTTCTATTATATCAACAGACTATTTCGTATATGCATCTTCCCGCAGCGCCAAAGAAAAGTTCTCGGAGGGTGCTTCCACGCGGTCAAGGTAAACCATCCGTTCTACGGTGGGGTAAACCATGCCAAGTTCAGCAACCGCTCTGTCCTCGAGAGTCTGGAGGTTGGCTGCGGCTTTGATCTTTACATTCAGGTTATCAATATCGGCCTGGACTTCTTCCATTTGGGTGCCGATCTGATTGATGTCATACTGGAGAGTTGCAGAATAGGCGGTGGAAATGATCAGGCCAATAAAGAATACGCCGATCAGGATCGCCAAAGCAATCAGAGCAACCTTGACACTGCCAGACACAGCGGGAGTGGTCGTCTTCTTTTCCCGGGGAGCTTCTTCCTCAACAGGTCGCATATCCAGACCATATCGGGCGTAGCTCTTTTGGTATTCGTACCATTTTTCCGCTGCCATCATAAGCCGCTCTTTCCTCCTGCATTATTTTTTCTCGATCACTCGCAGTTTTGCGCTGCGGGATCTGGGATTCTCTTCTAATTCTTCTTCCGAGGGAAGAATGGGTTTTCCGCTGACCTTCTTTACATCCGACACCTTACCGCATACACACATGGGCAAGTCCTTCGGACAGGTACAGGGATTTGCTCTTCTTTGGAAAATCTCTTTGACGATCCGGTCTTCCAAAGAGTGGAAGGTAATGATGCAGAGCCGACCGCCGGGCTCCAGTACATCGATGAATTCGTCCACTGCCCTTTCCAGTCCGCCCAGTTCATCGTTCACTTCGATGCGGATCGCCTGGAAAGTTCTTTTTGCGGGATGAGGACCATCCCGACGGGCTGCCGCAGGAACCGCGGCTTTGATAATGTCTACCAGCTGCCAGGTGGTTTCGATGGTGGCCTTCTTACGCTCCTTCACGATGAAGTCTGCGATCCGGGAAGCCCACCGCTCTTCGCCGTATTTGCGGATGATCTCCGCAAGTTCGTCCTTGCTGTAGCCGTTGACAATATCTCTTGCAGTCCGCTCGCCGCTTTCGGCGTCCATTCTCATATCGAGAGGAGCGTCCTGCATGTAGGAAAAGCCTCTGTGAGGTGTATCCAGCTGGAAGGAGGAAACTCCCAAATCCAGGACTGCGCCATGGATCTTTTGAATGCCCTCCCCAGCCAGAAGTTCTTTGACGTCTGAGTAGTTCCCCTGAACAAAGCGTTTGTCGCAGCAATACGGTTTCAGCCGTTCTTCCGCCGCCGCTAAAGCGTCGCGGTCCCGGTCAATTCCTATTAAAATCCCCTTTTGATCTAATTTGCTGCAAATACCGGCACTATGGCCGCCACCGCCCAGGGTTCCATCCACATAGACCCCCTGAGATTTGATGTGCAGATTTTCCATAACCTCTCCGAAGAGTACGGAGATATGTTTAAACTCGGTAGTCAACATAGCTATATTCCAAACTCTGCCATCTTTTCCGCCACGGACTCGTCGCACATGTTGTCGCTGCAGAACTCGTCATAGACTTCCTTGCTCCAGATTTCCACATTGTCCATGGTACCGATGGTGACCAGGTCTTTATTGATCCGGGCGTAATCTCTCAGATTCTGAGGGATGGTCAGTCTCCCCTGCTTGTCCAGCTCGCATTCAACGGCGCCTGAGGTGACGTATCTTACCAGGCTTCGGGCTTCCTTGTTCGCCTTGGGCAAAGCGCTGAGCTTTTCCCGAAACCGCTCCCATTCATCCATGGTATAGATGATCAGACAGTTGTCGAAACCCTTGGTCAGGATAAAGTGATAGCCTAAGCCATCCCTGAACTTAGAAGGGATAATGACCCGTCCTTTTGCGTCTATGGAGTTTTGATATTCCCCTATAAACATGTCCATCTCCGCTTTCATCTTGAGCGATACAACGTAAAAATTCAGCCACTGCGCCAGTAAGTATCTCCACTATACACCACTTCCCTCCACTTTTCAACCACTTGACCATAAAAAAATGGGCCAAACAGCCCATTTTTTTGATTTTTTTATTCACTTAAACCCACAGATTTCAATGGTTTTCAAGATTTCGTAGAGAACATATGATCACCCACTATATATAGTTTTTATCAGAAGAAATAATCGAAAAACTCCACATGATCTAGCGCCAGCTCCGTAGCAGCCATGAGGCCCGCAAAGACCAGCATGCAGACCATTAAAACCACCGCCCAGCCATCGTAGCGAAGCTTGTCCCCCTTGCTGAAGATCCAGGCCAAAAGCACCTCGATCCCAAGCAGAATGAGGATCACCGGCCACCACCGAATGTAGTAATTAAAATCCATAAATGTGGGATCGATCAGGTGCAGAAGACCGGCCGTACCGGAACCGATAAGCACCACCCCCAAAGTAAGGGTCCCTACCCTGCGGTTTGCCAAAATATTTTTCATAAAATACCCCTCCTGTTTTCCCTACATTGCGTCGTTGAAATCGTCGTTCTGCCAGGCTTCCGTCCGGGTCTGCTCCAGCATTTTTTTCTTCCGCCCGGTAATAAGGAAAACACCCACTACAATGACGATAATGGCAAGAATTGCCTCCGGCAGATTGTAGGTCAGATCCCACAGATAATCCCGGATATAAGAGGGAAGCATGGGCATCAGGAAGTTGCAGAAAAGTGCATACAGGCCCACCAAAATCAGGAAAATACCGACCAGAAGGCCCACTTTGCCGCTGAGCCTGCCTAAGGGCATGCGATAGTCGCCCCCGAAAAGCCATTGGTCTTCCTGAGCGTAAAACTCCGCCTCATCGGTAAATCTGCGGTTGATGCAGTCCATAAAAGACCAAAACCAAACCACCGGTAAAAATACGGCAAGAATGTCCATACGGGCCCAGCCGCCGAACGCGATAATCGCGAAAAATAAAAACATAAACGAAAGTCCAAGTTTCATAAAGCCGTTGAACATATGCCCCGCTCCGGGACAAAGGGCGAACAGAACGGTCCCCTTCTTACTTCTCATTTTGATCATCTTCTAATACCTCCGGATCAAAGAATAAATCGGAAAATCCTTTTATATTTTCAGTCATATTGCCCATCACAGAATGCTCTTTGTCCTCGTTTGCAGCGGCGATCAGATCCACGCTGTAGTCAAAGGCACCGGTCATCAGCAGAATAACAGCCGCACAGGCGGCACAGGCCACTTTCAGGCAGTAACGGCGGAATTCCTTCTTCAGAACTTCCGGCCGGACCAGATCCGTGATCTCCGGGCCCTGGTTCTTTGCCTTCCGGCGAACATCCGCTGCAAAGTCAACAGGAGGCGCCAAAAGGTCCTCACGGTCAAAGCCTGCAGCCAAAAGATCCGCACAGCGGGAGCAGCGGCTCACATGCTCTAAAGCAGCCAGCTTCTCCTCCAGGGGGAGAGTACCTTTTCGTAAGGCTGCCAGGGTTTCGGGAGTCAGGTGAGCGGAGATGTCCCTGGAAACGATTTTTAATGCATTTGTCATCGGAACTCCTCCTTCCACAAGTGGTTCAGCATGCTCCTGGCCCGATAGATCTGGGTTTGGATCGTCTTTACATTTTTCCCCTGATCCAAGGCGATCTGAGCAGGGTCCCGGCCCCGGACAAAATGCTCCAGAGCCACAGTTTGATAGGGTTCTTTCAATTTCCCGCAAAGTCTGTAAAGCTTTGCATTCACGTCTTTTTGAAGGATCACATCCTCCGGTAAGGGCTCCGGATCTGCCAGGGCGATAAAGCTCTCATCCGACGAGGGAAGGCTTTTCCTCGCAGCGCTTTTCAGGTAATCCCGGCACTTATTGGAAGCGATCTTCGTAAGCCATGCCTTCATATTTTCCCCTTGAAACCGGTGAAGGTTCCGGTAGGCGGAAAGAAAGGTCTCCTGGGCCAAATCCTCGGCCTCGAAGTAATCCCCTGTCATGGTGTAACAGATGGTGAAAACCAGTCCGGAATATTCCCGGAGACTTTCTTCCCACATATTCAGATTGCGGTTCGAAATGGTTTTCACCCCCTTTCCTCTCGACCGCAATACCCCTTTTCACCTATATAAACGAGGTACACGGCCCATTTTCTTCAAAAATCACAATAATTTTTTCAAGACATATATTGATGATATCATGACACCCCCCTTCCGGGAACATCCCGAAAGGCTCATCCCTGAAATAAAAAAGAAGTGAGGTTATGCAATATGAGATGTCATAATTCCTTTCATTCCTGCCAGCCCGCAGGCTGTCAGCCACAGCTGGGGAAACAGTGCGGAACCAGCATCCACACCGAAGATGTGGAGTTCAGCGCAAAAGAATCCAATTTGGTGTACATGGATAAAGTCTACTCCTATAACCAGGCAGAATCCTGCCCCATCGTAGCCAAAATCGACACCGGAGCTTCCGGATGTCAGTACGATATCGACTTTACCACTTCCGGATGCGGACCCTTCAGTCTGGATCCCAATGCCACGTTCTGCATCAACAGCGCCTGTGCGGTCCTTCAGCACATCGGAACCATCCCCGACGGCGGCATCGACGCTGACCAGGTGAGCATCAACGGCTACACCGTGGATTCCTTAGCGTATTCCGGAGGACAGTACACCGCCAGGATCAACGATATTCTTTCCCTGATCCTTCGGGATCGGTGCCAGGCGGAAGGCCTTCCCACCAAGACCTATTTTCTGGTGAACAATGTGGGCCCGCTGAAATACCGGGCAAAATTCATCATTCAGGGAACGGTCGCAAGCTGCGGCAGAATGGTTCCTTTTGAAATGGTCATCACCAACCGGGACGATGCCCCGGACCTGGCACTTCCCTGCGCCTGTCCCAGCAGCTTTGTGATCAACGATTTAGCCATTCCCTGCGGCATCAACGGCATCGCGCCGGAAGTAAGGTTCCAGTTAGGAGGGACCGTGGAACTGGTCAATCCCAAGCTTTACGTAACCTGCGGAAACGGCAGCTGCGACTGCGGATACCGGCCTTCCATGAACGTGGCACTCAGCTCCGGCGTGGTCATCAAGCCCGCCATCCATGCGGAAGTGACCCGAAAGACCCTGTTCTGTGTGGATGCCTGTCAAGGGCTCCTTCCCTGTACGCCCAACGAACAAACCTGTTGGAATCCGGGCATTGAGGAATGGATCGACCCTCTGCCCCCGGCCTGCAGCTGCGGGACCGGTTCCTCCAGGATCTATACGCCGGAAAATACCGGCTACAATGCGCTGGGGAACTGCTGCGGGACCGCTCAGAGCAATTCCTGCGGGAATTGGGATCCTTACTCCTGCAGCGGCTGTAATTGGGGCACACAAAACGGCTGCGGCTGCGACCAGCACCCCTGGGGCTGCAATAGCTGCAGCGGGAATCGGCCTCATCCGCCCATACCTCCCATGCCTCCCAGACCGCCTCGTCCCCAGCCCAGAAGCGGAAACTGGAATGGGTTAAGTTGGTAAACCAATAAAAAAGAACCTCGCATATGCGAGGTTCTTTTTTATTAACACTTAGAAGGATTCTCTAGCTTCGGTCTGTGCGTGGTAGATCATGTCCTTCAGTTCCGCTCTGTTTGCGGAAATAGTGCCATTGATCTGCTCAAAGGTCTGCTGCAGCTGGTTGAACATATCCTGGAAGTATACGCCGTTCAGCTGATCCATCTTATCCTGGAAGTTGTACAGGATGCTGTCGATGTAATCGAAAGTGCTCAGCTTCAGATTCTTTGCGCTGGTTTCTGCTACCCGCATGATCTCGTCTGCCCGCAGCTTTGCCTTTACGGTAATATCGTCGTTTTCAATGAGGGATTCTGCCTGCAGTTTGGCATCCTTCATGGTGGACTCGTATTCCCGCTTGGCTTCTTCCAGGATCCGCTGACGCTCATTCTTGATCCACTGAGCCTGCTGGATCTCATCGGGAAGTTCCACCCGGATCTCGTTGATAATATCCTTGATCTCCGCGGCATCTACCAGGACCTTACCGGTAAGGGGGAATCCACTGGCGGTTTCAATGACTTCTTCGATTTCATCTAAGAGTTCTAATACCTTCATTTTTTATCTCCTCCAAGTCCACTTTTGACTTTATCATTTAATCCCTGTAAAACAGGTTCCGGTACAAGGCCGTTAATATCGCCGTCCAACAGGAAAACTTCCTTTACCATGCTGGAGCTTACGAAAGAGTAATCCGGGCTGGTCATGAGGAATATGGTCTCCACTCCCTCACCGTACAAACGGGCATTCATCTGCGCCATCTGGATCTCGGACTCGAAATCCATAGTGGCCCGCAGTCCCCGGACAACCGTATCGATGTTATGTTCTTTTACATACCGGGCCAACAGACCGCTGAAGCAATCCACCTCCACATTGGGAAGGTGGGCGGTGCAGCGCCGGGCCAGTTCCTTCCGTTCCTCAAGGCTGAAAAAAGACTTTTTGGACGGATTTTGGATCACCCCTACCACCAGGGTCTCACCCAAACGGGCCGCACGGTTGATGATGTCCATGTGACCGTTGGTTATAGGGTCGAAGGAACCTGCGTATAAAATTCGTTTCATTCTTCCTCCTCAGGATAAGCGAAAACCGTAAGGTATTTCTTTCCGTAGCGGCGGGTCTTCAATTGGAGCAGTCCGCCGATGCTTTCGGGAAGAACGGTATCATTATCGTGTTCAGCAACGATGATCCCATCCGCATTCAGCAGATCCAAAGCATCGATTTCGCTGATGCAATCCTCTAAAAGACCTGCTTTATAAGGGGGATCCAGAAAAATCAGATCCGCTTTTTCAGAGATCCGTTCCAGGGATCTTCTCCAGTCGGAATTGAGGACCACCACACCCTCGGTCACGCCGCAATGGCGGATATTTTCCCGGGTCAGGGCAATGCTGTCTCTGGAGGCATCACAAAAGTAAACCTTCTCCGCACCCCGGCTGAGAGCTTCCAGCCCTACATTGCCGGTACCGGTAAAGAGGTCTACCACAACGCCCAGATCTACATGGTGCGTGACCATGCTGAAAAGAGCTTCCTTGACCATATCGGAGGTGGGCCGCACCCGATCATCCGCGGGGCCCTGAATTTTTCTTCCTTTTAAACTGCCTGCAATAATGCGCAATTTCTATCCTGTTCCTTTATCTTTTTGTATCGTTTTCCGGGGACAGCCTGTCCCTTTTGAAAAAACAATATACACA
>SVCV01000023.1 GCA_015058185.1 Clostridiales bacterium | reverse complement strand
GGAGATCTGGTCTACAGCGGTACTGCAAAAACCGCGACCGCCACTGCCACCGGCCTGATCGGTTCTGACCAGTGCGCTGTCACTGTGGTGCTGGTAGGCGACAATGTGAATGCCGGTACCTTTACTTACAAGGCAACCGCCCTGAGCAACGCAAACTACAAGCTGCCCGCAAACGTTGTGAGCGGCGAATATACCATCACTCCCAAGACCGTAACGGTTACTGCAGAGGATAAGGAAGCTTATGCCGGCAATCAGCAGCCGACGCTGACCTACACTGCAGCCGGATTTATCGGTGAGGACACCTTTGCTGTGGAACCCGTTTTAAGCACTGATGCTAACATGAATGCAGCGGGTGAATATACCATCACTGCCTCCGGGGCAGATCCTGGCAGCAATTATGCAGTCACCTATGTTCCCGGCAAGATGATCATCACCAATTATCCTTATGCGTCCGTACCCGACTATGCGATCACCATCGCCAGCGCACAGGGAGGTAAGGTAACGGCAAATAAGATCAATGCTTCTCAGGGAAGCAATGTCATCCTGACCGTTTCTCCCAATTCCGGTTACGAACTGAAGGGTCTGAAGGCTACCGGAAACAACGGAACCAGCATCGCACTGACCAAGGGTGCGGATGGCAAATATACCTTTAAGATGCCTGCAGGCAATGTAAAGATCGAAGCTTCTTTCGCAAAGACTTCTGCCGGAGAGGGTTCTCTGCTGCAGAAATTCCGGGATCTGAAGCCCGGCGCCTGGTATGAGGAGGGAATTCAGTTTGTTCTTGAAAGAGGACTGATGAATGGTACCTCGGAAGATCTTTTCTCCCCCAATGCACCGACCACCCGCGGTATGATCGTTACTATCCTGTGGCGTATGGACGGAGAGCCTGTCTATGGCCAGGGTAAGAGCGGAACCTTTGTGGATGTGCCGGAGTATCAGTGGTATACCGAAGCGGTAGAGTGGGCTGCTGCCAATGGAATCGTTACCGGTTATGCCAATGGTAAATTCGGAGCAGAGGATAACATTACCAGAGAACAGCTCGCAGCGATCCTGTTCCGGTATGCACAGTATGCCGGACTGGAAGCATTGACGATGGAAGAAAATCTGGAAGCTTTCCCCGATGCGGACTCCATCAGTTCTTATGCGATCCCCGCACTGAACTGGGCCGTGGGCCAGGGTCTCATCAGCGGCATGGGCGATGGATCTTTGGATCCTGCCGGTGAGGCTACCAGAGCACAGGCCGCAACGATCCTGATGCGGTACTGCGGACTGTAGGGGCTTCCCTCTCCGCCTTTTGCTTCGCAAAAGACATCTCCCCCGCAAGCGGGGGAGGAAAAATAAAAAAGACTCATCTGAAACTGTTCAGGTGAGTCTTTTGTTTTGTTGAAAAACCTGGTTTCACCGCTTACCGGGAAGTCGGGTGGGGTTGGTGCGAAAAACCTGGCTCCACCGCTTGCGGGGGAGCTGTCAGCAAAGCTGACTGAGGGGGCTACTGTACTTCTTCCATCTTCTTGTAGGCTTCGTACTTTTCTTTGGCTTCTTTTTCTGCCTGTTCGAAGAGCACTTCGGCATTCTCGGGGAAGGTGAGTTCCAAAGATGCGTACCGAACTTCGCCCTTGAGGAAGTCCTTGAAGGACATGGTGGGTTCCTTGGAATCCAGGGTGAAGGGCTTTTCGGTGTTCAGGGGATTGTAGCGATACAGATGCCAGTAACCGGCGTCTACTGCCCGCTTCATTTCTGCCTGAACGGAGTCCATGCCGGCCTTGATGCCGTGAGCGATACAGGGAGTGTATGCGATGACGATGGAGGGACCGGGATAGTTATCTGCTTCGATGAGGGCCTTGATGAGCTGGTTGGGGTTTGCGCCCATGGCAACCTGTGCTACATAAACGTTCTTGTAGGCCATCATGAGCATGCCCAGATCCTTCTTGCTGCTCTTCTTGCCGGCTGCCTGGAACTGTGCAACTGCACCCAGAGGAGTTGCCTTGGAGGACTGACCGCCGGTATTGGAGTAAACTTCGGTATCGATGATCAGAACGTTTACATCTTCGCCCAATGCGAATACGTGATCCAGACCGCCGTAACCGATGTCGTAGGCCCAGCCGTCGCCGCCGTACATCCACATGGTCTTCTTGGTCAGCTGATCCTTTCTCTTAAGGATCTGTGCCACCAGAGCACCGGCTTCGCCTCTGAGACGGGCTTCTTCCAAAGCCTTGATGAGGGCGTTGCTCATGGTTCTGGATTTCTGGGAGTCATTGTAGTTTTCCAGCCAGTTGTTGATGGCTTCCGTTGCTTCGGGAGCGTGGTCGCCCAAAACTTCCTTCAGGGCTTCTACCTTGGCTTTGACAGCTTCTCTCTGCTGCTTGATGGCCAGGCACATGCCTAAGCTGAATTCTGCGTTATTTTCAAAGAGGGAGTTGGACCATGCAGGGCCGTGTCCATCCTTGTTGGTGGTGTAGGGGATGCAGGGCATTGCAGCACCCCAGGCCTGGGAACAGCCGGTGGCGTTGGCCCAGTAAACTCTGTCGCCGAAGAGCTGAGTCATGAGCTTTGCGTAGGGGGTTTCGCCGCAGCCTGCACAGGCGCCGGAGAATTCCAGCAGGGGCTGACGGAACTGGCTGCCCTTAACGGTAGCGGGATCGAAGAAGCCTTCCTTTTCGGTGATGGTCAGGCCGTATTCCCAATCTTCGTCTCTGTAGGAAGTTTCGGCAGCGGGATGCATGACCAAAGCCTTTTCCTTGGAGGGGCAAACCTTTGCGCAGGAGCCGCAGCCGGTGCAGTCCAAAGAACTGATCTGCAGAGAGTATTTGAATTCATTTAAGCCCTTGCCCTTGGCATCGCAGGTCACGAAGCCCTCGGGAGCCTTTGCGGCTTCTTCTGCGTCCAGCAGATAGGGACGGATAACGCCGTGGGGGCATACGTAGGAGCACTGGTTGCACTGGAGGCACTTTGCGGGATCCCAAACGGGGAGATCGGTGGCAATGCCTCTCTTTTCATAGGCAGAAGTACCCATGGGCATGGTGCCGTCTTCGTAGCCTACGAAGGTGCTGACGGGCAGGTCGTCACCCTTTTGGGCGTTGATGGGCATGAGGATGTTCTTAATAAAATCGGGAACCTTCTTTTCTTCCTTTGCAGGGTCAGCGGCCGGATTCTTCCAGCTTTCGGGAATGGTCACCTTGTGGGCGCTGTTTACGCCGCCGTCGATGGCTGCCAGGTTCAGGTTTACGATCTCTTCGCCCTTCTTTGCATAGGTCTTCCGGGCGGCTTCTTTCATGAACCTTACGGCTTCTTCTACGGGAATGATCTTTGCCAGCTTGAAGAAGGCGGACTGGAGAACGGTGTTGGAACGGTTGCCCAGGCCCAGTTCGTGGGAGATCTTGTTTGCGTCGATGATGTACATTTCGATGTTGTTTTCTGCAATGTACTTCTTGATCTCAGCAGGAATATGTTCGGTCAGTTCTTCTTCGGACCAGTCGCAGTTCAGCAGGAAGGTTCCGCCGGGCTTCAGCTCGGTAATGATGTCATACTTGTACAGGTAGCCCTGGTTGTGGCAGGCTACGAAGTCGGCCCACTTTACCAAAGAGGTGGTGCGGATGGGGTTCTTGCCGAAGCGCAGATGGGACTTGGTGATACCGAAGGACTTCTTGGTATCGTATTCGAAGTATGCCTGAGCATACAGATCCGTGTCGTCACCGATGATCTTGATGGAGTTCTTGTTGGCGCCTACAGTGCCGTCGGAACCCAGACCCCAGAACTTGCAGCATACGGTGCCTTCGCTTTCGGTGTCGAGAGCAGGGCCGATGGGCAGAGACAAACCGGTCAGGTCGTCGTTGATGCCGATGGTGAAGCTGTTCTTGGGCTCGGCTTCCAGCAGGTTGTCGAAAACAGCCTTGATCTGTGCGGGATCGGTGTCCTTGGAGGACAGGCCGTAGCGGCCGCCCACGATCAGGGGAGCTTCCAGCTCCTTGTTCTGGGCATAGACGGAGCAGATATCTTCATACAGGGGTTCGCCTACAGCGCCGTGTTCCTTGCAGCGATCCAGAACAGCGATCTTCTTTACGCTTTCGGGAATGGCTGCCAGCAGGTGCTTGGCGGAGAAGGGACGATACAGGTGAACCTGTACATAACCCACCTTTTCGCCTCGGGCATTCAGGTAATCCACGGTATCCATGATGGTGCCGCTGACGGAACCCATGGCTACGATGATCCGGTCTGCATCGGGAGCACCGTAGTAGTTGAACAGCTTGTAGTTCTTGCCGGTGATCTTGTTGATGCCTTCGAAGTATTTCTCTACGATGCCGGGAAGAGCGTCATAGAAGGGATTGTTTGCTTCTCTTACCTGGAAGTATACGTCAGGGTTCTGAACGGTATTTCTCAGGGTGGGGTGATCGGGATTCAGGGCATTGTCCCGGAAGGCATCCAGGGCTTCCTGGTTCAGCAAGGACTGCAGATCCTTGTAATCGATCTTCTTGATCTTCTGGATCTCGTGGGAGGTCCGGAAACCGTCGAAGAAGTGCAGGAAGGGAGTCCGGCCTTCGATGGCTGCCAGGTGTGCAACGCCGGCCAGATCCATAACTTCCTGAACGCTGCCGGTGGACATGAGGGCAAAGCCTGTGGCACGGCAGTTCATTACGTCGGAGTGGTCGCCGAAGATGGACATGGCGTGGGTCCCTACCGTACGGGATGCTACGTGCAGAACAGCCGGCTGACGGCAGCCTGCGATCCGGTACATGGTGGGGATCATGAGCATAAGACCCTGGGAGGAGGTGAAGGAGGTGGCCAGTGCACCGGCTTCGATAGCGCCGTGAACGGCACCGATGGCGCCTGCTTCCGACTGCATTTCCACCAGTCTTACGGTTTGTCCGAACAGGTTCTTCTTTCCGTTGGCGGACCATTCATCGGTCTTTTCCGCCATGGGAGAAGAGGGGGTTATGGGATAGATAGCTGCAACTTCGGTAAACGCATAGGCCGCATAGGCTGCAGCTTCGTTTCCGTCCATGGTTGCGATCATTTTGTCCTTGATCATAATAGGCTCCTTATATTGGTTTTAGCAAAAAGCACAAACTTCCGCATTTTAGACTAACTACTATTTTATTAAAAAAGGGACAGGCCGTCAATGTAAGAAGGGAGGAAAATTCGGGAAAACGAGCAAAAAAAAGTACTTTTACGGCCTCTCAGCCTTGTATTCCCGTAAAAGTTGGAGTAGAATGTATGGCATGGACGAGAAAATTGTACACAATGCAAAAAAAATCCAGAACACGGATTTCATATATGGCCTTGAGGACAAGGTGCCCCTTGGAAAATCTGTAGTTTACGGCCTGCAGCATTTGATCGCATTTCTGGCATCTGCTGTTGTTATGCCCGTAGTTGTCGGTACTGCCCTTGGGTTGGACCAGCAGGCGATCGCGGAGTTTCTGCAGAGAACCTTTATCTTTGGCGGTGTTGCCGGGATCCTGCAGGCCAAGTTCGGCCACAAGTATCCTTTGGTTGACGGACCTTCCGGCCTTTGGACCGGTCTTTTGGTTCTGATCGCGGCCAGCATTACGGCTCAGGGTAAGCCTATTGAACTTTTGCGGACCGACCTGGAAATGGGTATGCTCATTGCCGGTGTGGTACTGATCCTGCTTTGCGTTTTCCGTTTGGTCACCCACATTTCCAAACTGTTTACACCGCTGGTAAACGGGGTCATTATCATGCTCATGACCCTGCAGCTTTCACCCAGCATGGTCAAAGGTATGACCGGGATCTCGGAAAACGGATCCTATCTGGACTGGCGTTATGTTGTAGTGGCCATCGTTACGGTGGTCTGTGCTTTAGGAATCAATCTGAAAGCGAAGGGCTTTATTCAGAGCATCGCTACGCTGCTTGGCGTTATCGTGGGATGGATCCTTGCGGTGATCTTAGGCATTACAAAGGATATCCATATGGTCGAGGGCAAGTTTGTGACGCTGCCTGAGCCTTTTGCTTACGGAACCCCTACTTTTGATGCGGGCGTCGTTATTATCTGCGTGATCGGCTCTTTGGTTCTTTTGTCCATGGTCTTTACCGGTGTGTCCGGAATGTCCGAAGCATTGGAGATCCCCGTTGACCGGAAGAAGTTTACCACTACCACCCTGATCCAGGGGATCATGACCATCGGTTCCGGCATTTGGCCCGTCATCGGTCCCATGCCCTACATTTCTTCTGTAGGCATTTTGCTCATGACCCGTGTGGCAGCCGTTTGGCCTTTCATAGTCGGCTGCATTATGATGATCATTCTGGGCGTTCTCGCCCCCGTAGGCGCACTTTTTGCCTCTATGCCCATAGCGGTAGGGTATGCGGCACTTCTCATCGTCTTTGCCTTGATTTTCGGCCAGGGGATCAAAGAGTTCCGCAAACTGAATTTCACAAACCGGGAAAGCTATATTATCGGCATTTCCCTTTTGGTCGGTATCGGCATCATGTTCCTGCCGGCATCTGCCTTCACAGCCTTGCCCGGCGTCATCGGATACATCCTGTCCAACGGCCTGATCGTAGGCACGATTTTGGTACTGCTTCTGGAGCACGTACTCATTCGGAAAAAATAAGAAATAAAAAGGACCACCTCAGCAGAGGTGGTCCTTTTTTTATCTTCTGTCTTCCAGGGGGATGTAGGGGAGCAGGGGCTGTACGCATTTGTATGCGGGGCGGATGATCTTGCCGCCGGCCACCAGTTCTTCCAGTCTGTGGGCGCACCAGCCGGCCATTCTGCCGGTGGCGAAGAGGGGAGTGATCAGTTCCTTGGGGATGTTCAGTGCGCTGTATACGAAGCCGGAGTACAGGTCAACATTTGCGCACATAGGCTTGTCGATGCCCTTGAATTCCCGGAACATATCCGGACCCAGCCGTTCGATGGTATCGTAGAGCTGGAATTCTTCCAACAGGCCTTGTTCCTCCGCCAGCTGTCTTGCCATCTTCTTCAGCAAGGTGGTTCTGGGATCGGAAATGGTGTATACTGCGTGGCCCATGCCGTAGATCAGACCGCTGTGGTCGTGGGCATCGCCTTCCAGGATCTTCTGCAGATAATATTCCACTTCCCGCTCGTTGGTAATGTCCTTTACATTTGCCTTGATGTCTTCTACCATGCTCATGACCTGCAGGTTGGCACCGCCGTGCTTGGGACCTTTCAGGGAGCCAATGGCTGCTGCGATGGCGGAGTAGGTGTCTGTGCCCGTAGAAGTTACCACGTGGGTGGTAAAGGAGGAGTTGTTGCCGCCGCCGTGTTCTGCGTGGAGGATCAGGCAAAGGTCCAGGATCTTGGCTTCCAGAGGAAGGTATTCGCTGGTGGGCCGGATCATGCGCAGGATGTTTTCTGCGGTGGATCTTTCCGGGTCGGGATAGTGCAGGTGCAGGCTGTCATTGTCGTAGTAGGACCGCTTTGCCTGGTAGCCGTAAGCGATCAGAGAGGGACAATATGCGATCAGCTTGATGGACTGCCGCAGTACGTTTTTAACGGACAGGTCGTCCGGATTGTCGTCATAGGAATACAGGGACAGAACGCTTCTGGCCATTTTGTTCATAACGCTCTTGGAGGGGGCGACCAGGATCATGTCTCTGGTGAAGCCTCCGGGCAGTTCCCGGGTTATCCCCAGCAGTTTTTCGAAGTCGCTGAGCTGGGTTTTGTTGGGCAGCTCGCCGAAGAGCAGAAGGTAGGCGGTTTCTTCGTAACCGAAACGGTCTTCCTTCAGGCAGTTATTTACGATGTCTTCTACATCGATGCCCCGATAGTACAGTTTGCCGGGAATGGCGATCTTTTCGCCGTTTTCGTCTTTATCATGGCCCACTACGTCGCCGATTTGGGTCAGCCCTACGACTACGCCGGTGCCGTTGGCATTCCGCAGACCTCTCTTAACATTGAATTCTCCGTACAGAGCGGGGTCAAAGCGGTTGTTGATCTGTAAATTTGCGGCAACGTTGTCCACGAAGGCGTCCATGGGGGAAATGGTTTCCTGGGGCGCCTGAGCGGGTGCGTCCTTTTCTTCAAATCTGGGGACGTTGAAGATCGACAGCAAACTGCCTCTTCCGTCCATATGTTCGTGATTTTTGCTCATGGTTTTTCCTCACCTGTTTTTAGCTAATTTGAACTATTATATTATTTTTGAGCGGAAAAAACAAGGTTGAAAAAGAGAAATGTTCCGCCGTGGAAATGCGGGGACAGCTATGGTATACTCTTGGTAAACGAGCAGTATGCAAAAAAACAGGAGACAGAAATGGGAGAGTTTCGGATCGTATCGGATTATAAAATGATGGGAGATCAGCCCCGGGCAGTGGAAAAACTGTCTCAGGGCGTGCTGCAGGGAAAGCGCCACCAGACCCTTTTGGGTGTCACCGGTTCCGGCAAGACTTTTACCATGGCCAATGTGATCGAACGGGTCCAGCGTCCTACTCTGGTCATCTCTCACAATAAAACTCTGGCGGCACAGCTTCACGGGGAATTCAAAGAATTCTTCCCGGAGAACGCTGTGGAGTATTTTGTGTCCTACTACGACTATTATCAGCCGGAAGCCTATGTTGCGGCTACGGATACTTATATTGAAAAGGATTCGGATATCAACGACGAGATCGAAAAGCTTCGCCACTCTGCTACGGCGGCTCTTGCGGAGCGCCGGGACGTTATTATCGTTGCCAGCGTTTCCTGCATTTATGGTTTGGGAAGTCCTGTGGACTACGAGAACCAGACGCTTTCTTTGCGTCCGGGTATGATCAAGGAGCGGAATGAGATCCTTCGGAAGCTGGTGGACATTCAGTATGTCCGGAATGACCTGGCCTTTGTCCGGGGCAGTTTCCGGGTTCGGGGTGACGTGATCGATGTATATCCCGCAGGCTCTGAGCAGGCGGTCCGCATCGAGCTGTTCGGCGATGAGATCGAGTCCATTCGGGAGATGAATCCTCTTACCGGGGAACTGCACGGCTACCGGAATCATATCTCCATTTTCCCCGCATCCCACTATGTTACTTCCAGGGAGAACATGGAGCGGGCCATCGTTACCATTGAAGAGGAACTGGAGGACCGGATCCAATGGTTCAAGAGCCAGGGCAAGCTCATCGAGGCGCAGCGTATCGAGCAGCGGACCCGCTACGACATTGAAATGCTTCGGGAAGTTGGTTCCTGCAAAGGGATCGAAAACTATTCCCGTCACATCAACGGGCTGCCGCCCGGCTCCCGTCCCTATACATTGATCGACTACTTCCCCGATGACTTCCTTCTCATTGTGGACGAATCCCACGTCATGCTTCCCCAGGTTCGGGGCATGTGGGCAGGGGATCGGTCCCGAAAGCAGTCTCTGGTGGATTACGGTTTCCGGCTTCCTTCCGCACTGGACAACCGCCCTCTGAGCTTCAACGAGTTCAGCGGTTTGGTGAATCAGGCGGTTTATGTCAGTGCCACTCCCGCAGCTTATGAAAAGGAATTGTCCGGCGGGGTGGATGCGGAGCAGGTCATTCGTCCCACAGGCCTTTTGGATCCTTCCATTACGGTTCGTCCCATTGAGGGCCAGATTGACGATCTGATCAAGGAGATCAACGATGTGGTGGCCCGGGAAGAGCGGGTCTTGGTCACCACCCTGACCAAGAAAATGGCGGAAAGCCTCACCGACTATCTGAAGGGCGTGGGGATCCGGGTCCGCTACCTTCATTCCGAAGTGGATACTTTGGAGCGCATGGAGATCCTGCGGGATCTTCGTCTGGGTATTTTCGATGTTCTCGTAGGCATCAATCTGCTCAGAGAAGGTTTGGACATTCCGGAAGTTTCCCTTGTGGCAATTTTGGATGCGGATAAGGAAGGCTTCCTGCGTACGGAAACTTCGCTGATCCAAACCATCGGCCGGGCTGCGCGAAACGCAAAGGGCCGGGTCATCATGTATGCGGATCACATCAGCGAGGCCATGGACCGGGCCATTTCCGAAACGGAGCGGCGCCGTGCCATTCAGCAGGAATACAATGAAAAAAATGGAATTATTCCACAAACTGTGGTAAAATCGATTCGTTCCGTGATCGAGGCGACAAAGGCTGCCGAAGATCCTGTGGACTACTATCAGGGAAAGAGTCCCTTAGAATTAACGAAGAAAGAGTTGGCTGCCTATATCAAGCAGCTGGAGCAGGAAATGAAACAGGCAGCAGGGGCGCTGCAGTTTGAGCGGGCGGCACAGCTTCGGGATCTGGTATTCGAATACAAGGTCCATTTATAATTACTTTGGAGGGGTAATATGGGAGAGATCCGGGATCATGAACTGGTGCGCAGTTCTGTTTTAAAACACAAATCCTTTTTGTATGTTACGGAATTTTTTTCCGGCATGTCTGTTATGGCGGTAGAGCTGGGTGCCAGCCGGCTTTTGGCACCTTACTTCAGCTCTTCCCAAATCGTTTGGACCGTTATTATCGGTACCATCATGGTGGCCCTGGCTTTGGGTGCATTGATCGGCGGTCGGTTAGCGGATAAATATCCGGATCCCAACCGGCTGTATCGGCGGATCCTCATCGCAGCCTGCTGGATCGCCGCGATCCCCTTCCTGGGAAAATATGTGATCGCCTTGATCTCTTTGGGTCTTGCGTCTTTTGTTTCGTCCAATTTCCTGGTATGGGCTTCCCTTGTTTCCTGCTTTGCCATTTTCGTGTTCCCTCTGATCCTGTTGGGAACCGTTACGCCTTCTTTGATCAAGCTTTCTGTAGAGAGCCTGGAACACAACGGCAAAACCGTTGGGGAACTCAGTGCCCTGAACACCATCGGCAGCATCATCGGTACTTTCCTGCCTACCTTCGTTACCATACCCACTGTGGGAACGGCGGCCACTTTCCTGATTTTTGCAGCCATCCTCTCCATCATTTGTCTGATCTACTTCCTTTCCGTAAAGCGCCGCTGGATCCGGGCCTTGGTCATTACCATCATCATTTTGGTATTGTCCTTTGTTCCTTTTAACAACAGCTTTGCCTTCTGGGAGCCGGATCTGACCTATGAGGGGGAGTCCATTTACAACTACCTGCAGGTCAAGGAAAATGACCGGCAGGTGATCCTCTCAACCAACACGCTGGTCGGTGTCCAGTCCATCATGATGAAAGAGGAAAGTCTGACGGGTATGTACTATGACTATGCCCTGGCGGCCCCTTTTATGGCGGGGCTTTCGGAAAAGGGAAATGAGGATCGGGATATTCTGATCCTTGGACTTGGTACCGGGACCTACGCTACCCAGTGCCAACAATATTTTGATGGGGTTTCCGTTACCGGAGTGGAGATCGATCAAAAGATCGTGGACCTGGCGTACGAGTATTTTGAACTGTCCGATGCGGTGGATGTAAGCGTTTACGACGGCCGGGCCTACCTGCAGACCGGAGAGGGAAAAGACAAGCTCTACGACGTGATCATGGTGGATGCCTATCAGGACATTACGATCCCTTTTCAAATGTCCACCACGGAGTTTTTCTCTTTGGTACGGGACCATTTGAAGGAAGACGGGGTCATGGTGGTCAATATGAATATGCGCTCCGGCAAAGACGGCTCCATCAATGATTACCTTTGCGACACCATTTCCACCGTATTCGATTCCGTATGCACGGTAAAGGTTTCCGGAGGCACCAACATGGAACTTTTTGCAGCCAATGGCAAGGACCTTACCGGAGCATTGGCCTCTGCCTGCGGAGAGATCACGGAGAATCGGGATCTGCGGAATATGATGCTGGATGTGGCCTCGGAGCTGACACCGGTAACCGGCGGCGACCGGATCCTTACGGACGATAAGGCTCCTGTAGAACTTTTAGGTATGAAGGTGATTGACGAGCTCATCGAAGGGGAATTAGATGATTATCGGAGCATTCTGGATTCCGCCGGCGTCAGCGGGATCATGGATCTTCTGAAGTAGAAAAAGCTTCGGCATTTAATAGATACAGTAAATAAAGGAGAAAAAATGGTAACATACGAAGACATTCGAAAAAATGAAGACATTCGGACTTACATCGTTCGGGCGGATGAGTCCCTGACGGCTTTGGGCTACACTGAGCACAGCTTTGCTCACGTTGTGAAGTCCGCAGAAACCGCCAAATATATCCTGGAAACCCTGGGGTATCCGAAACGGGATCAGGAGCTGGCACAGATCGCTGCTTATCTGCACGATATCGGCAATGTGGTGAACCGCGCCGATCATGCCCAAAGCGGAGCGGTCATGGCCTTCCGTCTTTTGGATAATATGAATATGCCCGCAGGTGAGATCGCCACCGTTATTACGGCCATCGGAAATCACGACGAGGGTACGGCAGTGGCGGTAACCCCCATCGCCGCAGCCTTGATTTTGGCGGATAAGACGGATGTTCGCCGGAGCCGGGTCCGCAACAGCAGCCCCGCAACCTTTGATATCCATGACCGGGTCAATTTCTCGGTTCGGGAATCTTCTGTTGAGATCAACGAAGATCATACCGTCATTGCTCTGCAGCTTACCATTGAGACGGAAATGTGTTCCATTATGGATTATTTTGAGATCTTCCTCGGCCGAATGGTCCTTTGCCGTAAGGCTGCCGCAAAGCTGGGTTTGGAATTCCACCTCGTCATCAACGGCCAACAATTGCTGTAGTAAAAATTTATGTAAAAATTATTTGGAAAACCTGATTTCCTGCCTTGCCCATTCCTTTCTGTTCGTGTATAATGTCAGTAGGTGGCTTCTCCTGGCAGGGCTATCAAATAAAAAACAAGGGAGGCGGTTCTATTGGTTAAGCTTATCGTAGGACACAAAGGTACTGGAAAAACGAAAATGCTCGTCGGTCTCGCCAACAGCGCAGTAGAGACCAGCAATGGCAGCATTGTGTTTATTAATAAAGACCACAGCTTGATGTACGACCTCAAGTATCAGATCCGTGTAATTTGTATGGAAGAATTCGATGATATTACCAACATCGACGAATACATCGGTTTTCTGTATGGAATTATTAGCTCTGATCATGACATGGAGGTCATTTTTATTGACGGTATTCTCCACTACAAGGATGTACATATCGACGATATGAAAGAATTCCTCAATCGTCTGCAGGGCATCTCTGCAAGATACAAGATTGACTTCGTTGTCAGCCTGAGTGCCGAACAGGAAGCTTTGGGCGACAGCATTGAAGGCTGCGAACTGATCAACTAAGAAAATATGATGGACCTTGCTCGAAAAACGTTGATTTTTTGGGATATTGATGGGACATTAATGCATTGCGGAAGCAATGGTAAAAAGGCTCTGAACAGGGCCTTTTTCCTGTTGTACGGAATTTCGGATGCCTTTGATCGGACCAACATCGGCGGGCTCATGGATGGAGAGATCCTTCACCAGGTCTTTACGCAGTTTGGGGTTCCTCTTTCGGAGCGTCTCCGGTTTGAGGAAACCTATGAAAAGGTTCTCGCAGAGTTCCTTTCGGATCCCGCACAGCGGCGGATCCTGCCCGGTGTGCCTGAGCTTTTGGAAGCTTTGGAAGAGCAGGGTGCCTGTCATGTCCTTTTGACCAGCAATCTGCGGATCGGAGCTTATTGTAAGCTCAGGTCGGTAGGTTTGGAGAAATATTTCCCCTTCGGCGGCTTCGGCGACGGAGATGGTGAAAAATACGATGCAGCTCTTCTTGCCCTTCGGGAGGCGGAGACCCGGCTGCAGTGCTCTTTCCATCCGGATAGCATTTGGGTGGTGGGAGATACTCTTTACGATGTAAACTGTGCAAAAAGAATGGGGGCAAAAAGCCTGGCGGTCTGTACCGGCTGGGCCTCCCGGGAGGAACTTGCCTCCGGTGCCCCGGATCTTCTTTTGACGGATCTTTCCGGCACAGATGAGATCCTGTCCCGCATACTGGGACGATAAAGTAAGGTATTGCTATGAAAAAGAATGTTATCTTTTATGTACTTGCGGCATCTTTGATCTTCAGCACCATGGAGGTAGTTCTGAAGGTAGCAGGAACCACTCTGGATCCTTTGCAGATGAACTTTCTGCGATTCTTTATCGGGAATCTGTTCCTGCTGCCCTTTGCGATCCATGGTCTGAAAAAGCGGGGTGTGAAGCTGAATAAAGGCGACATGGGCTACCTGGTTTTGGTGGGCTGTCTTTGCGTTGGCATCGCCATGCTCTTCTTCCAGCTTGGGGTTTTGAATGCACACGCATCCTCCGTAGCGGTCATCTTCTGCTGCAACCCCCTGTTTACCCTGATCTTCGCCCATTTTATTGCAGGGGAAAAAATGACCCGCAGAAAGGTTTTGGCCCTGGCCATTTGCCTGGTGGGGTTGGTCTTTATTGTAAATCCCTTGTCTTTTTCCATCGAAAACAGTATGAAGGGTATGATCCTCACCATTCTCGGTGCGGTATTCTTCGGTCTCAGTGCCGCCGTGGGAAAACGGCGGATCGCCCGGATCGGCGGTCTTGCCCAAACCAGCATCAGCGGTCTGTTCGGCTCCGGCGTTGTTCTGATCGTCCTTTTGGTCACCGGAAGACCGGTCTTTGCGGGACTGGAGAACATGAGCCTGCCTTTGTTCCTTTATATCGCCATCGTGGTCACCGGGATGGGGTGCTTTTTCTTCTATAAGGCAATGGAAGGAGGCGGTGCTTTTACTGCGTCCATCGTATTCTTCCTGAAGCCTATGTTTGCACCTATTGTGGCCATTATCGTTCTGCAGGAAGTCATTACGGCCAATGTTTTATGCGGCATTGTACTGATCGTCATTGCTTCTGCCATCAGCCTTGATCTGTTCAGTAAGCTGCGGGGGAAAATACATGGATCTGAAACGGTTTGAGGAGGCTTTCCGGCATCATAAGCCGGTGCCTATGAATTATAAAGGCAGCGCAGCGGTATTGGTTCCTTTGATCAAAATCGAAGGCGAGTACCACCTTTTGTATGAAGTCCGTTCCGAAACCCTGAAGCACCAACCCGGCGAGATCTGCTTTCCCGGAGGGGGTATGGAGACCGGTGAGACCGCAGAGGAAGCGGCCCTTCGGGAGACCTGGGAAGAACTTGGGATCCCGGAGGAAGACATCCGGATCCTGGGTCCGATGGACTATATTCACACCTACAGCAACTTCAGCATGTATCCCATTTTAGCGGAAGTGGAACCTTCTGCTTTGGGTAAGATCCGTCCCAATCCGTCAGAGGTAAAAGAGTGGTTTCTGGTGCCGGTGTCTTTCTTTATCGGAAATCCGCCCTATGTCTATGAGTGCGATCTGATCCCGGATATCCGGGAAGATTTTCCCTATGAGCGCTACGGTCTGAAAGGCGAATACCATTGGCGAAAGGGGAGAAACCGGATCCCGGTCTACCAATATCAGGAATACCGCATTTGGGGCCTCACAGCCCGAATCACAGAGAATTTAGCGGATCTTCTGCATTCCTTCGCGGAAAAATCGGAGGGCTGAAACCGCTGTATAAGACTTCTTCCAATATTTGAGGGGTTTTTCCGAACAGGAAAAGCCCCTATACTTTTTTTCGAGGGATATTGGGAGAGCTTCAAGGAGGATACCTATGAAGAAAAAGTCAATTTCATTCGTTGTAACTGTATGCCTGCTGATGGCCCTCCTGGTCACACCTGCTTTTGCTTTCGGGGCGGAGAACAGCTCCTGCAGCAGCGCTTCTTTGCAAAAAGCCTCCTGCCAGCAGACCCAGTACCAGAAAAAATACGGTACAAAAGTCCGGATGATCCGAAAAGCCTGTCAGGATCCCCGGGTTTGGTCTTGCTGGGCAAAGAAGAACCCCTGCAGCATGATAACGCCGGGCACCGGAAGCAATGTACAAAGCCCTGCAGAAGGGAATGGAAGTCAACTCTCCGACTCCCTCAGTACCGCAGAAAAGCAGGTAGCCCAATTGGTCAATGAGGAGAGAGCCGCCGAAGGGCTTGCTCCTTTGGAACTGAATGGGGATCTGTCTGCTGTGGCTCAGGCAAAAGCCCGGGACATGGCAGAGAAGGGATACTTTTCCCACACTTCACCGACCTATGGAACTCCCTCCGAAATGGTGAAGTCCTTTGGTCTTGCCTATCATGCGGTAGGGGAAAATATCGCAAAGGGATATTTGACCGCAGATTCGGTAATGACCGGCTGGATGCGTTCCAGCGGCCATCGGGCCAACATCCTCAGCGATGCATATTCTGAGATCGGGGTAGGCTGTGCTGAGGACAGCAATGGTACCCTGTATTGGGTACAGCTTTTCCGCCGCTGAGAAAAGGGCAGCTGCGGAGGATAAAGGTGTCAGGGGTAACGTAAAAGCACCGTCGTGAAGACGGTGCTTTTATGATGTTCGCCTCTAATTTGCCGTTTCCGGCTTTTTCTTTTGATCATGGAGGCAGAGTCCCATGGAGATGGCTCCTTCGGGACAGGCCTGTTTACAGGCTCCGCAGCGGATGCATTCCATGTTGTTGGGTTTCTTATAAACGGGGAGTTCCATCTTGCAGGTTCTTTGGCAAGTACCGCATTTGACGCATTTGCTCTCGTCGATCCGGATCCGGTAAAGGGCTACCGGATTAAAGAAACTGTAGATCGCTCCCAATGGGCAAAGGTACCGGCAGAAGGGTCTCCAAAGCATCATAGAGAGGACGATCAGTACGATGAGGATCGTCAGCTTCAGCGCAAACAGGCCGCCTACAGACATACGCAGAGTTTCATCCGCTGCCAGCATGGGCAGACCCGCAAAGAGGGTCCCTGAGGGACAGATGTATTTACAGAACCAGGGGGAACCCTGTCCGAATGCATCGGAGATCAGAGAGGGAAGCAGGATCACAAACAGGACCAGGATCCCATATTTCAGCCACCTGAGGGCCTTTTCCCCCGGAAGCTTTTTCAGCTTCATAGGGAAGGGGATCTTATGGAGCAGGTCCTGCACCAGCCCGAAGGGGCAAAGCCAGCCGCAGATAAAGCGGCCCAGGACAGCGCCGAAAATGAAAAGAAATCCCACAGCGTAGAGAGCCATCTTGTACTGGTAGCTGGTGAGGGTCGCCTGCAGAGATCCGATGGGACAGGCCCCCAAAGCGCCTGGACAGGAATAGCAATTCAGCCCCGGAAAGCAGACGATCTTGGAGTCTCCCGCAAAGATCTTTCCCGTAACAAAGCCCTGCCAGTATCCGTTGCTGACAGCCGTAAATATGATCTGCACCAAATGGCGGTGGTGCTTTTTTATCGCCTGCACTACATTACCCAAGGCCGATACACTCCAGACAAATGATGACAGCTTTTCGGAAGACCACTTCGATCTCTCCCCGATAAGCGCCGAGAAGCAGCATCAATACGCCGGCTCCGGCCAGGCCCAGTGCGATCCCATTTCGCATCTTTAAAGACAAGGATTATTCCTCCTCTGCAAGGTGTTCGAGAATCATTTCCTCCCAGGCTTCCTTTCCCAGGGCTCCGGCATAGATCTTTCCTACCAGTTCGCCCTTTTCGTTTACAAAAAAGGTGAGAGGAACGCTGTTGGAGGGGATGGCTAAAATAACGGCGATCAAATCTTCAGAAGGAAGCAGCTGCAGGTAGTCTGCACCCTGTTTCTCCACGATCTCTTTTGCCTTTTCCACCTGGCTTTCGGAAAAACTGCCGTCCCGGTCCATAACATCGGTTACGATGCCCATGACCTGGAAGCCCTGGTCTGCATATTGGGCATTGAGAGCTGCCAGATCCGGCATTTCTTCGATGCAGAATCCGCAGGTGGTTGCCCAAATGTTGACCATAGTCAGTTTTTTCTCTGCGAGATAGCTTTGATCGATGGTGTTTCCGTCAAAGTCAGGAGCCGTAAATGTGCTCAGAATGGGGATGATCTCTTCTCCCTCTTCCGGCGCCGGCGTTTCCTGTTGTACCGCTTCATCTTTGGGGGGCGGGGGCTGTTGCTCCGCTCCGCAGGCTCCCAGCCCGAAAAGCAGGCACAGGATCAATAAAATACTGGCTATCTTTTGTACCATAGGACCTCCTTTGTTCTTAGTGGCAGTGACCTCCGCAGCCGTGGCCGCAGGTGTGGCCGTGATGGTCTCCGCAGTT
>SVCV01000022.1 GCA_015058185.1 Clostridiales bacterium | reverse complement strand
GACCAGAGGTAAGATCCTTGCAGAAATGTTCGAAGACTACTGCGAAGACGTTCCCGGCTACCTGGATGGCCCCGTTTTCATCATCGGCCACCCCGTAGAAATTTCTCCTCTGTCCAAGAGAGATCCCGAAGATCCCAGAATCACCCGTCGTTTCGAAGCTTACATCAACGGCTGGGAAATCGCCAACGCCTTCTCCGAACTGAACGACCCCATCGACCAGTATCAGAGATTCAAGGAACAGCAGGCACAGCTGGATACCGGCGAAGATGACGAAGCCCATCCCATGGACGAAGACTTCGTAAACGCACTGGAGATCGGCCTGCCTCCCACCGGCGGTCTGGGCATCGGCATCGACAGAGTGATCATGCTGATCACCGATGCTCCCTCCATTCGGGACATCCTCCTGTTCCCCACCATGAAGCCCATCGAAAAATAAAACAATAAATAAAATAGAAATAGAAAAAGGGACTGCATTTGCAGTCCCTTTTTCTTAGGAGAGGTTTAGACCATTATGCCCATGGTATCAAAGAAATCTTCCATTTCGGGGGGACAATCGTGCAGCTGGAAAACGATGCCGCCGGTCTTTGCGGGGTCCAGGAATGCCATCCGAACGCCATTCTTGTATTCGGAATGACCAATGACATTGATCCCTACCTTTTCCATTTCTTTGATGGTCCAGTCGTACTGTTCTCTGGTTACGGAATAGCCGAAGTGCCAAATGCCTTCTCCGTGGTTTGCCAGATAGTTCTCAACGATGGGGAACTGGCCGCCGGTGGGATCGAATAACTCAATAACGATGTTTCCGGCTTTTGCCAGTGCCACCTTACATCTGTTTTCCATTCCTCCTGCATATTCTCTGAAAGCGAAGTCGTGTCCGCCATCATTTTCTCCGAGAATATAACGGCGCCAGGGGCCAATGCCCATCAGCTCAAAGTTTTTAATGGTTTCATCGATATCCTTTACGGCCCATCCTAAATGTGCGATGTGTTCAAACGGTAATTTGGGAATCATAGCAATACCTCCATAATTCTTTATGTGCAAAATCAGATTTTACACAGCGATTGTGAACACGGATGCAGCTTTGGGGCTGCACCCCGGCTTACTTAATGGTGGCTGAGAGCCTCCAGGGCAGCGGGAATCTTCTTGGCGTAATACGGATCACGGATACAGCCTGTATACTGAGGTGTGATGAGTAACAGACTGCACTGATCGCAGGCAGAACACCAGGTAATGGTTTCCGGCTGGCCTGCCGCTAACTTAGAGGGGATCCCCGGATCGCAGAGTGCCTGACGGCCGATAGCGATCATGTCAGCAACACCGTCCCGGATCATTTTGTCTCCCCAGAAAAGGAGCGTATTTTTTTCAGGGGCAACTGCTTTGAAATTAGGTTGTTTCCCGTTTCCGAAAATCGAATAGCCTCCGCCGATCACCACCGTTTCCGGTTTCAGATTTTCCCGGCACACCTTTTGGAAATACATTCCCAGGTAGGCGATATAGGGATCATCCTTTGAAGGCTTGACCAGATTCAGCGTATGCATCGGGGCACCGCATGTGGTCAGAACATAAGAAGCGCCCAAATCTTCCAGTGTTTTGATCAGGTCAATGGACTCTGTCAGATCCATTACCGCACTGTCCGGACCCATGGTTCCCTGGCCACCGGGGAACCCTTCATAAAGGGAGATCTTGGATCCGATGATGAAATTGGGGTCATTTACAGCTGCTTTGATACGGTTTACCAGATCGACGACGAACTGCTTTCTGTTTTCCCATGCTCCGCCGTATTTCCATTCATGTTTGTTGAAAGGCCGCAGGATCTGGGAACCCAGATATCCTGCGCACAGCTTCAGGTCGATGCCGTCAGCTCCCACCTTGTGGGCCAGGACTGCACCATCGACGATCTGCTGCATGATCTCCTCCACCTTTGCTTCATCTGCAAATTCTGCATGCTCGAAACCGGGAAGGGGATCTTTTGTTACACGAATCGCTTTGGAAAAATGAGGATTGCCCAGTTCTCCGGCATGGGTCAACTGGAACACGAAAACATTTTCGCTGTTAATGGCTTTCATGTGTGAAACGAATGCCGTCAGCGCTTCCACATTTTCTTCCATCAGGCATAACTGATTTGTGCTGGAAACACATTCTGTTTGGCAGGTAATTGCCTCCAGATCGATAAACCCGGCTCCACCTTTGAAATATTTTTCATAACGCTTATATGTAAGCTCAGATGGATTCCCGTGTTCGTCGGCATCGGTACCTTCCATTGCGTTGATCGCAAATCTGTTTGGTACGATTTTATGGCCGATTTTTACAGGTTTCAGCAATGCATTGTCCATAGCGCACCTCCTAAAAATTAACCTTCTTTGCCAATCATTTTATCGTTGGTAACAAGCATCAGGATAAATGCAACTACGCCGCAACCGATAAGGATATAGTAGGCGCCAGTGATGCTGCCGAATACATTCAGACCGAATGCAACTACACCGAAAGCAGAAACACGTAAGATGTTGGTAATGGTCTGTACAACCTTTGCAGCAGCTGCATAGTCCCAGCGGCCCCAAATCGTAACGATCATAGAGGGACCCAGGTTACCGATACCGCCGACAGAGGAACCGATCATGGCGATGCCGATCCATGTGGCTACCGGACTGCTGATACCAAATGTGATGATAATTACAGCAACAGTATACCATACGATAAAGAGCAAAGAGGTCTTTTTTGTGCCAATTTTCGTGTCAAGAATACCCCAGATAAAGCTTCCTACGATACCGATCGCAGAGGCGATGGACAGCTGCATCAACGCGGCTTCCATGGAGACTCCCAGGCCCATCATGCGGGGGATCCACTGGCCGAGAACACCGATAGTTACCATGAAGATGAGACCATAGCTGATAGCCTGGGTCCAGACAACGGGGGTTTTCAAAAGGCGGCCTGCAGTCCAGGGACTGACATATTCGGCCATCTCTTTACGATTCTTTTCCAGTTCCTCAATACCGGTCTTGATGCCATCGGGGGGCAGTCCAATTTCTTCGGGGGTGTTTTTGACCCAGAAGAAAGAGGCGATTGCCAGTACGATACAGGCGATGCCGAAGCAGGTCAGGGTATTGGCAATGCCGATGTGGTTCATCAGAGCATTAAAGATCGGGGGAGTGACGCAGGTGCTCAGGCACATGCCAGCGGAGGAAATGCCGAGAACATAACCTTTCTTTCTGGGGAACCAGTTGCCGGTCAGAGAGCCGGTCAGCACGGAGCCGAACTGGAACGCGAAGAAGAATACGAAGCAGCAGAGCACCAGGTATACGGTGAAACTGGGAGATCTTCCGAAGAAGAGGGTGAAGATACCGGCGCCGAGAAGAGAAAGAACGATAGCGAAGCGATCGCCCTTTTTCTGGATCAGCAAGGATGCAACGAATGTACCGATAACACCGGCATAACCTGCGATGGTAGCAACGTTAATGGTTGCGGCATAATCCCAACCGTACATTTCCACCAGTACTGCCGGCATAATGTTGAAAATATCATTCGTTAAAGCTGCAAACAGGAAGAACATCAGGGCTACCTGGATCTGTAGTCCCCATGCATAGGCAAAACTTCTGTTTTTCATAATTCCTATCTCCTTTCAAAGACTAAACCGTACATCTAAGTACGTAAATTCCATCGTGGAAGGTGTCCATAAAAATGTTTCCTCTGTTGTCCACGATGACATCTTCGGTTGTTGCGAGATTGGGTCCTTCATAAGAGTTTTCGAAGCACCATTTTTCCGGTTTGGGTGGAATGAAATATGCAATTTCTTTTGGCACATAAGGATCATCAATGTCATAGATCCGAAGCCCTGCATGGAAGTAACAACAGTAGAGCCTGTCATTTCTGTCCTCCAGAGCCGGGTGGTCATGAGGCTCATGAATGTTGTGAGGTCCAAAGGGTCCGGGACATCCCAAACCACATTCGTTGAAGTTCTTGTAGGGGAAGCCTTCCGGCACCTCAGGATAGGGGAAAATCGCAATCAGTGTTGGGTCTGTTACGTCTGTACAGTCGACCATTCCCAAAACATTCAGAGGCTGCGCTTTCCCGCCGATCATCTCCTTTGACAGACAAGGGAATCGCTCTCCTTCATTCGTAAAGATCGCGTAGGGCCTTTTTGACAGCGGTAATACGGTATGACATCTTGCTCCGGAGCATTTCCCGCCTAAAAGGGGGAATGTCTGCAGCTGCCCGACGATCTGCGGCAGATGGATATCGGAAATGTCCAATATTACCATACCGGCACCGTTGTAACCACAGTACACATGGTTTCCTTTTACATAGGGGGGACCATGCAGCCCCGCATAGTCCATGGGGAATTTGGTCTTGATTTTATCCTTTTCCATAAATCCCCGATCCCACTGTTCCGGCATCCACCACTTACCGATTTCTACAGGATTTGTTGGATCTTCGATGTCCAGAATTCTGTAGATCATGTTTGTAAATCCATCACATGTTGCGGCAAGATGAACATAACGCCCGCCGTTGTAGAAGAATCTGTGCACTCCTAAGCAGATATTGTCACAAGGTTGCGCTTCTCCTGCTTTCCAGGTTGATAACAGCCTGGGATTTTCAGGATCTGTTTTGACATCATAGATCTGCAATCCGGGGATATAAGGATCGTCCCATCCAATGTTGTGAAGGAACTGGATCCCGGTTCCCAGTGCGCAGATCATCAGTCCATCGGCTACTTGTATCTTGTTGATCAGCTGTCCGGAAAGGTTGGGACCCTCCATGTAGCGTACAAAACGCATATTGGCAGGATCCGTTACATCCAGGATAGAGACCCCCGGGTGTCTGAAATGCGACACATACAAGTAGTATTTCCCATTTGCTTCCTGCATGGCCATTTGGAAGCCTGGTCGATTTTCTAAATTGTGATAACCTATAAGTTCAATATTTTTGCTGTAAGCCTTTTGCATATCCACTCAGTTTCACCTCCTTTTCGCATGATATTGGCACAATATAATTTTATTATGGGAAGGTTTTTACCGTCCAATCACTATATTTTCAAGAAACTATAGCCAAATGGCTATAGGTATGATATAGTCAAAAGGTAATAGCTTTTCTTCTGCAAAAAAAAGGTGGATAACAATGAATACACTTCAGATCCATTATTTTTTATCCATTGTGGAAAATCAGTCCTTTTCAAAGGCTTCCGCGGTAAATTATGTTTCGCAGCCCACGCTGAGCAAGCATATAAAAAACCTGGAAGAGGAGCTCCAGATCCGGCTTTTTGACCGCACAAAAAATCCCATAGAACTTACACCTATGGGGATGGTTTATCATAAGCTGTTCACCGATTTTATGGCGGATCTGTCCCGTATAAAAAACTATACGCAGAAGCAAAAAGGACTCTATGAGGGTACGATCCGGATCGGGATCCTTACCGGATTTAATTTGCCGGACTCTGTGACCAATAAGTTCCGCAGTTTTCAGGAGCTTTTCCCCAAAACATCGCTTTCTTTTGAGAACCATAACGTAAAAGACATTTTAGACCGGCTGAAAAATGGAAGTTTGGATACTTGCCTGACGCTGGTGGATTTTGTTTCCCAGCTGAAGAATGTGGAATACATTGTGATTTCGGATATCCCTAAGTATTTGGTATACTCGGAAAAAATTCTGGCCAAAAGGGATGATACCCCGATATCGTTGGCAGATTTTAAGGATGAGGTATTCTTCTGCCTCGGGGAGGAACATTCGGATCCTACCAAAAGGCTTATCCTGGAATATTGTAAATACTATGGCCTGTATCCGACGATCAAGTCGATCCCCAATATGGAATCCGTTATGTCCAATGTCTCCTTTGGAAACGGGGTTACTATTCTGGACGGGTTGACACAGTATAACGAAGCGCCGCATATTAAAAAACTGGAGATCCAGCCCTGCCATAAGCTGTGCTTAGCCTGGCTCTCCGAAAGGCGGACACCGCTTATTGATCTTTTGAAAGAGCAGTTTGCATAAAGTAAAGCATAAAAAATATCCCTGCCTGTTTGGCAGGGATATTTTTTATGCTTGGCTATTTCCACTTATTCTTGCCTGTGCAATATTTTGTGTGCAGCAACTCGTGGGATTTATGGCTGTTGGGTTCCCCCAGGAATTCCTCGTAGATCATTTTGATGCTGGGGTTTTCGTGGGACTTCCGCAGGGGCAGATTTTCGTCGTGGACGAAGGTGTTTTCTCTTCGTGCCGCATAGGCTTCGGGACGATCCGTATCCATGAGGAGCTTGGGCTGTCCGCCGCCGCTGACGCAGCCTTCGGGGCAGGTCATGACTTCGATGAAGTGGAGGTCACATTTGCCGGCTTTAATGGATTCCAGTACGGGGATCACATTTTTCAGGCCGGTGACTACGCCTACTTTTAAGGTCAGGTCGCCTACCTGCATATTGGCGGTACGGACACCTTCGGTACCTCGGACGGGGGTAACATCTACACTGGGAATGGGCTGCCCGGTGATCAGTTCGTAGCCCGTACGGATCGCCGCTTCCATAACGCCGCCGGTGACACCGAAGATGTTTCCTGCGCCGGTGTAATCGCCCAGGGGATGGTCAAAATCTTCTTCGGGGAGAGCGTTCCAGTCGATGCCCATATCCTTAATGAGCCATGCCAGTTCTCTGGTGGTGAGAACGGCGTCTACATCCCGATAGCCGCTGTCCTTCATTTCTTCCCGGCTGCATTCGAATTCCTTGCAGGTGCAGGGCATAACGGACACGCTGAAAAGTTTGGCGGGTTCGATGCCGTTCCTTTCGGCACCGTAGGTCTTCATAACGGCACCCATCATCTGCTGAGGACTCTTGCAGGTGGACAGGTGTGCCTGAAGTTCCGGATAATTTCTTTCTAAGAAAGAGACCCAGGCAGGACAGCAGGAGGTCATCATGGGAAGGGTTCCGCCTTTGGTCACCCTGGTGATCAGTTCGGTGCCTTCTTCCATGATGGTCAGGTCTGCGGTGAAGTTGGTATCGTAAATGTAGTCGAATCCGATGCGGCGCAGGGCTGCAGCCAGCTTGCCTGCGGCTAAGGTGCCCAAAGGAGCTCCGAAATCTTCGGCAATGGCCACTCTTACGGCGGGAGCGCTTTGGACCATGGTGATCACATTGGGATCGGCTAAAGCTGCCTTTACTTCCTGAATGTGGGTCACATTATGAGCGGCAAACAGAGGCTCTTTTACGGTCTCCGGCAGACCCCGTTCCTTCCGGATCTTTTCGTAGGCGTCGGCTCCGTGGGTGATCAGGGAGACGTAGGATTTGCATTTTTGTACGCACTGGCCGCACATGATGCAGCGGTCGGTGTTGATGGTTTGGGGCTTCCCCTGTTCGCCTTCGATGGCCCATGCAGGACATACCTCAGCGCACTCCCGGCAGCCGGTACAGATATTTTTGTCGATGGTGATTACGATCATTCCGGTGCCTCCTTTCTACAGGGTCGCCATGAGGCTTTCCGCAGCTCTCAGGTGCTTATCCAAAAGTTCTTCGTCAGGATCCACTAACCGTAAAGCATTGTTGGGACATGCCCGAACACAGGCAGGGCCTCCTTCAATGTCCATGCACAGGTCGCACTTGGAAGCTACGATCTGGGGCTGGTCCGTATCCTGCTGATATACGGCTTCTCCGTTTCGGGAAACGGGGAAAAGGGCGATGGCGCCGAAGGGGCAAGCCATGATGCAGTCCTTACAGCCGATGCACTTTTCTTCGTTGATGTATACCTGGCCGTTCACCCGGGTAATGGCGTGCTTAACGCAGGCCGCCAAACAGGGAGCATCTTCACAATGCCTGCACTGAATAGGCAGGCAGAATTTTTCGTCCCGGACCAGGTAAAGCTTGGGGGTCACAGGCACCGTAACGGTCCCAACGGTCTTTCCCACACCGTTGGATTTATGGTTATGTTCTGCGAAACAGGCCAATTCACAGGCTTTGCAGCCGGTGCATTTCTTGCTGTCTGCAGTTACGAATAAGGCTGATTTTTTCATGATGTAAACCTCCGTGCAGGGGATCATTCGAAAATGGCAGCGTCCAAAGCTCTTGCGGCTTCCACTCTTCTGCGTTCCAGCATATCGTTCAGGTCCTCTTCTTCCACTAAGGTCAGGGCACCGGTGAGACAAACGTCCACACAGACGGGGCCGCCTTCAATGCCGTGGCAGAGGTCGCACTTATTGGCAACGATTTTGGGTTCGCCGCTGTCCAGCCGGACTTCCGTCAGAGTGACCATATCGATGGCACCGAAGGGGCAGGCGGTCATACAAGCCTTGCAGCCGATGCATTCTTCCTGATCCAGAAGAACTACGCCGTTCTGGATCGTGATGCAGCCGTTGATGCAGGCCGCCATGCAGGCGGGGCTTTCGCAATGTTTGCAGTGGATGGGGGTGGACAGCTTTAAGGTCTTGACCATGTGGAGCTTGGGATTGAAGTCAAAGCTGTCGGGATCTCCGTAGAAAAAGTTTTCTCCGGCGTGGGCAACGGCACAGCCTGCCAGACAGGTACGGCAGCCCATGCAGAGTTCAGGATTCGCTTTTACGTAACGATTCATGCTTAGTTGCCTCCTTTCACAGCGGGAGCCTTTACGCCGCCGACTTTCTGTTCGCCGATGCACTTGACGCCCATCTTTTCCCGGAGTTCACGGTATTCGGTGAGCAGATATTTTTCAGCCCAGGCCTGATCGGCGATCTTTTCTACCCGGCAGCTGCAGTATTTGAATTCGGGGGTTCCTGCGATGGGATCCAGGTTTGCGCCTACGGTCAGTTCGTTGCAGGCACCGATCCACCACTGGTAGGTCATGTAGGTGGCGCCCTTTGCGACCCGTTCGGTGGCTAAGGCCCGGGTCATGCACCAGCCTCGCTCGTTGATGACCTTGACCAGTTCACCGGTCTTGATGCCCAATGCCTTGCAGTCTTCAATGCTCATCTGGATCCAGCCCGGCTCGTCTTCCATACCCCGGAGTGCCCGGCAGTTGCCGCTCATGGTACGAACGGAGTAATGGCCTACTTCCCGAACGGTACAGAAGGACAGGGGATATTCTTCACTTTCCTTTTCGATGGGAGGTCTCCACTCCGTTGCGTAGAATTTGCCCTTCCCGTTGGGGTGCGCAAAGACGCCGTCTTTGTGGAGGAAAGAGGTTCCCTTATCTTCCATGGATTTGTCTCTGCAGGGCCACTGGATGCAGCCCAGCTTGTCCAGCTTTTCGTAGGTGGCACCTGCGAAGTTGGGGCAGAGATCGATGAGTTCGTTCCAGATCTCTTCCGTATTGTTATAGCTCATAGGATAGCCCATGGCGGTGGACAGTTCGCAAAGGATCTGCCAGTCAGGCTTTACATTGCCGGTGGGTTCCAGCACCTTGCGGATCCGCTGGAAGCCTCTGTCGCAGCAGGTGTATACGCCGTCATGTTCGCCCCAGGCGGTACCGGGCAAGACAACGTCAGCGTGCTGGATGGTCTTGTTCATGAAGATGTCCTGAACCACTACGAAGTCCAGTTCATCCAGAGTTTCTCTCAACTCTTCCAAATGGGGATCGGACTGGCCGGGATCTTCCCCGAAGATGTAATAGGCGTGGAGCTTCTTTTCCGGATCTTCGATGCCCAGTACGTGCTGGGGAACTCTGGTGAGCTGGATGCCCACTTTGTCGGAGAGTTCCACACCCCAGGCCTTTTCGAACTTGGCCTTTGCTTCGGGGCTGGTAACGGGCTGGTAGCCGGGATAGTTGTTGGGAAGTACACCCATGTCGCAGGCGCCCTGAACATTGTTCTGTCCTCTGACGGGGCCTACGCCGGTGGCCCAGCGGCCGAAGTTGCCGGTCATCATGGCCAGGTTTGCGCAGCCCTTGACTACGTCTACGGCCTGACCGAACTGGGTGACGCCCATGCCCCACAGAATGACGGAGTGCTTGCTTCCGGCATAGATCCGGGCAGCCTTCCGAATGTCTTCTGCAGGAACCTTGCAGATGGTTTCTGCAAATTCCGGAGTATATTTCTGAATCACTTCTGCAAATTCTGCGAAGCCTTCGGTATGTTCGGCGATGAAGTTCTCGTCCATGAGACCTTCGGTGTACATGACGTTGGCCATGGCGTTGACTAAAGCCAGGTTTCCGCCGCCCTTCAGCTGCAGATGCAGGTCAGCCATCTTTGCGGTTTCGATGACTCTGGGATCTGCGCAGATAATGGTGGCACCTTTCTGCTTGGCCTTGATCAGTCTGCGGTGTACGATGGGGTGGCTTTCGGCACTGTTGTAGCCGATGTTGAAAATGACTTCGGCGTCCTCAATTTCGTGAACGCCCAAAGACATAGCGCCTTCGCCCAAAGAGTAGAGCAGACCTGCTACAGAAGGACCGTGGCAGACGCGGGCGCAGTGGTCGATATTGTTGGTGCCGATACAGGCACGGGCAAATTTCTGAACGATGTAGTTGGCTTCGTTTCCGGGGCCTCTGGCGCAGCCGGTGACCATGATGGAGTCGGGACCGTATTTCGCCTTGATCCGGTTCAGGTTTTCGGCAGTAAAGGCGATAGCTTCTTCCCAACTTACCTCTACCAGTTCCCCGTTTTTCCGGATCATGGGATTTTTGAGCCGCTTGGTCAGAATGCCGGGATCGTTCAGATAGTCCCAGCCGTAACGGCCTTTCAGGCAAAGAGTTCCTTCATTGGTTCTTCCCTTGGCGGGGGTAGCTTTCACGATTTTGTTTGCAGCCTCGTCTACCTGGAATATGATCTGGCAGCCGGCACCGCAATAGGCACAGGTTGTCTGAATTTCTTTGAGAGCCATGGTGACCTCCTTAATAAAGATTGGCAACGGAAACAAAAAAGGCAATCCAGCTTTAAAGAACTGAATTGCCCAGACGGTCGGCAGAACGAACTTACACTTCCCCGCGGTAAAGCCGCGTAACCCGTCAGTCATGTAAGTTCACTTAGATGATATCTCTTCTTTAGGTTAAAGGGAAAAAGAGTGGTTAGTCAACTCTAACTTTCTGATTTTTTAAAAATGTTGCCGAATATTTGCGGCGCACAGAGAGTTTTTGATTTTTTTTCTGCTGCGTGGTATGATAACCCTTGTCAATGACTCTAAGGAAAAGAGGTCTGAAGGATGAAAGATGTTTTGATCAAAAAGATATATGCAGATCCTGCTGCTTTTGCGGATCAGGAGATCCGGATCCAGGGCTGGGTGCGGACCAATCGCAGCTCCAATAAATTCGGATTTATTGAGCTGAATGACGGCACCAGCTTCAAGGGGATCCAGGTGGTTTATGAAGAGGAAAACCTCAGCAATTTTGCGGAAATTTCCAAAATCGCCATCGCCTCCGGCTTGTCCGTCCGGGGTATTTTAGTCCTCACTCCGGAAGCCAAGCAGCCCTTTGAATTAAAGGCTCTTGAGGTGGTGGTGGAGGCCGATTCTCACCCCGATTACCCCCTCCAGAAAAAGCGGCACAGCCTGGAATATCTCCGGGAGATCGCCCACCTGAGACCCCGAAGCAACACCTTCTCTGCGGTTTTCCGGGTACGGTCTTTGGTTGCCTATGCGCTGCACCAGTTCTTCCAGGAAAATGACTTCGTTTATGTTCATACTCCCATCATCACCGGCAGCGACTGCGAAGGTGCCGGCGAAATGTTCCGGGTCACCACTCTCGATATGGAGAATCCCCCCAGAACTCCCGATGGAAAGATCGATTACAGCCAGGACTTTTTCGGCAAGGAGACCAGCCTGACCGTAAGCGGGCAGCTGGAAGCGGAAACCTATGCTTTGGCTTTCCGGAAGATCTACACCTTCGGTCCCACCTTCCGGGCGGAAAATTCCAATACAGCCCGCCACGCATCGGAATTCTGGATGATCGAACCGGAAGTGTCCTTTGCGGACCTGGATGACAATATGGCTTTGGCCGAAAGCATGATCAAATATGTGATCAATTTCGTTTTGGAAAAAGCTCCTCAGGAAATGGAGTTCTTCAATAATTTTGTGGACAAGGGGCTCTTTGACCGCCTCCGCAATATTGTGGAATCCGACTTCGGTCACGTGACTTACACCGAGGCTGTGGAGATCCTGAAGAAGTCCGGAAAGGACTTCCAGTACCCTGTGGAATGGGGCATCGATCTGCAGACGGAGCACGAAAGATATTTGACCGAAGAAGTGTACAAAAAGCCGGTTTTCGTAACGGATTATCCCAAGGATATCAAAGCGTTCTATATGCGCTTAAACGACGACGGCAAGACCGTTCGGGCCATGGACCTGCTGGTTCCCGGCGTAGGCGAGATCATCGGCGGCAGCCAGCGCGAAGAACGCTACGACGTGCTTCTTGACCGGATCCGGGAACTGGGCCTCAAGGAAGAGGATTACTGGTGGTATCTGGACCTGCGGAAGTACGGCGGGGTTAAGCACTCCGGCTACGGTCTCGGCTTTGAGCGGATCATCATGTACATCACCGGCATGAGCAACATCCGGGATGTGATCCCGTTCCCCAGAACCCCCAAAACTGCAGAATTTTAAACACAAAACAGGTTTCGGAATGATCCGGGACCTGTTTTTTTTCAGGGATTTTAAAGATTCCGAAAATAAAAAGAAGAAACTGTAAAAATGTTTTTGCTATTTATATAAATCTTTGATATAATTTTTGTTGCGTGGGGTCAAAAATGGTCCCATAGCCGAAAATGAACATAGAATGCACGAAGGCAAACCTGCTTGCGGGTATTTTATAAAAAACAAACAGGAGGATTTTCATTATGAAAGGTTACACAAGTGACAACATCAGAAACGTTGCTTTGGTTGGACACGGAGGCTGCGGCAAGACCACATTCCTGGAAGCTGCACTGCTTGCTACCGGCGTAATCAGCCGAATCGGTAAGGTAGAAGACGGAAATACCGTATCCGACTACGACAAGATGGAAATCGAGAAGGGCTACTCCATCAGCACTTCTATCGTTCCTGTAGAACATAACAAAGTAAAGATCAACTTCATCGACACTCCGGGTTCCTTCGACTTCGCAGGCGAAGTAAACTCCGGCATGAGAGCTGTTGAAGCTGCTGTTATCGTTGTTGACGCAGCATCCGGTATCCAGGTTGGTACCGAAAAGGCATGGAAGTCCTGCAAGGATCACAACATGCCCACCTTCGTTCTGCTGAACAAGGCTGACCACGAAAATGCAAACATCGACGGCGTTATTGCTGACCTGCAGGCCAAGTTCGGCAGCGCTATCGTTCCCTTTACCGATCCTCTGAGCGACGATCTGAAGGAAACCCTGTCCGAAGCTATCGCAGAAAACGACGAAGAACTGATGGAAAAGTTCTTCAGCGGCGAAGCTTTCACTGACGAAGAATTCAACCGCGGTCTGGCTCTGGGCATCGCTTCCGGCTCCATCGTTCCTCTGTACACCTGCAGTGCTCTGAAGGGCACCGGCGTTAAGGAGTTCCTGGATGCTATGCTGAAGTATGCTCCCGTTCCCACCGCTCATCCCGATTACGAAGGCGTTAACGAAGACGGCGAAGCCATTACCCGCAAGTGTGACGTCAATGCTCCTGCATCCGCATTCGTATTCAAGACCATCGCTGACCCCTTCGTAGGTAAGATCTCTCTGCTGAAGGTCGTTTCCGGTAAGCTGACCGTTGGTATGGAACTGCTGAACACCAGAGCTGACAAGACTGAAAAGATGGGTACCATGTTCTTCCTCAGAGGTAAGACTCAGGGCGAAGTTGCTCCCGTAGTTGCAGGCGACATCGTTGCCGCTTCCAAGCTGCAGTACACCCAGACCGGCGATACCCTGTGTGATAAGGCCAACTACATCCAGTATCCCAAGGTAGCATTCGCTCCCGCAATGCTGTTCATGGCAGTTGAATCCAAGGCAAAGGGCGAAGAAGATAAGATCTCCGCAGGCCTGAACAAGCTGATGGAAGAAGATCCTTCCTTCACCGTAACCAGAAACGCAGAAACTCACCAGACTCTGATCGGCGCACAGAGTGATATCCAGATCGGTATCATCACTGCTAAGCTGAAGGATAAGTTCGGCGTAAGCGTAGACCTGGCTGACCAGAAGATCGCATACAGAGAAACCATTAAGGGCAGCTCCGATGTACAGGGTAAGCACAAGAAGCAGACCGGTGGTTCCGGCCAGTACGGCGACGTACACATCCGCTTCTCTCCCTCTCAGGAAAACTTCGAATTCTCCGAAGAACTGTTCGGCGGCTCCGTTCCCAAGAACTACGTTCCTGCAGTTGAAAAGGGTCTCCGTGAATGCATGGAAAAGGGCCCCCTGGCAGGCTTCACTGTAACCAACATTAAGGCAGTTCTGTACGATGGTTCCTACCACGCAGTAGACTCCTCCGAAATGGCATTTAAGGTTGCTGCATCCCTGGCATTCAAGAAGGGTATCGTAGAAGCCAAGCCCGTTCTGCTGGAGCCCGTAATGCATGTTGAAATTACCGTTCCCGATGAATACATGGGCGACGTAATGGGCGACATGAACAAGCGTCGCGGTAAGATCCTGGGCATGGAACCCCAGCCCGGCGGCGGCCAGAAGCTGCTGGCAGAAGCTCCCCAGGCTGAAATGACCAAGTATGCCATCGTTCTGCGGTCCATGACGCAGGCACGAGGCAGCTTCGTTATGAACTTCGAACGTTACGAAGAAGTTCCTGCTCACCTGGCAGAAAAGATCATTGCAGAAGCAAAGAAAGACGAAGAATAATTCTTCAAAAACAAAGAATGATAAACGGCCCCCTGCTTCGGCATGGGGCCGTTTTGAATACGAGAAAAAAAGGGTATGAATGGGATAAGGTTCCTTGCGGGGACCGACGAGGTAATAGAAAATGTCTGTAATATCGTATAAATGTCCAAACTGCGGCGGCCCGCTGTATTTTGACCCGGAAAAGCAAAGCTTTTTCTGCGAATACTGCAGCAGCGGTTTCGATGAGGAAACCTTAGCCGCTATGGCAAAGAAAAAAGAAGAGGAAACGGAAGAAGAGGCTCGTGCGGATGCGGAAAAGGAAGCATCCTCTGACGAGATCCTTATGTTTAATTGCCCCAGCTGCGGGGCGGAGATCGTTACGGAGGCCACCACCGCCGCTACGATCTGTTACTATTGTCAAAATCCCGTGGTTTTGGCCGGCCGCTTGACGGAAGAGTTCCGGCCGGATAAAGTGCTGCCTTTCACCATCGACCGGGAGGAAGCGTTGCGGCGCTTTTTAGAATGGGCCGGAAATAAGCGGTACGTTCCCAAGGGCTTTTTCAACGCAAAAGATGTGGAGAAGCTCAACGGGGTTTATTATCCCCACTGGGTGGCAGACTATGAGGTGTCTGCCCATTTTGAAGGAAACGGCCAGTTGGTCCACTCCTATCGGGCCGGCAATTATCAGATCACCCAAACCAAGCATTTCCATGTGTCCCGGGATGGGGAGTTCCGGTTTAACGATATTATTCGTCCGGCCTTATCCAAAATGGACCGGAAACTGGCTGACGGAGTTCAGCCCTTCGACATGAGCCAGGCAAAGGAATTTTCTACAGCCTATCTGTCCGGCTTTATGGCGGAAAAGAGGGATGTGGATTCTCAGACCGTTCGGCCGGATGTGGAAATGGAAGTCAATAACTATGCAGATAATATGATCCGCTCGGATGTTACCTATCACAGACTTACCGGCGATACTGCCACGGATGTGAAGAAGGCGGATTTCGAATATGTGCTTTTCCCCACCTGGGTCTTTACATATAAAGGCCGGGGCGGAAAACTTTATCACTATGCCATGAACGGCCAAACCGGAGAGATCTGCGGCAAACTGCCTATCTCCGGCGGCAAACTTTGGAGAGATTCCGGCATCCTCGCAGCAGCCATTGCGGTGCTGATTTGTATCGGGGGGTGGTTCTTCGCATGAGAAAGCATTCTTTAAGAAGATGGATCCTGCCTTTGGTACTGATCCTTTGCCTGCTGACCGCAGCGGTTCCCTCCTTTGCGGATTGGGAACAGCGGGTCTATGACTACGCAGGTCTTTTCACAGAGGAAGAGATCTCGGACATGGAAAATCGGCTCGATAAGCTTCGGGCGGAATATCCCTTTGACTTTGTGGTTTTGACCATTGATGATGCAGAGGGCAAGGACACTTTGACCTATGCCGATGATTTCTATGATCGGGAAGATCTTGGTTTCGGTTATGGTGAGTCTTATGCCGGCATCCTCTATCTGATCGACATGGATAACCGGGTCCCTGCCATTTCCACCTGTGGGGACATGATCCCGTTTATGGATGATGAACGGGTGGATATTATCCTGAACAATGTTTACGACAGTTTGGTGGAAGGAAATTACGCGGAATCTGCCATGATCTTTATGGATCTGACAGAAGGCTTTATCACCGGCGGCATTCCTATGGATCAGTATTATTACGATCCGGAGACCGGCCAGGAATATACATACGATGAGGGTACCGGGGATTTTTATCCTGTGGATATGGAAGTTCCCAAAAGTCTTTCCCTGGGGGAACTTGCCCTTGGTATCATCGTGGGTCTTCTCGCCCTTTTGATCATGCAGCTTATCATCCGCCGGAAGTACAATCTGAAAGGTTCCACTTATTCGTATAACTCCGCGGTAAACAGCTTTATGAATATTACGGATCGCCAGGACCAGTATATCCACACCACGGAGACCCGTCATCGGATCCAGTCCGGAAATCACGGCGGCGGCCCCCGTATAGGCGGCGGTGGCGGTACCAGTATTCGTATGGGCAGCAGCGGACGGATGCACGGCGGCGGTGCCGGCCGAAGATTTTGATTTGAAAAAAATTACATCGGCAAGCCGTCAAAGAGCGAAAGATATGATATAATAAACTGCTATGATGAAATTAACCATTACCCAAAATGAAGATAAGCAGCGGTTGGATCGCTTCCTGAAAAAGTATTTCAAGGGAGCTCCCCTGAGCCGGATCTACAGTCTGATCCGCACCAAGATCAAGGTCAACGGAAAAAAGGTTTCTCCGGAGACGGTTCTTGCGGAAGGGGACGAACTGACCTTTTACCTTACGGATGAGGAGTTGGCCTCTTATCGGAAAACAAAGGAAACCGTTTCTTTCAAAAAGCAGTTCCGCATTGCCTATGAGGATGAAAATCTTCTGGTAGCGGAAAAACCCTTCGGCCTTCTGACCCATGGGGATGGCAAGGAAAAGAAGAATCATTTGGCAAACCAGGCTCTTGGATATCTGATCCATACCGGTGCCTACGATCCCGCAAGAGAGAGGACCTTCGTTCCCGCACCGGTAAATCGATTGGACCGGAATACCACGGGACTTGTGATCATCGGAAAAAACTATGATTCCTTGAAGACTTTGAACCGGATGATCCGGGAAAGAGGCTTTATCCGGAAGCTTTATGTGACCATCGTTTCCGGCCGGCTGGAGAAGGAACTTCACCTGGTGGACCGGATGGAAAAGGATGAGCGGACCAATAAGATCCGGGTGTTGGAAAGCACCGAAGAGGGCAAGACTATGGAGACCCGGGTCCGTCCTTTGGAAGTTTCCAAAGACGGTGCTTACACTCTGGTTGAGGTAGAACTCATTACCGGTCGGACCCATCAGATCCGTGCCCATTTGGCCAAGGCCGGCCATCCCATTATCGGGGATGAAAAGTACGGGGATCCCAGGGTCAACCAAAAGGTTCGAAAGGCCTTTCATCTGACCACCCAGCTGCTTCACGCCCGCCGGTTGGTATTTGAAAAGACATTGCCTCCCTTAAAGAATATGGAAGGGAAAATGGTCACAGCATCTCTGCCCGGGAACTGGAAACAGATCCTGGAAAGTCTGTTCGGCAGAGAAAATATAGATTAAAGAGGAATTGAGCATGAAAGAATTTATCAGAGATATCGCCATTGCCTTAGTCATTGGCTTCATCATTCTGCAGTTTGTTAAGCCCACGGTAGTCAAGGAATTTTCCATGATGCCCACGCTGCACGAGAATGATTATATTTTCCTGAGCAAGCAGGCTTACCGGATGCACGAACCGGAATTCGGCGATATTATCGTATTCCATACGGATCTGACCACTGCTGCCGGCAGAGAAAAGCTTCTGATCAAGCGGGTCATCGGCGTGCCCGGCGACACCCTGAGCATTAAGGATGGCGTCGTATACCGCAACGGAGAGGCCCTTCAGGAAGACTATATCTTAGAAGGTTATACCAGCGGCGACATTGCGAAGATCGAAATTCCTGAGGGCAAGGTCTTTGCCATGGGCGACAACCGTTTAAACAGTTTGGACAGCCGCAGTCCCCAGGTAGGACTGATCGAGATCGATGAGATCATGGGTAAGGCTGTGCTTCGGGTATTCCCCTTCAGCCAGTTCGGTCTT
>SVCV01000021.1 GCA_015058185.1 Clostridiales bacterium | reverse complement strand
TACCACCAGTGCGTCGTCGGGTACTTCCTCCGGGTCGAGCATGGTCACAGGGCCGCACTCCTGCACCGCGCCGATGGCTACCAGCTTTCCCACATAGGGGTCGCCGCCGCCGCCCGCGCCCAGCAGCGCTGCACCCAGGGCAATATCTTCAATTTCAGGGATTCCGATTTTACGCAAGAAAAACACTCCTTTTGATCAAGTACTATACAGCAATGTAGGGCACAGCGGCTCGCTGCACCCTACACGCGAGGATTATTTATGCGATCAGTCCTTTTGGGGAATGATCTTTGCGAGGATCACATAGAGGACGAGAGCAACGATAATGCCGTTGACGGGCCCTACGAAGAAGGGGGTATCCAGGAAGGGCACAGCTGCGATCAGTGCGGGGAAGTTTGCGAAGGTTCCGCCGGTGATGCAGGCAATGACCGCACCTGCGATGAAGGAGATCAGACCGGCTGCGGAAAGCTTGCCGCCCAGGCGGAAGTTTTCTTTCTTGCCTCTGCCTACAATCCAGTAGTGAGCGATAATAACGCCGGCCAGGGGAGGGATCAGCCCGGACATCAGGGAGAGGAAGCCCTGGAATGCGTTCAGCAGACCGAAGGCTGCCAGCAGGGTACCTATAGCACCTGCGATACCGGTGGTGATCTTGAACTTGGTTTCGTCAAATCCCAACAGGTTGCTCAGTGCAAGACCGCCGGAATAAGCGTTGGTAACGTTGGTGGTCCAGGTTGCCAGGACCAGAGCCAGCAGACCGAGGAGAGGAACACCCAGGTTTGCCAGGATGCCGGAAATGTCATACAGTCCGGTAATGATGCTCATAAGGGCACCGGTCAGGAGCATGAACAGTCCTGCGGGAATAACACCGATGATAGAGGACTTGATAACATCGCCCCGGCTCTTTGCGTGACGGCAGTAGTCTGCGGAGATAACGCCGCCCAAAGCGAAGGATGCAACGACCATGGAGATGCCGAAGACCATGCCTGCGGAGACGGTGGGAGCATAGGTTGCGATCACTTCGCCGCCATTGTGGGCGATGACCGCTGCTGCGATACCGTAGATACATACGATGACCAGCAGGGGAACGGCGATGTAGTTCAGCCACTTCAGTCCCTTGAAACCGGCGCAGGCGGTGACCAGCATGATGACGCCCCAAACAATGGTACATCCGATGGTCAGGGCGCTGCTGGGCGCGGCTTGTCCGGTCATGGTTGCGATCATGGCTGCAAAGGCACTGCCGCAGGTGGCGGACTGGATGCCGAACCAGCCGATGCAGGCGATGGCCAGGATGGTACTGATAACATAACGAGCGCCTTGTTTGCCGAGGGCACCTTCAGCCATAACAGAGACCGGGAGGCCGGTGTCACAGGCCTGCATGCCGATAAAGATCATATAAGCACAGATAATACCATATCCGATGAGGATGGAGGCGACGATCTGGGGAATGGATAATCCTCCGGACGTCAAAACGCCGCCGATCATCAGACAGGGAACGCAGATCATACTGCCTGCCCAAACCAGGGCAATGGATTGCCAGCTTTGTCTTTGTTCCGCTTTGACTTCAAAACCAGAAGTTTGATTTTGCATTAGAGCACCTTCTCTCTTAAAGATTTTTCTTCATTGTAGAAGGCGAACCATGTCGAAGTAAATGTTTGACTGGATGAAATTGGAAAGGTGGTATTTGTCCTTTTGGACAAATGAAAAAGAGAAGGGAAGTCCCTTCTCTTGGATTTCGGGTGTTTTTAGTGATTTAAGAGCCGATCCAGGGCTGCCGCTTTGTACAAATAGAACTTCTCCGGGTCTTTATCCACAGGGTGGCTGAGGCAGGTGGTGATGCGCCCCAGTCGGTATTTGATCGTGTTTTTATGGACAAAGAGCAGTTCGGCACAGCTTGTTACACTGCAGTCTGCATCCAGCAGGTAGGTGACCAGGGTGTTTTTCAGCTCGCTTCCTTCCCCGAATTTCTCCAGGATCTTCAGAGGAAGAAGATCTCTTTCCAGTTCCGCCTCTCCTGCTTCGATGACCTTTTTGCACTGATGGGCGAATTTGACTTCTTCCAGGGTAAAGTTTTGTCGTGCGGGCCAAATGGCTTTCACATTATCTATCTGATCCCGGATCAGAAGGAATGCTTTTCGTACATCCGCAGTGTCGATGAGGTGGAGACATCTTGTCAGTGTAGCATGGATCCCTTTTTTTTCAAGATTTTTCAACAGTTCATTGCTGAGGTTTTGTATATTCTCATCTTTATTTTTCCATGCCATAAAGCAAACGATGCAATCTTCGTAGACATCGGAAATGATGGTGCTGCAGCGATGGGATATGGTTTCCCGAAGCTGGGCAAGGGTCTCACTTTCGGTTTGCTGATCCTGATTTCCCGCCTGCAGGACCCACATAGAGTGGATCGAAGCGACATCAATGCGGAAAAGGTCTGCCAGTCTTCGCATCTTTAAGGGTTCATCCCGCAGGATCGCCCGTACCAGCTCGGATATTTGTACTTCGGCATGCTTGCTGCTCCACAGGCTGACGGCAAGCCGGACCAGTTCCACCGTTTGGAGGATCAGTTCTTTGTTAAAGGGATCGCCGTCTTTAACAATGTACAGCTCCATGGATTTGGGATCCTTTTGGTTCAGGGGGCAGCGCCAAATGGTCCTTCGGGACTCCTTGTTTTCCAGGAAGAGAGGCTGCATAGCGGCGGAGTAGGGGAGATCCGCAACGGAGAGATCCATGGACATGGGCCAGTTTGCCTGCCCCAGGGGCCGGGATTGGTGGTCCACCAGAATCAGGGATGCCCGAATGCGGTCACGGATCATCCGAAGAACGGCGTCGATGGTCCTTTGGTGATCCGGAAGCCGGCACATGCGGTCTAATATGTCAGTGAGGATGGAGATCTCCGCAGATTGGTCTTTGATGATCAGCTCCATGACCTCGCAGATGACTTCGCTGTAGCGCAGGTCCATTCGGTTTTCCGGCATGACGATAAGGGTGAAATCCAGCTCGTCTGCCAGGTCTATGAGCCGTTGATCCACACGGGGCATGAAGATCCCCACATAGTAAAGGATCAGGCCGCACTCCCCGGCGGTAGCCAGTCTTTTGATATTGGCGCATTGCTGCTCTACATTATCCGCAATATTGGCAAAGGCTGTAATAACGATTTCACTTCCGTAGAATTCGTTATTATGAAACAGCTCTGTCTGAAGGGCATTGGGATCTGCAAACTCCAGAACCGATACGGAAGAAAGCACTTTCTGCAGTCCTCTTTCGCCTGCAATGACTTTTGCATCTTTCAGGCAGGGCAATGTCAAAATGTTTTCAATGGTTACGCTCATAGAAAACCTCCATAGGTACGAATGCGGCGGTTTAGTTGTATGATAGGGGAAAAAATCAATGCTTTCAAGGGGGAATAAATGCCGTTCGTTTTCGCCGCAATCGGTTTCTACTATCTATGTTAAAAAGTTATAAAGAATATAAAGATTTTTTCCTTGTTACTTTACCCTTTATGTGATATAGTAATGTAGTATGAAGGCGGATTATTTTGGAATATTCAGTAAATTCCATGAAAAATTTGTCGCGCAATTATTTTTTTATAGTTTATAGGAGGTTATTATGGACAAACTCCAAAAACGCGGTAATTTTACCGGCTACATTGGCTTTGTTCTTGCTGCTGCCGGTTCTGCTGTAGGTCTGGGCAACATTTGGCGTTTCCCTTACCTTGCAGCCCGTGACGGCGGCGGCTTATTCCTGATCGTTTATGTCGTACTGGCGATCACTTTCGGTTTCGCACTGCTGACCACCGAAATCGCCATCGGCAGAAAGACAGGGCAGAGTCCCCTTACCGCATATGGTAAGCTTCATCAGAAATGGAAGTGGCTGGGCCTCATAGCCTGTGCTGTTCCCATCATCATCCTGCCTTACTACAGTGCCATCGGCGGCTGGATCCTGAACTATCTGGTTCAGTTCCTCACCGGCGGTGCAGAAGCAGCCGCAGCAGACGGTTACTTCGGTGGATTTATCACATCCCAGGGTATGCCTATCGTCTGGTTCCTGGTATTTGTGGTTCTGACTGCACTGGTCGTATTCAATGGTGTAAACAGGGGTATTGAACGGTTCTCCAAGGTTCTGATGCCCATCCTGTTCGTACTGATCATCTTCATCGCTGTCTTCTCCCTGACTTTGAAGCACACCGATGCAAACGGCGTTACCAGAACCGGTATCGAAGGTTTCCTGTTCTACGTAACACCCAACATGGAAGGCATGACCTTCTCCCGCTTCATGGGCGTTGTAATGGATGCATGCAGCCAGCTGTTCTTCTCCATCAGCGTAGCCATGGGCATCATGATCACCTACGGTTCCTACGTAAAGAAGGAAACCAACCTGGTCAAGTCTGTAAACATGATCGAAATCTTCGATACCGCTGTTGCATTCCTGGCTGGTATGATGATCATCCCCGCAGTATTCGTATTCATGGGCCTGGATGGCATGGCTGCCGGTCCCAGTCTCATGTTCGTAGCTCTGCCCAAGGTATTCCAGGCAATGGGCGTTATCGGTCCCGTCATCGGCGTTATCTTCTTCTTAATGGTAGCTTTCGCCGCACTGACTTCTTCCGTATCCCTGATGGAAGCCATCACTTCCTGCTTCATGGATAAGTTCAGCCTGACCCGCAAGAAGGCTGCAGGCATCACCTTCGTGATTATCCTGGTTCTCGGCCTGATCGTATGCTTCGGCTACAACATCTTCTATTTCGAGCTGACTCTGCCCAACGGTTCCGTTGCACAGATCCTCGACGTAATGGACTACGCTGCAAGCTATGTACTGATGCCCATCGTTGCAATTGCAACCTGTCTGCTGGTTGGTTACGCGATCAAGCCCAAGTCCATGATCGACGAAATCACCCTTGGTGGTCACGCTTTCATGAGAAAGACCCTGTACATCGTAATGGTCAAGTTTATCACTCCCATCCTGACCATCGTACTGCTGCTGCAGTCCACCGGTGCACTGGGTGCTATCACCAAACTGTTCAGCTAATAAGTTTACAACAAACAAAAGCCCTGCAAGTCTGCAGGGCTTTTTCTTTTGTTGTAAAGTGGTGTATGCGGCTTTGCCGCAAATGATGCTGCTTCGCAGATGTCAACATCGAACACATCACGTCTGCAATGCAGACGCATCACAGTGCTTTGCACTGCATCATGTGCCACGCAGTGGCATGCATCACTCAATGAAAAAGGCATGGTCCCAAAGACCATGCCTTTTGTTTAGTGAAATCGCTTAACGAAGTTCGTTTCCATCCTTACTTGCGCTGTCGAAGTAGGACTTGGTGATCTTTGCCACTACGCCGGACAGACCCAGAAGAGCGACCAGGTTGGGGATCGCCATGAGGCCGTTCAGGGTATCGGAGATGTCCCACATGAGGGTACCGGAACCGGTAGCACCAACGATGCATACCAGGATGAAGATGATCTTATATGCGTTGATAACGATTTTGTTATTATTGGTCAAATATGCCCAGCAACGTTCGCCGTATACGGTCCAGCCCAGCATGGTGGACAGTGCGAAGAAGATCAGGGATATCTGAATTACGATGGAGCCTACGTGACCGGGAATGATCATATCAAATGCGTGTACAGCAGCTGCCCCCTTGGATGCGTAGGTTTCCAGTGCTGCGGCACCCAGTTCCATGCCGGACAGGAGAACTGCCAAAGAGGTGATGGTACAAATGATGATGGTGTCGAAGAATACTTCAAATACGCCCCACATTGCCTGCTTGGCAGGTTCCTTTTCGGAAGAGGTTGCGTGGGCGATAGGTGCGGAACCCATACCGGCTTCGTTGGAGAATACGCCGCGAGCGAAGCCTTGACGCATGGCCATCATGATAGCATAACCGGCAATACCGCCGCCTACAGACTTCAGGCTGAAGGCGCTGGTGAAGATCTGTGCGAATGCGTTGGGAACATCTTCGATCCGCATAACGATTACGATGATACCGCAGATGATGTAGAAGATCGCCATCAGGGGAACCATGTAAGAGGTTACCTGGCCGATTCTCTTTACGCCGCCCAGAATAACGATGGCAACAACGATTGCCAGGATAATACCGGTTGCGATGGGAGGCATTCCTACCAGACCGGTCAGTGCGCCGGCGATTTCGCTGGACTGTGCAATGTTACCGATACCGAAGGATGCTAAAGCGCCGAAAATAGAGAAGATGATAGCCAGCCATTTCCAGTTGTGGCCGAGACCCTTTTCGATGTAGTACATGGGGCCGCCTCGATGCTGGCCGTTTTCGTCGGTGATCCGATACTGCATGGCCAGGGCGATTTCCGCGTATTTGGTGCACATACCGAAGAATGCGGATACCCACATCCAGAAGACGGCTCCGGGTCCGCCGATGAAGATGGCGCCGGTTACGCCGGCGATGTTTCCGGTACCTACAGTACCGGCCATAGCGGTACATACTGCCTGGAAGGGGGACAGATTGTTGCCGCTTCCCTTGGTTCTGTTCTTGCTGAACAGGGAACCGATGGTGTTTTTCATGATATAACCGAATTTCCGAACCTGCAGGCATCCGGTCCGGGCGGTCAGGAATACACCTGTACCAATGAGCAGTGCTAAAACAACAGGTCCCCAAACGAAACTGTTGACCGCACCATTGACGGTTGTTACAACTTCTAACATTTTTTTCTCTCCTTTTCACACTATGAATTTTTGTCTGGAAAATAAAAATGACGGGTTTGGCTGAAAGGGCCATACTCCCGTCGGAAAGAAAACACTCACTTCAAATGTCTGTACTCGAACGTCTGTGATTGTCTCTGTCCTTTTGCCTGAGAGTTTAACAGGATCGATTCCCGCTTGCACCTTCGGCCCCCACTTTCGTGGGTGTCTCCAGAGTGCCATCCATTCACAGTTCAATGATGAATATCGTTCTGCGAATTTCGACTGGCTATCTTATTATCCAGAACATTATATATCGCACTGAAAAAATATGCAATAGCAAAATGATAAAAACAGAAAAATATGTAAAATCGAAATAATTCTATTGTGGGGCGGATCCGTTTTATGTAAAATGATGACAGATCCAATCTTATTTTTCAGGAGGTTTTTTATTATGGGTAAGTTTGTAATTCGGGAAACCAATACCGGAATCAAGTTCGACCTGAAGGCAACCAACGGCCAGGTCATCGCCACTTCTGAAGTTTATGAATCTGCCGCTGCCTGCAAGAACGGCATCGCCAGCGTTCAGAAAAATGCTCCTGCTGCCGCTGTGGAAGATCAGACCGCAGAAGGCTACGCAGAAGAAAAGCATCCTAAGTTTGAAATGTATCTGGACAAGGCCGGCGAATATCGCTTCCGCCTGAAGGCAACCAACGGCCAGGTCATCGCTGTCAGCGAAGGCTACAAGTCCAAGGACAGCTGCGAAAATGGCATCGAGTCCGTTAAGAAGAACGCACCCGATGCTGAGATCGTAGAAGAATAGTTCTGTAATATGTAAGAAAAAGATCCTGCCGGAGCGATCCGGCAGGATTTTTCTTTTACAAAAGGAACTTTCCTTATCGGTTTTCGTCTAACTTGCGAAAAGGGGTTTCCAAATCAATATTTCGATAAGTAGGGTGAAAATATGATGGGTAAAGAAAAATTTAATAGGGGAAAATACCTGTTTTTTACATTTTTACTGGTAATTTTAATGGCTTTTGCAGGGATAGGATGCGGGCATGACAGCAGCAGCCCCTCAGTCGGCCTTGCCGACAGCTCCCCTTCACAGGGGAGCCTCAGTACGGAAATGGAAGCTTCCGGTCAGCCTGCGGATTCCGGGCTTGGAGAATTTCTTCCGCTCGATTTTGTCTTCTCCAGCGGAGCCGGAGCATGGGGGACTGCTTTGACGATTTACCCGGATGGCTCCTTTGTCGGCGAGTATCATGACTCGGAGATGGGGGACAGCGGAGAAGGATATCCCCACGGAACGGTATACACTTCGAAGTTTTCCGGACATTTTGATGCGATCACTTCCATCGATAAAAATTCCTTCTCTTTAAAATTGGGAGACCTGTCTCTTGAGAAAGAACCCGGGGAAGAGTGGATCGAAGAACAGATCCGGTACATTTCCTCGGAGGCACACGGAATAAAGGGAGGAGAAGAGTTTATCCTTTATAAGCCGGGAACTCCGGTGGATGGCCTTAACGAAGATTTTCTTCATTGGTGGCCCGGCCGGTTCGTTATGGAAGGCGAAGAGCCATTGACGGAACTGGATTGCTGGGGCCTTTGGAATGTGAATACCAGCGACGGTTTCTTTACCTTTGCGATGGAGTAGAGGGAACGCTTCACTCCGCCAAAGAAAAGTGTGAAATTAAATCTACCCACTCGCCGTCGAGGCGAATTTCACACGCCGCAGGCGTATTTCACATTGGGCTACAAAAAAGATATTTTTGTTGGTTTGTAGTATGAATTCGAACTCTCGCAGAAAATGAAATCCCTGCCGAGGCAAGGATGAAATCTGCTGACGCAGATGAAATCTTCGGTTGCACCTCAGATGAAATAAAATCCGCCCATCCGCCGTCGAGACGGATTTCATCCAACGAAGTTGGATTTCATCATCGAAGATGATTTCACCCACCCAAAGGGTGGATTTCATTGAAAAAAGCCAAGTCGAAAGACTTGGCTTTTTTCTGGCGGAGAGGGTGGGATTCGAACCCACGGGTACTTGCGCACCGACGGTTTTCAAGACCGCTCCCTTAAACCACTCGGGCACCTCTCCAGGTTTCATATTGGTGGATTTAGTTAAAAAGCCAAGTCACGAAGGACTTGGCTTCTTTGGTGACCCATCGGAGATTCGAACTCCGGACACCCTGATTAAAAGTCAGGTGCTCTGCCGACTGAGCTAATGGGTCAGATGGCTGGGGTAGCAGGACTCGAACCTGCGAATGACGGAGTCAAAGTCCGTTGCCTTGACCGACTTGGCTATACCCCATAACGTCTTGTTCGCGTCGTTCCCGTACCGCTTCATACAGCCCTTATATATTACAACAAACCCCATTTACTGTCAATCACTTTTTCCCGGGGGGCGCGAAAAGAATTTTTCGGAACTTTTTCTTTTAGTATACGTCTAATGAACATCAGATATACTGCACGAAAAGAGGGGTAATCACATATGAAGAAACAGAAGACATTCAAACGGATCACCATTCCCGTAGCTGTGATCTTATGTATCTGTATTATTTTCGGCGGTACCTATGCCATGGGACAGCCTTATGACGGGCTCAGCTATCAGGACCTCCTGCAAAGTTCCAGGACGGATCCCACAAAGCTCCCCGGCTACATTCCTCCTGACAAGCCAGAGGATGTTCCTACGGACTGGCAGGCCTTGCTGGGAGATTCCGACCGGGATCCCAAACCGCATACGCCGAATCCGGATCTGGCAACCAGAGAAGGGGTCAGTTATGAGGACGTAGCCAAGGCCTTTTCCGCTTTCGCCTTCAGCGGCGGCTATCGGGACGACGGCTTTCATTTCTTAGGCTTCGGCGGTTTCGGCGGCGCTGTTATGGAAGATGCGGCAGAGTCTGCACCGATGCCTGCACCGGAAGCTCCCGCAGGGGATTTTGTCGTAAATGATACGGCTATGGGAGTTCCTGAAGCAGAAAAGGGCGGCGACTATTCCGGAACCAATGTACAAGTCGAAGGCATCGATGAAGGGGATATCGTAAAGACCGACGGTGAGTATATCTATGTTCTCAGCGGCGACACGGTAAAGATCGTGGATGCTGCCGGAAGAAACACCAAAAAGATCTCCTCCTTCCAGGTCGGAAAGGGGAACAAGGATGAGAAAGGGTATCAGTATTACGAATATCCTTCCGAAATGTATGTGGACGGCGATCGTCTTATGGTCGTTTTGAGCGTTTCCGAATATGCGGACAGATCCCACCAGAGGATGGCGGTCAAACCCGTGGAATATTCCGAGCGTACAGAGATCGTGGTCTACGACATTTCCAATCGGGCTATGCCCAGAAAACTGACCACAGCAGGCCAGGACGGTTACTATCTCACTTCCCGGCTTACTGGCGGGACCCTTTATCTGCTGACCAGCTATTCGGTTCGGAGCTTTGATAAGGAAGATCCGGAAACCTACATTCCTTACCTTTACAGGGGCGGTGAGGATGAACTGGTGGCTTCCTCCGATATCTGCATGGTGGAAACTCCCAGATTTGCAGGCTACACCGTTATTTCTGCCATCGATGTGAACAGCGGAAACATTCTTTCCAACCGTTCCGTAGCCGGCGGCGGGAATACCGTTTACATGAATTATGAAAACCTCTATTTGACCCGTACGGTATATGACACCCAGATCAGCGATCCCGTAGAAGAGGGTCCCTACATCGTGGAAACCTACAAGGAGACCTCCTGCACTGAAATTCTGCGCTTTGAATTAAATGATGGGGCTCTGTATCTGGCTGCGGAAGGCAAAGTTCCCGGAACCTTGCTGAACCAGTTCTCCATGGATGAATATGATGATCATTTCCGGGTAGTCACCACCGTGAATGACTATTCCTACACTTCTTATACCGACGAATCCCATGGCTGGGTCAATTACGAGTGGAGCGACGATGTGACCACCAATGCCCTCTTTGTGCTGGACATGGATCTGAACAAGACCGGCAGCGTCGAGGGCTTGGGCGAGGATGAACGGGTCTATTCCGTTCGCTTTACCGGCGATATCGGCTACTTTGTAACCTTCCGGGAAACGGATCCTCTCTTTGCGGTGGATCTGTCCGATTCCAATGCACCTCAGGTTCTCAGTGCCCTTAAGATCCCCGGATTCTCTCAGTATCTCCATCCCTTCGCAGATGGCCGTCTGTTAGGTTTGGGCATGGATGCGGACGAGGAGACAGGCTGGACCAAGACCATGAAACTGTCTATGTTCGATACCAGCGACCCTGCGGATGTTCGGGAAAAATCCACCTTGCTTTTGGATTCCTATTGGTCCGTTGCCTTGAACAACCACAAAGCGATCCTGGTTTCCGCGGAAAAGGATCTGATCGCATTCCCCACGGAGGAAGAATACGTGATCTTCGGTTATTCGGAAGAGCAGGGCTTCTATCAAAGGGGTACCTTCTCCATCCAGTGCGATGACTGGTGGTATCTCATGTCCAACGCCCGGGGTATGTACATTGACGATTACGTCTATATCTGCAATCCCAATCTGGTAGCGGTATTCGATCTGACAGACCTGAGTCCCGTTATGCAGCTTGACATCTAAAACAATTTCCTTCCAAATACATTTTGCACACGAAAAAGAGGGACCTTTCCGAAAGGAGAGGTCCTTCTTTGTTCTTGAGGCGCTGCTGCTCAAATAGCCGGAGGGGTTGAAAAAGCAGGTTGCGCATCACAAATTCTGGGTTTAAAATAGTAATGTTAAATTTTTAATCGGAAAGAAGAAAACCATGTCTGAACAAAAGTACTCCAGAGACGCAGTGCTGATCCTTGCGGCCAGCTTCTGCTATATGATATGTCCCATCCTGACAGCTCCCATTATTGCCGGCTATGCGGAGAGCATGGGCGGAAAAGGGCTCCTGATGGGGATCATTGTGGGGATTATGAATATGACCTCCCTGATCTGCCGACCCTTTGCGGGTAATTTAGCGGATCGGATCCCTAAGCGGCGCCTTGCCATGATGGGCTGTTTGTTCCTTTTGTCCGGCAGCTGCATCTATGTCTTTTCTCCCGGAGCCAATTTCCTGTTGATCGGCCGTGTGCTGGACGGTATCGGCTTTGCCAGCTGCTCCATCGCCATGTCTTCCTGGCTGGCCTCCATCGTTCCTCCCGGAAAGGTGGGATCTTCCATGGGGCTGTACGGCACCGTTCAGGCCCTGGGCATGGCTGTGGCTCCCCCTATCGGGATCTTTGTTTCCGGACACTTCGGATATCGTTTTTCTTTCCTCGTTACCGGTGCCTGCGCCATTTTGTCTCTGATCCTGGTCCATTGCATCCGGGACGGCGGACTGCCCATCAAAAAGGCGGGTGCCGTGAAGAAGGGCTTCTCTGTTTTGGAAAAGAAGGCGATCCCCATCGCTTTGATCATCGTATTTTTCACCATCCCGTATTATGGCAACCAGTCGTTCCTCTTGACTTATGTTAAGGCGGTGGATCTCCATGTAAATACGGAGTGGTATTTCACCATTTATGCAGTTTTCCTGATCGTTCTGCGGGTAGGGCTTGGGAAAGCTTTTAATACGGTGCCTTATCGCCGTTTCCTTTTTATATGTATTATCAGCTCCATCCTGTCGCTCCTTTGCTTCGCTTTTATGAACGGCAATGTGCTTCTGTTTGCTGCGGCTTTGTTCATGGCCGGCGGCTACGGGATCATGTGCTCCGTTTCCCAGGCTGCAGCCATTACTTTGGCAGGGGAGGGCAAGAGAGGTCTCGGTACCAGCACCTATTACATCGGGCTGGATCTGGGCATGATGCTGGGTCCCATTATCGCAGGTTTCATCTACGGTCATGCGGATATGGCAGTTTTCTATCCCGGTATGCTGATTTGTCCCGCAGCTTGTATTCTGATCTATATTTTCTTCCGGAAGCCTATCCGGAACGCCTGATGGCCTGCGCAGGATCTTTACAGGGATTTTATGGACAAAGATAGTGTTTCTTTGATACAATTTCAGGGAATACAATTAGGGAGAAAGGGGGAGAATTCTTGCTCCAGCGACAGACTATATTGATGGAAAAGATCAAAGAATCTCTTTCTTCGGTTCTTCCCATCACCATCATCGTTCTCATATTGTGTTTTTCCATAGCACCTATCCCCGGAAGCACCCTGATGGCTTTTACCATCGGCGCCATCTTCCTTATTGTGGGTATGGGTACTTTTACATTGGGCGCAGAAATGTCCATGACACCCATCGGGGAAAAGGTCGGTGCTTTTATGACCAAATCCCGGAAACTGTGGGTAGTCATTCTGGTCAGCTTTATTCTGGGTGTAGGGATCACGGTTTCGGAACCGGATCTTCAGGTTCTCGCTACGCAGGTTCCCACGATCCCCAATGGGATCCTGATCGGTGCCGTTGCATTGGGCGTTGGTATCGCCCTCGTTGTGGGGCTGCTTCGTATTTTGTTCCGGATCCGCCTTTCCTATATTCTGATCGTTTGCTACATCATCGTCTTTATTTTGGCAGCTTTTGTTTCTCCGGAATTCTGGGCGATAGCTTTTGACTCCGGCGGGGTAACCACCGGACCTATGACCGTGCCCTTTATCATGGCCTTCGGTGTGGGTGTTGCGTTCATCCGAAGTGACCGTCACGCGAATAATGACAGTTTCGGTCTTGTTGCTTTAGGCTCCGTAGGACCTATTATGGCCGTTATGATCCTGGGTTTGGTATTTGCTCCCGAGGGCGGTGCCTATACTCCCGTTGAGATCCCCAATGTAGCAGATACCAAGGAACTCTGGGGGCTGTTTTCCCATGCACTTCCGCATTACTGCAAAGAGGTTGCCATCGCCCTGGCTCCCATCGTAGGGTTCTTCCTGGTATTCCAGGTCTTTTTCCTGCGCATTCCCAAAAACCAAATGATCAAGATCGTCGTAGGTTTGGTCTATACCTATGTAGGTTTGGTTTTGTTCCTGACCGGCGTTAACGTAGGCTTCATGCCCGTAGGCAACTATATCGGCAAGCTGATCGCAGAGCTTCCCTATAACTGGATCCTGATCCCCATCGGTGCCCTGATCGGTTACTTTATCGTTTCCGCAGAACCTGCTGTTCACGTGCTGAACAAGCAGGTAGAGGAGCTGACCTCCGGTGCCATTCCTTATAAAGCTATGAATACTTGTCTCTCCATCGGCGTAGCCGGTGCCCTTGCCCTGAGCATGGTTCGGGTATTGACGGGTATCTCTATCATGTATTTCCTGATCCCCGGTTATGTGATTGCTTTGGCACTGACTTTCTTTGTTCCCAAGATCTTCAGCTCCATTGCTTTCGACTCCGGCGGCGTAGCTTCCGGTCCCATGACTGCCACTTTCCTGCTTCCCTTGGCAATGGGTGTTGCAGATGGAGTAGGTGGCAATGTTGTTACCGACGCTTTCGGCGTTGTGTCCATGGTTGCCATGATGCCTTTGATCATCGTACAGATCATGGGTCTTGTATATAAGATCAAGCAGGGTAAGGCTGCAGCTCAGGAAGAAGTTTCCGAAGAAATCATTGAAGTTACAGAAGTGGATGACGAGATCATTGATCTTTAATGTATCCTGCCAATTCCCCTGGGGTGGAGACCCTGTAAGGAGAAACCTATGAAGGAAATCAATTTTGTAATTACCATAACGGACAGAAAGCAGGCAGAAGGGTTTATCTCTATCTTTAAGGAGCATAACCTGCCTGTGATCCTGGGCACTTTCGGAAAGGGCACTGCCAGCCGGGAAGTGTTGGATTACCTTGGGCTGGAGGCTTCGGAAAAGGCTGTCTTGTTTAATCTCGCCACCCGGGATCGTGCTCACGAGCTGATCCGGGATGTGCGCAGACATATGCGGATCGATCTTCCCGGAAATGGGATCATGTTAGCCGTTCCCGTCAGCAGTATCGGCGGCGGCCAGCTGGCGAAATGCCTGTGTGAGGAATCGGAAAACGGCCCGGAAGGGAAAGGATGTGAGAAGAAGGTGGGAGAAGCTATGGATTATCAGCTGATCATTGCAATCGCTAACGAAGGATATACGGATATGGTCATGGATGCTGCAAGAAGCGCAGGCGCCAGAGGCGGTACCAGCGTTCACGCCAAGGGCATCGGTTTGGAATCTGCCAAGAAATTCTTCGGCGTATCCATCGCCAGCGAAAAGGAACTGGTTTTTATCGTTGCCAGATCCAGCGAGAAAACCCCCATTATGAAGGCTATCATTCACGATGCCGGAACCCAGACGAAGGCCGGTGCGGTGGTGTTCTCTTTGCCCGTTACCGAGGTGGGCGGACTGAGTGCATTGGAGCTGGATGAGGAAGAATAAGTTTTTCTGAGCGACCCTTAAAAATGGCGGAAACCGTTGAAATTTAAAGCTTTTTAGCCTGTTGAAAATTTCCGAAAAAAAAGCTTGCATTTGCCCCTGCGTTTAGTTATAATAGTTGTTGCGGCGGTTAAATGGAGAAGTACTCAAGTAGGCTGAAGAGGACGGTTTGCTAAACCGTTAGGCTGGGTTTACCGGTGCGTGGGTTCGAATCCCACCTTCTCCGCCATTTTCCCCGTAGGATATAGGGGTATAGCTCAGTTGGTAGAGCAGCGGTCTCCAAAACCGCGTGCCGAGGGTTCGAGTCCTTCTGCCCCTGCCATTTTAGGACACCAACGGGGTGTAGCGCAGCTTGGTAGCGCATCTGCTTTGGGAGCAGAGGGTCGCAGGTTCAAATCCTGTCACCCCGACCAAGTAAGAACACCTCGATGATGTATAAATTTGGGCCATTAGCTCAGTTGGTCAGAGCATCCGGCTCATAACCGGCGGGTCCTGGGTTCAAGTCCCTGATGGCCCACCATAATTCGCCCAGATAGCTCAGTAGGTAGAGCAGTAGACTGAAAATCTACGTGTCCCTGGTTCGATTCCGGGTCTGGGCACCACCAACCCTTGGAAAGTGGTCGCTGATGTGGCAGCGACCATTTTTTCTGCTTAAAAACACCCTCGATTTCGAGGGTGTTTTTTTTATGCCGGAAAGCCGCCTTTGCCCGCTTTTAAGGTTGCTTTTAAAGCCTTGTTCAGGTACAATAAAATGATAAGTAATATATAGTAGATTTTAGACAACAATGGAGAGACAAATGGCACAATTATACTATCGTTACAGCACGATGAACGCAGGAAAAAGCACCGAGGTCATTAAGGTTGCCCACAACTACGAAGAGCGGGGCAAAAATGTTTTGGTACTGACTTCCGGACTGGATGATCGCTACGAGCTGGGGACCGTTACCTCCCGGATCGGCATCACCCATCCTGCTGTCTGCGTTTTTGAAGATACCAATATCCTGGAACTGTTTTGCCAGGAAAACGAAAAACAGAAGATCGACTGCATTTTGGTTGACGAATGTCAGTTCCTCAAAAAGCATCATGTGCAGGAACTGGCGGAGATCGTGGACAGCTTCGATGTTCCCGTATTGGCCTACGGCCTGAAAAACGACTTTAAGAACGAGCTTTTCGAAGGTTCCTATTACTTCCTTGTCTACGCTGATAAGATCGAAGAGATCAAAACTATCTGCTGGTGCGGCCGGAAGGCCACCATGGTCGCCCGAGTAGCGGACGGCCGGATCGTGAAGACCGGTGAACAGATCGTCATCGGCGGCAACGACATGTACGTATCCCTTTGCCGGAAGCATTATAACGATGGCCGGTTAGGGGAGACCAATTCTTAGGGGCGCACTATGACCGACAAGAAAAAGCTTTTGCTTCACAGCTGCTGCGGACCCTGCAGCACTTCCGTTCTGGAGAGCCTCCGGGAGGAATATGAGACCACCGTCTTCTTCTACAACCCCAACATTACAGATGGGGAGGAATATGAGAAGCGGCTTGCCGCACAAAAGCAGGTTTGCCGGGAGGAAGAGAGCGTGGCCGGAGTTTGTCCTCTGGTTTTGGGAAACTATGATCCGGAGCGGTATATAGAGGCTTGTGCAGGACTGGAGGACGAGCCTGAGGGAGGTTCCCGGTGTACGGTTTGCTTCCGTCTTCGTCTCGAAGAAACGGCCCGTAAGGCAAAAGAACTGGGCTTTGAAGTGTTCGGAACCACTCTTTCCGTAAGCCCCCACAAAAATTACAAGTTATTGCGTGTTCTCGGTCAGGAGATCGCCCAGACCTACGGTCTGGAGTTTTTGGACCGGGATTTTAAGAAGAAAAATGGCTATGGCCGGTCCGTAGAGCTTTCCAAAGCCTACGGGCTCTATCGCCAAAACTACTGCGGCTGCGATTTCGCAAGATAAGGCAAAGCATGGGTTATGTAGATGTCATTATAGATAACAGCAGCAATCAGACAGATCAGTTCTACACCTACAAGGCGGATCTTTCTGAGGTCCATTCCGGGGATAAGGTCTTCGTTCCCTTTGCACGGGGGAACAAATTGCGGGAAGCTTACGTCTTTGAAGTATCAGAGACGGCTCCCGAAGGCATCACCCGGATCCGGGAGATCGACTCCAAAGATCCGGAGATCTCTTTGACCTCGGAGTCCTTAGAAGTCTGTCGGTGGATGAAGGAACGGTACTTCTGTCGGTACATCGATGCTGTGAAATGCTTTGTCCCGGCGGGCAAACCCTCCAAGAGAGGAAAGGTCCGGCGGCCGGAGCTGGAAATGTCGGAGGAAAAGCCGGCGGTTCCGGAACTTACGGAAGAACAGGCGAAGGCCATGGTACGGATCCGTCCCTGGCTGGAAAAAAGAGAACATCGGACTTTCCTGATCCGGGGCGTTACCGGAAGCGGAAAGACCGAATTATATATGCGGGTGGTGCAGGAGTGTTTGGCTCTTGGCCGTACGGCTTTGGTGCTGGTCCCCGAGATCTCCCTGACGGACCAAATCGTCTCCCGATTTCTGGATCGGTTCGGCCGGGAAGAAGTGGCTGTCCTTCACAGCAAACTTTCCCAGGGTGAGCGTTACGACGAGTGGATGCGTTTGAAACAGGGACAGGCCCGGATCGTGATCGGTGCCCGGTCTGCCATCTTTGCGCCCCTGACCAATGTGGGTACTGTGATCCTGGATGAGGAACACGAAACCACCTATAAATCCGATATGACCCCCAAATACGACACCGCAGAAGTTGCGGAGCAATTGGCCCGCCGCCACGGAGCCCTCGTGGTTTTGGGCAGCGCGACCCCGTCCATGACGGCTTCCTATAAAGCCGCTAAGGGGGAATACGAAGAGATCCTCTTGAAAGAGAGATACAATAAAAATCCCTTGCCCTCCGTTGAAGTTATGGATATGCGGGAAGAATTGAAGGCGGGGAACCGAAGCATTTTCAGCCGGGCTTTGTTCTCCGAAATGGAGACTTGCCTGAACGAAGGGCGGCAGGTGATCCTGTTCCTGAACCGGAGAGGCTATTCCACCTTCCTGTCCTGCAGAGAATGCGGCTATGTGGTCAAATGCCCGGAATGCGGCATCTCCATGACTTACCACCGCCAAAGAGGCGAGGCGGTTTGTCACTATTGCGGCCGGCACAAACCTTTGCCGGATCACTGTCCTTCCTGTAAGGGACCCTACCTGCGCCAATTCGGTGCAGGAACGGAAAAGGTGGAGGAACTGACCCGACAAGCCTTCCCAGATGCTGCCATTGAGCGCATGGATCTGGATACGGTGAAAAAAAAGGGAAGCGCAGCGGCCATTTTAAACCGTTTCCGAAAGGGAAAGACCCAGATCCTCATCGGTACTCAGTTGGTAGCGAAAGGGCTGGATTTCCGCAATGTAGGCCTCGTAGGCGTTATCTCCGCCGATGTATCCTTAAATATCCCGGATTATCGTTCCCCCGAACGGACCTTCCAATTGATCACCCAGGCCGCAGGCCGGGCCGGAAGAGGGGACATGCAGGGCCGGGTCATCATCCAAACCTATACCCCTGACCACTATGCGGTAACTTCCGCAGCGGCCCAGGATTACGAAACCTTCTACAAAGAAGAGATCTTTATCCGGAAACAGCTTCAATATCCGCCTTTCAGCGACCTGATCCAGTTGGTGGTGGCCGCGGAGGATGAGGAAGAAGCCGCTTCCGCCGGGACTAAGATCCGGGAAGCCTTTTTGCGAAAGTCCGGCCAGGAACACAGTCCTTATATATTAGGGCCCCACGAAGCCCCCATCAACAAAGTCAACGGTTACTATCGCCAGCAGCTTTTGGTAAAGGTACTGCCGGAGAACCTGAGACTGTATACCGCCGTTATCGACTATTTGCGAAAGAAAGTGACCGCCGAAAAAGATAAAGTGTGGCTCTTTTCCGCAGACATTAATCCATACAGCTTTTTATAGGAGGAATTATCATGGCTTTAAGAAATATTGTAGTGGAAGGCGACGAAGTTTTACGGAAGCGGTGTAAGGAAGTTCCCGAAGTGAACGACCGGATCCGTCAGATCCTTGATGATATGGTAGAAACCATGAGAGACGCACAGGGCGTAGGCCTGGCTGCTCCTCAGGTAGGCATTCTCCGCCGGATGTTCGTAGTGGAGACCGAAGAAGACGGTCTGTTCTACGTAGTAAATCCCGAGATCGTGGAAATGTCCGGAGAAAATAACGAAGCAGAAGGCTGCCTGAGCTTGCCTGGCATGGTAGGCGATGTGGTTCGCCCCACCTATGTGAA
>SVCV01000020.1 GCA_015058185.1 Clostridiales bacterium | reverse complement strand
GGCAAAAGTCCCTGATGAGGTGCAACCAGACCGCCAACAAAAGGCAGACGGAACTGACCGCCGTGGGCATGCCCCGTAAGCACCAGGTCGGCACCCATCTCACAATAGGCATCAAAAGCTTCCGGCCGATGGGACAGAACAATGGAGAAGGGCTGAGTCGTAAGGCTCCCCTGTGAAGGGGAGCTGTCAGCATCGCTGACTGAGGGGTTGTAAAATTCCGGCTTCCCCATAAAAAACCAGGTTTCTTCCAGAATCTGATCCCAGGCATAGGAAAGATATGCACCAGAATCACTCACATCGTGAAATGCAGGATCATCCAGAAAGACCAGCCGAACCTCAGCACCGTCCTTTTTCAAAGGAATGTCCCCGTTTCGGAAGGTCGTAACCCCCGCCTCTTTCAAACCGTTCTCAAGCCTTTCAAAATCCGGGATCCGGGATTCGTGATTGCCGGGCACATAATAGCAAGGAGCGATCTCCACCGCCTCCCGGGCAAAATCCAAAGCGACGTCAATATCGGTCCGGCGGGAGTCCACCATATCGCCGGTAATAGCGATCATATCCGGCTTTGCCTCCCGCAGCATGGTCAGCAATTTTTCATTATTCTCCCCAAAGGAAGCATTGTGCAGATCCGAAACCTGTGCTATACGATAGCCGTCAAACCCCTTTGGCAGCCGCTCGCTTTTTACGGCAATGTGGTTCAGTTCCAAAGCCGTATTTCCCCAAATGCTCCAGACGAGAAGGATCACGACCACCGCTGCGATGGCCGATAAAATCCATTTTTTCCTTCGTGTTTTTTTCTTCATTTTGTATCCCCTTTCCCATAAAATCCCTTTGCTAATATTATAAACTGCACACAACATTTTTCAAGGAGATTCAATTCTCTACCTCCCTCCCTGAAGAGGAATTTCCTCCAGATCGGCAGAGGTACTCGGCTCGGGAATTATGAGGCAACCCTCACCAACTTTCATAGAGCCCACAGTCAAACGTTCTTCTTGAGGGAGAGCTACACCTTCTTTCCGTAAGCATCCTCCAAAACAAATAAAAAGGTCATTCCATAAGGAATGACCTTTTATACTTTAACATCACAGAAGTTTACTTCCGTCCCGCAGTCCGGATCAGCTTCAGCAGCTGGATCACTAACATGCTTGCGATGGCCAAACCTACGATAGTGCCCAGCATGGGCAGGCTCAGGAAGGCTACCTGGAAGAGGCCCTTAAGGCCGGGAACCAGGAGGACCAGTGCTAAAAGCAGCACGCCTGCGCCGAAGGCCATAAGCAGCGTCCGATTGTTCAGGAATCGCTTGGTGAACAGTACGGGACGATCTGCCTTGCAGTTGAAGCCGTGGAAGAGACGGCTCAGGCACAGGGTAGCGAAAGCCATAGTGCTGGCCAGCGCAGCGTCACCATTGAGCAGACCTACATGGAAGGAGATGGCGGTGGCAATGGCGATGACCAAACCCTCCAGTCCCACGTTGGTGAGGAATGCCTTGGTGAGGATCCCTTCGCTTCTGGGACGGGGTTTCTCTCTCATTACGCCGTCGGTGTGAGGTTCCAGTCCAAGAGCGATGGCAGGCAAGCTGTCTGTCAGCAGATTGATAAACAGCAGATGGACCGCAGCAAAGGGTACGGGCAAACCTGCCAAAGAGGCATACAGCACCATCAGAATACCGGCGGTGTTGCCGGACAGAAGGAACTGGATGGCCTTCTTGATATTTGCGTAAACGTTTCGGCCGTTCTTTACAGCCTTTACGATAGTGGCGAAATTGTCATCCGTCAGAACCATACCTGCAGCGTCCTTGGATACTTCCGTGCCGGTAATACCCATAGCGACACCGATGTCGGCCTGCTTCAAAGCGGGAGCGTCATTTACACCGTCACCGGTCATGGCAACCAGATTTCCTCTTTCCTGCCAGGCCCGAACGATCCGGATCTTATGCTCGGGAGATACCCGGGCGTATACAGAGACTCTGGGAACGAATTCCTTCAGTTCTTCATCGCTCATGGTTTCGATAACAGCGCCTTCCACAGCTTCGGTACCCTCGGTCAGGATGCCGATTTCCCGGGCAATGGCGGAAGCGGTGATCTTGTGGTCACCGGTGATCATAATGGGCCGGATGCCGGCTGCGATACACTCGGCAACTGCAGGCTGGGATTCCACTCTGGGAGGATCCATCATAGCGATGAGCCCGATAAACTGCATTTGGCTTTCGTCAGCCAAACTTACAGACGTCCGGTCTAAATCTCTTCTGGCAAAGGCTAAAACACGAAGTCCTTCACTGGAGAACTGTTCGTTGGCAGCTTCGATCAAAGCGCGATCCCTGGGATCAATAACAGCCCGATCAAGCAGTACGTCTACGGCGCCCTTGGTGACCATTTGGATCCGACCATCCATTTCGTGAACCGTGGACATCATCTTTCGGTCAGAGTCGAAGGGGATCTCCGTCAGGCGGGGCCACTGTCCCCGAACCTGATCTTCATCCAGGTCATACCCTTCCCCAAGGCGAACCAAAGCGGTTTCCGTGGGATCGCCCACTTCACCGTGTTCATCTACGGTAGCATCGCTGCAAAGAAGCGCAGCCCGCAGAAGCAGCTCGTGGGAAGGATCGTCCAGCTTTGCATCAGATGTGCTGATGATCCTGCCGCCCACATAGAGCTTCTTAACGGTCATCTTGTTCTGGGTCAGAGTACCGGTCTTATCGGAACAAATAACAGACACGCTGCCCAGGCCTTCTACGGCCTGAAGCTTTCTTATGATCGCGTTCTCCCTGGCCATCTTCTGTGTACCAAAAGAAAGAACGATGGTTACGATGGAGGAAAGAGCTTCCGGAATGGCAGCTACCGCCAGGGCAACAGCAAAGAGGAAGGCTTCCATTACATTGTCGCCGCGGACAAATACGCTGACAGCAAAAAGTAAGGCGCAGATCACGATAATGATGATGGACAGCTTCTTGCCGAACTGATCCAGGCTGATCTGCAGCGGAGTTTTCTTTTCGTCGGTGCTCTTCAGCAGAGCTGCGATCTTACCCATCTCCGTGTTCATACCGGTAGAGGTTACCAGGAATTTGGCACGGCCATAGGTTACGAAACTTCCGGAGAATACCATATTCTTACGATCGCCTAAGGGCACTTCGCCCTCGATCTCCTGACGATCCTTTTCAACAGGCAGGCTTTCGCCGGTCAGGGCACTTTCTGCGCATTTCAGGCTGGCACACTCCAGCAAACGGCCATCGGCACAAACAGAATCACCGGCTTCCAGAATGACCACATCGCCGGGAACAACATCCTTACCGGGGATCTGCTGAACAGAACCATCCCGAAGAACCTTGGCGGTAGGTGCAGACATCTGTTTCAGACTGTCCAAAGAGGCTGCAGCCTTTACGGTTTGAACCGTGCCGATAATGGCGTTCATGGTGATCACCGCCAAAATAACAATGGTGCTTTCCACGTCGTTGAGAACTGCAGAAACCACTGCCGCCACGATCAAAATAATGACCAAAAAATCCGCAAACTGCTCCACGAAGATCCGGGGGGTGCTTTTCTTTTTTCCTCCCTGCAGCTCGTTGGGGCCGTACTGATTCAATCTTTCCATTGCCTCGCCGCTGCTGAGGCCTTCTTCCTTACAATTAAAATCACGGAAGAGTTCCATCCGTGTTTTTTGCCAAAGCTTTTTTTCGTTCTGCATTTACAGCTTCCCTTCTGTCTTTTCCTAAGCGGGAATATTTCCCATAACACAATATATCTTTTACCACAGAAATTGATTTTTACAACATACATATAAGAAGTTTTACCAAAAATTTATGGTATGCCACTTTCCGAAAAATGTCAAGCCGGCAAGCATGGCTTGCATGCAGCTGCGGTTTCACTTTATAATGAACCTATGGATAAAAATACTCTCAGAAAAGAAATGATGAAAAAGCGCAATGAGCTGGAGCCGGATTTTGTCACCGGGGCATCTCTGACCATAACGGAGACGATCCTTGGAAGCCGGGAATGGAAATCGGCAAAAACGGTCATGCTCTACAGCAGTTTTAAAAACGAACCCGGAACCGAGATCCTCATTCGGGAGGCTTTGCGTGCGGGAAAAACCGCAGTGCTGCCCTTTACGGATCCGGAATTTCAAATCATCCCCTATATCGTTCCCTCGCTGGAAGAAAAATATTTCCAGACTTCACCGCTTGGGATCCGGGAACCTTCTCCGGCCGCCTGTGAAAGAGCAAACCCGGAAAAAATCGACCTGATCCTTTTCCCCGGTGTCGTTTTTGACCAAAGCGGAAACCGCATCGGCTTCGGCAAGGGGTGCTACGACCGCTTTCTGCGCAAGCTGGATCCGGATGTTCCCCGATGGGCTTTAGCTTACGATTTTCAGGTTTTGGAACATATTCCCTCCGAGAAAACAGATATCCCGGCCTCCGCCTTGGTAACGGAAACCGGGATACGAAACATCTACTTAAATTTTTGCGGTCTTTCTATCTGACGGGAGCTGCAGTGCTGTCCTTCAGGATTACGTCGTGAGCGCCGCCTTCTACGATACTGGTTGCGGAAACCAAAGTCATCTTGGCGTCTCTCTGCAGTTCGGGAATGCTCAGTGCGCCGCAGTTGCACATGGTGGAGCGAACCTTTGCCAGAGTGTGATTTACATTGTCCTTAAGGGTACCGGCATAGGGAACGTAGGAGTCAACACCTTCTTCAAAGGAGAGCTTGCCTGCGCCGCCCAGGTCATAACGCTGCCAGTTACGGGCACGGTTGGAACCTTCGCCCCAGTATTCCTTAACATAGTTGCCGTTGATGTTCAGCTTTGCGCCGGGGCTTTCGTCGAAACGAGCGAAGTAACGGCCCAGCATGAGGAAGTCGGAACCCATGGCCAAAGCAAGAGTCATGTGGTAGTCATGTACGATACCGCCGTCGGAACAGATGGGGATATAGATACCGGTCTTCTTGAAGTATTCGTCACGGGCTGCAGCAACTTCGATAACAGCAGTTGCCTGACCGCGGCCGATGCCCTTCTGTTCTCTGGTGATGCAGATGGAACCGCCGCCGATACCGACCTTGATGAAGTCTGCGCCGGCTTCGGCTAAGAACAGGAAGCCTTCTCTGTCAACAACGTTACCGGCACCAACCTTTACGCTGTCGCCGTATTCCTTGCGGATATGAGCCAGAGTCAAAGCCTGCCATTCGGAGAAACCTTCGGAAGAGTCGATGCACAAAACGTCTGCACCAGCATCCAGCAGTGCAGGAACACGATCAGCATAGTCACGGGTATTGATACCGGCACCTACTACATACCGCTTGTGAGCATCCAGCAGCTCCAGGCGGTTTTCTTTATGAGATTCATAGTCCTTCCGGAATACGAAGTGAGTCAGACGACCCTTCTTGTCCAGGATGGGAAGTGCATTCAGCTTGTGGTCCCACAGAATGTCATTTGCTTCAGACAGAGTTACGCCTTCTTCTGCGTAGATCAGCTTTTCCAGGGGAGTCATGAATTCGGAAACCTTGGTGTCCAAAGACATCCGGCTTACACGATAGTCACGGCTGGTAACCAGACCGACGACCTTACCGTCTGCAGTACCGTCATCGGTAACAGCAACGGTGGAATGACCGCTTTTGGCCTTCAGTGCCAAAATGTCTGCCAGGGTCTGATCGGGACGGATGTTGGAGTCACTCTTTACGAAGCCTGCCTTGTGGCTCTTTACACGGGCTACCATAGCGGCTTCATCTTCGATGGTCTGAGAACCGTAGATGAAGGAAACGCCGCCTTCCTTAGCCAGCGCAATTGCCAGCCGATCGTCGGATACGGCCTGCATGATAGCGGAAACCATGGGAATGTTCATGGTGATGGCAGCTTCTTCTTCGCCCTTGCGGAACTTGGTCAAAGGAGTCCGAAGGCTTACATTTTCAGGCCGGCATTCCGCGGAGGAATATCCGGGCACCAGAAGGTATTCACTAAAAGTACGGGAAGGTTCGTCAAAATAATAAGCCATTGTAAACTCCTTTCAATTTCTTAAACTACACATTTCTTTTCAATTCAATGTTTACTTGAGTAAGTATTCTTCTAAGGTGCATCCCAGCTCGTGGATCTCTTTCGCCACATCCTCGCCTACATAGCGGAAGTGCCAGGGTTCGTACATATATCCGGTAATTTCTTCTCCTTCTTTCGTATAGCGGAGAATAAATCCGTATTTATGAGCATTTTCAGCCAGCCATTTGCCTTCTTCCGTTGCTCCGAAATCCTGCGTCAGAGCAAAGTTTACGGAAGCTGCGGAAACATCCGCCGCAAGGCCGGTTTGGTGTTCGCTGGTTCCAGGGCGGGCGCTGTACTTTGAGGCAGCTTCCTCGCCGTCCCTGGCAACATAATTGTTCCACAGGGTACTTTGGAATCCGTAGGAACGATAAGCGGTGGTCATGACGATGGTGTATCCGTCCGCCGCAGCCGCTTCGATCATTTCGTGGAAATGGTCTGCCGCTTCCTGCCGCATAAACCGGGCCGCAGGGGACCGGTCTTCCGCATAGTACTTAATGGGAGCCAGATCCGCAGGCTCGTAGTCCGAGGCCAGGGTGTAAGTCTTGTTGACCAGGATAAGGATGTCCATATCGGAGATCTCTTCATCCGTCAGCTGTACCGGACCATCGCTGGTTTCGGGCAGGTCCACCAGGGGCTCGTCCGCAGGAGGCTCTTCAGGAGGTGCTTCCGGAGGATCCGCAGGAACTTCCGGTTCGGGATCCGGTTCTGCCGGGGGCTCCGGCACATCAACGGGATCTTCCTGACCGCTTACGGGACCCGCAGGCTCACCTGCCGGCCCTGCAGGCTCTTCTGCATTGCCGTTGCAGCCCTGTACCAACAGGATAATAGCGATTATGATGATGATCAGACCGGCAATGGCCCGACCCATTTTAAACTTATTGATCTTTACTTTCTTCTTCCTGGTCATTGCTTTCTTCTTCCTGATCCTCTTCAGGAGCCTTTTCCTTTACAGCAGGAGCAGGTCTGGGGATCCGGTGGGCCTGCGCGTTGCCATTTACCGTGAAGCGCTGTGCATTTGCATCCCATTCTTCGGCTTCCTTTTCAGCCTGCAGACGGGCAGCCTCTTCTTCTGCTTCCAGTTCAGCCTGGCGTGCAGCAGCTTCTTCTGCGTGGCGCACCTTCTTGGCCTGTTCCATATCATGAACGCTGCTGACCAGTTCATCCTTGGACTTCTTTCCGGAGAAAAGTTCTTCGAACTGTTCGCCATCCAGCGTTTCGATTTCAAGGAGGGCCTGGGCGACTTCATGCAGCTTTTCGATATTGTCGGTCAAAAGCTGTTCTGCCCGGGCAAAGGAGCTCTCGATAATGGAACGGATCTCCTTGTCGATTTCGGAAGCGATCTCTTCGGAGTAGTTCTTCCGGGTGGAGAAATCCTTGCCCAGGAAAACTTCGTCGGAGCTGCTGTAGTTTACGGGACCCAGCCGTTCGCTCATACCGTATCTGGTGACCATGTCTCTGGCGATATCCGTGGCCCGTTCCAGATCGTTGCTGGCACCGGTACTGATATCCTGCAGAGTCAGCTTTTCGGCTACCCGGCCGCCCAGCAGGTGGATGATCCGTTCTTCCATGGAGGCCTTCGTAGCGTAGTAGCGGTCTTCCTTAGGCAGAGTCATGGTGAATCCGCCAGCCCGTCCTCTGGGAATGATGGTTACCATGTGGACAGGATCGGTATTGGAGAGCAGTCTTGCAACAATGGCATGACCGGCTTCGTGATATGCGGTAAGCTTTCTTTCTTCTTCGCTGATGACCCGGCTCTTCTTTTCGGGACCGGCGATGACCTTGGTAATGGCCTCTTCGATCTCTTCCATGTGGATCTTCTTGCCGTTCCGACGGGCAGTCAGAAGAGCAGCTTCGTTCAGCATATTTTCGATGTCAGCAGGAGTAAACCCGGGAGTCCGGCGGGCCAAAACCTTGGCATCCACGCTTTCGTCCAAAGGCTTGTTCTTGGAGTGTACCCGGAAGATGGCTTCGCGGCCCTTGATATCGGGAATGCCGATCACCACCTGACGGTCAAAACGGCCGGGACGCAGCAGTGCGGGATCCAGAACATCAGGACGGTTGGTGGCAGCCAGAATGATGATGCCTTCGTTCACGCCGAAGCCGTCCATTTCTACCAGCAGCTGGTTCAGGGTCTGTTCTCTTTCATCGTGACCGCCGCCCAGGCCTGCGCCTCTCTTACGGCCAACGGCATCGATTTCGTCGATGAATACGATACAGGGAGAGTTCTTCTTTGCCTGATCGAACAGATCACGGACACGGGAAGCACCGACACCTACGAACATTTCCACAAAGTCGGAGCCGCTGATGCTGAAGAAGGGAACGCCGGCTTCGCCTGCGGCAGCCTTGGACAGGTAGGTCTTACCGGTTCCGGGAGGGCCTACGAGCAGAATGCCCTTGGGAATACGGGCACCCAGGCTGGTGTATTTCTTGGGAGACCGGAGGAAGTCCACGACTTCTGCCAGTTCTTCTTTTTCTTCGTCAAGTCCGGCAACATCAGCGAAGGTGACCTTTTTCATGTCTCCTTCTTTATGAAGCTTTGCACGGCTCCGACCGAAGGACATAACGCCCTTGCCGCCGCCCTGGCTTTGCTGCATGAAAACGTACCAGAAAAGGATAAAGATCACGACCATGATCACGGTGGGGAGCAGAGACAGGAACCAGTTGTTTGTCGGTTTCTGGCTGAGGACCACTAACGTGCCGGCCTCGATCTGGGGGAATACGTAATTTTGGCTGACATACATCAGTTCTATGGACGAAGGCGCATAAGCGGAGATATAGGTTCCGTTCTGCAGTTTCCCGGTCATGGTGGTATCCACTAAAGACAATTCCACAACTTCGCCGTCTTTGAGATATTCCACGAAATCGGAAAACTCTACGGCTTCGATCGTGGGGCTGTTGTTTCCCTGTACGAACCAGGCAATGCCCAGAACCGCCACGAAAATGATGATATATATCCCTAAATTTCTTGCAAGCTTATTCAAAACTTTAGGTCCTCCAAAAGTCTATTTAAAAAAGTATGTTGCGGTATTGTACCACATTTATTCAAAATATTCAAGAGAAAGGATGTTTTCTGTTGCATCTGTAATGCGGCAAATTTCGTTCATTCCCAAGCCCGGGATCCAAAGAACTTCCTGGCCGAAGCAAAGCAGGGGAAGCCGATCCCGAAGTTCCCGGGGAACTTTTCTGTCCACAAAGTAATTTTGGAGACTTTTACGGCCTTTCATACCAAAGGGGCGAATAAAATCCCCCGGCCGCCGGGTGCGCACCGTAAGAGCCGCTTCCTCCACATGGTCCACAGAGATAAAAGCTTTCGTCCCACAGGGACAGAAAGGTTTCTTTGAGCCTTCCCCTTGAGGGGAAGGGGGACCGCTTGCGGTGGATGAGGTGGAAAGAAAACCCACATACTCCTCCCGACTGACCCGCTTCATAACAATAGAGCCTCCCCTGTCAAGGGGAGGTGTCCCGCAGGGACGGAGGGGTTGCGCTCCCCTGTCAAGGGGCACCCCAGGGTGGCTTCTCTTGCCCCCTTGGGGCAATTCACCTCCAGGTGTCCCGCAAATAATCTCCACCCGCTCATATCCCATCTTTAAAACATAGCCGTGGGGAAATTCGATCTGCTTGGAAACGGTTCCTTCCATGACCATTTTTTCCGCAGCATCCAAATGGACCGCAGCCACATCCTGCTCCAAACCGGCCCTCTTCAAAGCAAGCAGAAGAACCCTCTTCCGAAGTACAGGAGAAAGCTCCCGCAAAGGCGCAAGCAGCAGTCCTTCATTTTCTGCAAGATGCTTTTCCGCAAGGGAGTCCACCCATGAGGATTCCTCACGGGCAATGGCCGCCAACCGGGCCAAAGTGTCATTGATGTTCACATTAAAGTTTTCCCGGATATAAGGCAAAAGCTCCAGCCGGATCCGGTTTCTCGTATAATCGGTACTTTCGTTGCTTTGATCCATGCAGGGATCCAAAGCATGCTCCCGACAATAGTCCTCGATCTCTTTTCGGGAAATATCCAACAGCGGACGGATCACCCCATCCTGACGGAGATATTCCATCCCGCCAAGTCCGCTGATCCCGGTCCCCCGCAGAATCCGCATGAGCACCGTCTCCGCCTGGTCATCTGCATTATGGGCAACGGCGATCCGGGCATCGCCCAATTCTTTCCGCACAGCCTCAAAAGCATCATACCGCAGCCGGCGGCCGGCTTCTTCTACGGTCAGCCCCTGTTCCTTTGCGCAGGCACCGGCATCCACACGGAAGATCCGGCAAGGAATCCCAAGGGAATCGCAAAAGGCAGCAGTCCGCTTCTCATCCTCGTCAGCAGCGGCTCCCCGAAGACCATGGTTTACATGTACCGCAGAAAGCTTCAGCTGCAGTTCCGGCACCAATCGGGATAAAATATGAAGAAGGCACACTGAGTCGGGACCGCCGGAAATTCCCACGATCACTTGTGCGCCTTGCTGGATCAGATCATGTTTTTTAATTGTTTGAAAAACCCGTTCTTTTACCATGGGCTTATTGTAGCACAAAACCGGGAAAACAACAATGCGAAGGACAGCGCCTCCGCATTGAAAACTGCAATTTTTTTCTTAGTTTCCGGCCACCCGGACAGCAATGACGGTCATGTCATCCTTTTCCCGGATCCCCCAGCGCTGAATAGCCTGGCGAAGGACCAGATCCGCTAAAGTTTGCGGATCCCGGGAACGAATTCCGGAAATGGCTTCGCAAAGCCAGTCCAGCCCATCTTCGCCTGCGGCAGCCTCCGTGATCCCATCCGATACGATAATGATCTCATCCCCCGGCCGAAGCTTAATATCCACATGCTCAACCGGGATCCGGGGAACGATGCCGGCAGGAAGAGCCGAAACTTTTACGGCCTCCACCCTTTCCCCGCGCTTGATAAAGGTGGCTGCGGCACCGATCTTAAAAAGCCGGAGCCGGCCGGTACCCAGGTGGAACAGCCCCAGATCCATGGTAGAGAAGATCTCATCTTCAGAATTCAGAAACAGCAAAGAATTTAAAAGCTGCAAAGCAAGTTCTGCGTCAAATCCGGCTTTCAGCAAGCTGTGGAGCGTATTGACGGCCAAAGAACTTTCCTCCGCCGCCCTTGCGCCCTTCCCCATACCGTCGCTGAGAGCGATCATATATTGGTTGTCCCGAAGTTCCGCACAAAGGCAGCTGTCACCGGAAGGATCGCCGCACCGGGAGTATCCGGAAGTGCCCATGCGCAGCTGAAAACGGGCGGAAGGACTCCGAAGCCTGCGGGGCGGATGAATCAGTTCCCCGGATAAGTTTTCCAGGGCTTTGGCCATCCCCTTAAACTGGCGGGACAAAAGGTCCCTCGCAGGGGAATTTCCTCCCGGACGGCCATAGGTCAGAGACAATTCCTGAAATACATTTATGTACGCCGAAAGGCTTTTGCGGATCCTGTCTTTCAGCGTCAGTTCTCCATGGATCTCCGTTTTGCAAAGATAGGGAAGAAAGGCTTCCGCGCCCCGAAGAAACGACTCCGGAAGAAGAACGAAAAGCAAAGCCGCCGCCAAAACCTCCCAGGCTGAAAAATAGAGGGATGGCGCTCCCCGGACACCGGAAAATAGCAGTCCGGCCGCCGCAAAGCACACCCCGGCAAAGATCCGGGGATGCCCTTTAAAGAAACCTGCCACCAAACCGCAGAAGCCGAGAATGCCCAATAAGGACAATCCGGCACCCTGGACCGTAAAAAGAAGCACACCGGTGGTCAGGCCAGCCAGGGCTCCTTCCGGGATCCCGAACCGGTGTCCTGCAAACAAAGTAATAAACAAGGCCGCCGCCTGTGCAGGGATCAAGGGCCACGAAAGAGGACCGAAAAGCCCAAAGACGGCCATTATGCCCACAGCGGAAGCAATTATGACGGCCTCGCCCCGGGGAAGGGACCCGGAAAAGCGTTCTTCTGTCATTTCGAAAAAGCGGGTGAATATGTAAACAAAAGCCATCACCACCAAAACCTGCAGGGTAAGCCCCATCCAGTCAAAGGAGGTGAAAGAATCAAAGATCCAAAGGCAAAGAAAATGTCCGCCGACCCAAAGGCCCGCGGTGATCCAGGCCCGGTTCGCAAGGGACAGTTTTTTTCGATCAAGAAGAAAAAAGAAAAGCCCGCACAGAAGGACCGGAAGCAAATTCTGCCAAACATCCGGAAACGAGCCGCTGAGAGCCATACCGGCGCCTGTCAGAGGCAGCACGTATATGTTTCCCTTATCACGGGCAAGCAGCGCGGCCATAAGGCCCATAGTACAAGCCCCCGTTTCCCAAATCACAGCAGCCCTGCCCAGTAAGAAGGCAAGTACTGCTGCCAATGCAACCCGGCTGATCAGCCAGGCATATTCGCCCAGGTGTTGGAATGTCTGTTCTGCGTGTTTACCCCGGCGAAATCTCCTGCGAAGGTTGTCCATCAACAGTTCCAATTTCAGACCTCCTGTACGGCAAACTTTTGCCGGAGCCTGTCCGAAACTGATAGGACCTCCCCGGCCCTTTCACTGTATAAAAAAATCTCCGCAAAGATTGTAGAATCCTGTCGGAGATTTCCTTGTTTTTTTATAAAAATTCCGGTTTTTATCGACAAATTTTGACAAACCGAAGGGCTCGCTTACTTGATTCCGTAGAATGCCTTGGCGTTATTAAGGGTCAAGGCTGCAGCGGATTCGTATGTGATCCCTTTGATCTCGGCGATCTTTCGGACGGTGTACTCCACATTGACGGGACTGTTCCGCTTTCCCCGGAAAGGTTCCGGTGTCAGGAAAGGGGAATCCGTTTCCGCAAGGAGACGATCGTCCGGAACGGCGGCGATCACTTCAGGAGCCTTGCGGGCATTTTTGAAGGTAATGGGACCGGCCATGGAGATCCATGCGCCCAGCTTTACGTACTGTGCGGCCAGTTCCGGGCTTCCGGAGAAACAATGGAGAAGAACTCTCGCAGCAGGTTCTTTTCCCGCGGCCAAAACCCCTTCTTCCTTCAGGATCCGGAGAACATCATCGTGGGCATCCCGGTCGTGGATGACGATGGGCATTTTCAGCTCCAAAGCCAGCTGCAGCTGACGGCGGAACCAATGCTGCTGGATGTCCCGGGGCGAATGGTCGTAATGATAATCCAAACCCATTTCGCCGATAGCCACTACCTTGGGCTTTTTGGCAAGCCCCTTGAACATGGTCATCATGGATTCGTCCATTTCTTTGGAATCGTGGGGATGGCAGCCGACTACGGCATAGCACCAGGGCAGCTTTTGGGCATGTTCCACAGCCAACAGGGAACTTTCCAAATCAAATCCCACATCGCAGACATAGGACAAATCGGAAGCCTCGATAGCGGCAAAAAGCGCTTCCCGGTTTTCCGCATAAGTGCGGTCATTTAAATGTGCGTGAGAGTCAAAAAGCATTATTTTTCACCCTCCTCTTCCCAGTTAAACGCGAATTCCAGCCGGCCGTTCCGACAGCCTAGGAAATCCATATGCAGTCTGGAGGGGATCTTGATTCCCGGAAGCTCATTCAGGTCTACCGTTAAAATAGAACCTTCCGCCCGGAAGAAATCTTCGTTGCTCAGCTCGCTGATCATTTCCAGATAAGAGTCCTTTTGGGTCATGCTCTTAAACAGAGAGGAGAAGCCTGCCAGCGCAGAAAACATCACATCTTCCTGGAATTTCACAATGAAGCGGTGAACATCTTTATGGAACTGGCATTCCTGGACCTCGAAGACATATTTCGCCGTAACATTTCCCAACAGCTTGAGCTTCAGCGTAACGTCCATCTGCACGGTACCATCGGCAAACTGGCAGCGATCCAGAATAAAGTCATCCAGATAGTTGCCGAAACGCTTCATGATTTGCGGCTTCAGGAATCCGCCCATGAGGAAAACCACCAGGTCTTCCCGAATGGCGAAGATCCCGGCTTCCAGGTCATCCGGATCAAACTGATCAAAGATCCGCTGCCGGAAGGCAAAGCCCAGCATCCATTTTAAATCTGCATCTTTCATAAAAATCACCTGCGGCCCCGAAGGGCCGCTTTCTTTTCTCTAAATTTTAGCTGACGGTTTCACCATCGGCGGCATCGGTGGAAACGAAGGCAAGGCTGTCGCCATTGTCGGCAAACAGGATCATGCCCTTGGATTCCTGGCCACGAAGCATTCTGGGCTTCAGATTGGCCACGATCACGACCTTCTTTCCTACGGTTTCCTCAGGCTTGAAGTGTTCGGCAATGCCGGAAACGATCTGACGGACTTCGTTGCCCATCTTTACCTGGAGGACCAGCAGTTTGTCGGCCTTGGGGTGCTTTTCGCAGCTGAGGATCTCGCCTACGCGGAGGTCCAGCTTTGCGAAATCATCGTATTCGATCTCATCCTTGATAGGAGGATATTCCTTTTCGGGTTCTGCGGGAGCATTGAGAGCTTCCAATGCAGCCAGTTCGGCTTCTACATCCAGTCTGGGGAAGATGGCCTCGCCCTTCTTTACTTCTTCGCCGTTCATTACGTCGAAAGCCTTCAGATCCGCCCATTCGGGTTCGGCAAACCAAAGACCCAGCTGCTTCCGGATCTTTCCGGAGGTGGTCTTCATGAAGGGGAAGAGCAGTACGGAAACCATCCGCAGGGATTCTGCCAAATTGTGCAGAACGGTCATGAGACGGTCTCTGGAGGCTTCGTCCTTGGCCAGGGCCCAGGGGGCGGTTTCGTCGATGTATTTGTTGGTTCTGCGGATCAGGATCCAGATCTCTTCCAATGCCAGGCTGAAGCTGAACTTATCCATGTGAGCTTCCACCTTGCCGGCAGCAGCCAGTGCCAGTTCCTTCAGTTCTGCGTCAGGACCTTCTTCGGGACCTGCGGGAGGAACGATGCCGCCGTTGTATTTTTCGATCATGGAAACGGTCCGGCTTACCAAATTGCCCAGGTCATTGGCCAGGTCGAAGTTCATGCGGTTCAGCATGACTTCGTTGGTGTACAGGCCGTCCTGACCGAAGGTGTATTCCCGGAGCAGGAAATACTTCAAAGCGTCTACGCCGTAGCGTTCGATGAGCTTTACGGGATCCACAACATTGCCTCTGGACTTGGACATCTTGCCGCCTTCCAGCAGGATCCAGCCGTGGCCCAGAACCTTCTTGGGTAAGGGCAGTTCTGCGGACATGAGCATAGCCGGCCAAATAATGGAGTGGAACCGAACGATCTCCTTGCCTACGAGATGAACATCTGCGGGCCAGTACTTGTCATATTTTTCGGGCTCATCGGGATAGCCGAGAGCGGTGATGTAGTTGGAAAGTGCATCCAGCCAAACGTAGATGACGTGGCCTTCTTCCACGGGAACGGGGATACCCCAGTCGAAGGAAGAACGGGAGATGCAAAGGTCAGACAGCCCCTGACGGGCGAAGCTGAGCATTTCATTCCGGCGGCTGTCGGGCTGCAGAAATTCGGGATTGGATTCGAAGAGCTCGATGAGAGCATCCTGGTATTTGGAGAGGCGGAAGAAGTATGCGGATTCTCTTGCCTTTTCTACAGGACGGCCGCAGTCGGGGCACTTGCCCTCGGCAGCCTGGGTCTCGGTCCAGAAAGCTTCACAGGGGGTGCAGTACCAACCCTCGTATTCGCCTTTGTAGATATCGCCCTTTTCATACATCTTCATGAACAAGGCCTGCACTCTCTTGATGTGACGTTCTTCGGTGGTCCGAATAAAGTCATCATAGGAGATCTCCATGGTCTTCCACAGTTCCTTGATCCCGCCTACGATCTCATCTACGTGCTGGATGGGAGTGATCCCCCGTTCGGCAGCGACCTTCTGGATCTTTTGGCCGTGTTCGTCGGTTCCGGTCAGGAACATAACATCATAACCCTGGAGTCTCTTGAACCGGGCCATAGCGTCTGCCATAACGGTGCAGTAGGTGTGTCCGATGTGAAGGTTGGAACTGGGATAATAAATCGGAGTCGTAATATAATAAGTTCCCTTGCTCATTGCATTTCCTCTTTCTTTTCTCGTTTTCGTTTCGCGTTTATTTTACGCGGGGGATCCGGGCGTAGGTAGCCAGTGCGGTGGCTGCCATCTGGCCGGAACTCTTTATGTAGGCATCTGCGGTTGCGGAGATGATCCGACGGCCGGCAGAAACGATCTGGGCAGTCAGAATTACAGTGTCATCCGCAGGGAAAGGCTTCAGGTAGTTAACGGTAAGAGATGCGGTGGCAACCGTACCTCCGTCGCAGAAGTACTGTGCCCAAAAGCCCATGCCATAATCCATCATGGAAGCAATAATACCGCCGTGGAGACCTCCGTGACTGTTCAGTTCCCATTCCTTAATGGGGAACTCCCAGGTAACAGTTTTGGATTCCTCATCGGCAAAGCGAAGGCCGCCTTCCAGCATAACATTCATTTTTCCGTTTTCTGTACGACGGATATAATCCATCAATGCATCAAAGGACGGCTTTTCGATCTTCGTAGTGTGGTTTTCTCCCATGGTTTGATCCTTTCTTTCGACAGCTGTCCGAAACCGGGGCAGCAGTTAGGTAATTTGCTGAAATTATCGCACGATCGTACAGGTCCGAATTTTGCCCATACACATCATATTGTACCTTATATCGGACTAAAAGAAAAGCGAAAAATCTATTTCTGAGCCGGTGGATTTTTTCGTATTTTCAGATATTTTTTACCCCCCGTTTATGGACTTTTTTACGCTGAAGGACTATAATTATTCTGTACGTGTTTTCTACAGTTACGAATTATCCCTTATATACATCGTAAGTTTTTGCTGAAGAAAAAGGAAAGAGTGTAAGAATGATCCTGAACGAAGAACAACGGAAAAACGAAGATCTGAAGCGGGAATTTCTGCAGAGAAGCGGTGTGGATGTATCCAAGTGCTATCAATGCGGAAAGTGCTCTGCAGGCTGTCCTGTGGGAGACCACATGGATGTTCCCACCAACAGAGTCATGCGCCTGGCTCAGATGGGGCTCATTGAAGATGCCCTGAAAAGCAGTTCGATCTGGATGTGCGCATCCTGCGCTACCTGCACCACCCGATGCCCCAAGGGCGTGGATGTGGCAGAGGTCATGGAGACCCTTCGGATCATGGCCAACGAACACGGCTATCTCGCAGAAAAGAACATCGACAAGTTCCACAGTGTATGGATGAACATCCTGGGCAAGATGGGAAGAATGTACGAACCGGGTCTGATCCTGGGCCGGAACCTCTCCACCGGCAAGATCTTCCAGGATGTCTCTTACGGTGTTCCCTACATCACCAAGAGAAAACTGAAGCTGACGCCTTATCGGTCCAAGAACATGAACGAGATCAAATCTCTGATCGCTAAGGCCGAAGCTATGGATAAACAGGAAGGAGGCGAACGGTAAATGGATTATGCATATTTCCCCGGATGTTCTTTGGAATCCACCGGCATCGAATTCCATATGTCCACAAAAGCCGTAGCAAAAGAGCTGGGGATCAACCTTATTGAGATCCCGGACTGGAACTGCTGCGGAGCCTCCACCGCCCACGCCAGAGGTCACTGGATCTCTTTGGCTCTCCCCGCCCGGAACATGGCCATCGCCGAAGAATCCGGACTGGATGTGGCCATCCCCTGTGCCGCCTGCTATGCACGATGCAAGAAAGCGGAAGTGGAAGCTGCAAAGTCTGCAGAGACCCGGGAAAAGATCAAGGAGATCATCGGCCGCCCCTACGAGGGAAAGAGCAAGGCCAGAAATCTGACCGACATTCTGTACAATGACTTAGGACCCAAGGCCATCGCTGAAAAAATGGTGAAGCCTTTGAAGGGATTAAAGGTCCTGACCTATTACGGATGCCTCATGGTTCGTCCTCCCGAAATGGCCTGTGACGATATTGAAGATCCCATCAGCCTGGATGAGATCATGAAAGCTTTGGGAGCCGAGATCGTTCCCTGGGGCTTCAAAACCGAATGCTGCGGCGGCTGTCTGACAGCCTGCAGCCCCGAAGTAGGTTTGGACATGGTCAAAAAAATCATGGACGCAGCAAAGAAGTCCGGTGCAGACTGCATCGTGACCGCCTGCCCCATGTGCCACTCCAATCTGGACATGCGTCAGGATCAGCTGGCGAAGAAAGTCGGCGCCTACGACATGCCCGTCTACTTCATTACCGAAATGATCGGCCTGTCCATGGGCATGGATCCCAAGGAGTTAGGAATTGACCGGCACTTCGTACCCGCAGATGCGCCTTTGAAGAAGCTGGCGGAGATCGAAAAAGAAGCAAACAAGGAAGGCGGTGAGGCATAGTGGAACGAGTTGGTGTATTTGTCTGCCATTGCGGCTCCAATATCGGCGCCGTTGTCGACTGTGCCAAAGCAGCCGAAAGCGTAAGAGATTATCCCGGTGTTGTTTACAGCACCGACTATAAGTACATGTGCTCCGAACCCGGTCAGGACATGATCGCTGCCGCTATTAAGGAACACAATCTGAACCGGGTGGTAGTTGCATCCTGCTCTCCCCGTATGCACGAAAAAACCTTCCGTGCCTGCGTGGAAAAGGCCGGGCTCAACCCCTACATGTTCGAAATGGCCAACATCCGGGAACATTGCTCCTGGGTACACGCCGGAAGAAACGAAGAAGCCACCGAGAAGGCCATCGACCTGATCAAAATGGCCATTGCCAAGGTCCGGAAGAACGAACCTCTGATGAAGGGCCATGCCCCCGTTACCAAGAGAGCTTTGGTGGTAGGCGGCGGTATCGCCGGCATCCAGTGCGCTTTGGACATCGCCAACAACGGCTACCAGGTAGACATTCTGGAACGGACCCCCTCCATCGGCGGGAAAATGTCCCAGATCGACAAAACCTTCCCCACCATTGACTGTTCCGCCTGTATCCTGACTCCCAAGATGGTAGAGGCCAGCAGCCACCCCAACATCAATCTGATCACCTTCGCCGAACTGGAAAAGGTGGACGGCTATGTAGGTAATTTCGAAGTCACCATCCGCAGCAAAGCCCGCTCCGTGGACATGAGCAAGTGCACCGGCTGCGGCTCCTGCATGACCAAGTGTCCCGCAAAGACCGACGACGAATTCAATATGAACCTGCGGAAGCGGACAGCGATCTACACTCCCTTCCCCCAGGCCATCCCCAATAAGCCCGTTATCGACCGGGAAGCCTGCATTAAGTTCAAGAGCAGAAAGAACGGAAAGGACGCCTGCGGTCTTTGTGCCAAGATGTGTCCCACCGGCGCCATCGATTACGAACAGGAAGACGAACTGTTCACCAACAGCTACGGTGCCATCGTTATGGCCACCGGCTACGAGCAGTTTGACCACAGCGTATACGGCGAATACGGCTATGGAAAATATCCGGACGTAATTTCCGGCCTCCACTTCGAACGGCTGGTCAACGCCTCCGGTCCGACCCAGGGCCACATCGTCCGACCCTCCGACCACAAAGAACCCAAGACCGTGGTCATCGTAAAGTGCGTGGGCTCCAGAGATCCGGAACACGGCAAGAGCTACTGCTCCAGAACCTGCTGCATGTACAGCGCCAAGCAGGCTACCATGATCCGGGACCATTGCCCCGACACCAAGGTCTATATTTTCTACATGGACGTCCGTACCCCCGGCAAGCTCTACGACGAGTTCTACAACCGGACCCGGGAAGAATACGGCGTTGAATACATCCGCGGAAGAGTCTCCAAGAT
>SVCV01000019.1 GCA_015058185.1 Clostridiales bacterium | reverse complement strand
GTATTCGACGTCTGCAGGTGCAGAGAAAGTTTCTTTGTAGGAAACCTGGGGCTTACCTACGTTTGCTTCAACCTTGAATTCGCGGAGCAGACGGTCAACGATGATTTCCAGGTGGAGTTCACCCATACCAGCGATGATGGTCTGACCGGTTTCATCATCGGTATAGGTCTTGAAAGTGGGATCTTCTTCTGCCAGCTTGGCAAGAGCAACGCCCATCTTTTCCTGACCTGCACGAGTCTTGGGTTCGATGGCGATCTCGATTACGGGATCGGGGAATTCCATGGACTCGAGAATTACAGGGTGCTTTTCATCGCAGAGGGTATCACCGGTGCTGGTATCCTTCAGACCTACGGCTGCAGCGATATCGCCGGAGTATACTTCTTCGATTTCAGCTCTGTGGTTTGCATGCATCTGCAGGATTCTGCCGATTCTTTCCTTCTTGTTCTTGACAGAGTTGTATACATAGGAGCCGGAGCTCAGCTTACCGGAGTATACCCGGAAGAATGCCAGCTTACCTACGAAGGGGTCTGCCATGATCTTGAAGGCCAGTGCTGCAAAGGGGCCGTCATCGGATGCGGGACGTTCAATTTCTTCTTCGGTATGAGGATGTACACCCTTAATTGCGGGGATATCCAGGGGAGAAGGCATGTAGTCAACTACTGCATCCAGCAGGGGCTGTACGCCCTTGTTCCGGTAAGCGGTACCGCACAGAACGGGAACCATTCTGCCTTCGATAGTCATCTTACGGATGCCGGCCTTGATTTCTGCCAGGGACAGTTCGCCTTCTTCCAGATACTTCATCATAGTATCTTCGTCAGCGTCTGCAACAGCTTCTACCATAGCTTCCCGGTACATAGCTGCATCATCAGCCATGTCTGCAGGGATATCTTCAATATGGAAAGCTTTGCCCTGAGCGTCTTCATCATAAATGATGGCTTTCATTTCAAGGAGATCGATCATACCGCGGAATGTATCTTCCTTGCCGATGGGGAGCTGTACGGGTACAGCATTTGCTCTCAGCCGGTCCTTGACCATATCTACTACACGGTAGAAGTCTGCACCGGTGATGTCCATCTTGTTTACGAAGATCATTCTGGGTACGCCATACTTTTCAGCCTGACGCCATACAGTTTCGGACTGAGGTTCTACGCCGCCCTTGGCACAAAGTACGGTTACCGCACCGTCCAGAACACGCAGAGAACGTTCTACTTCAACTGTAAAGTCTACATGGCCCGGAGTATCGATGATGTTGATCCGGTTGCCGTTCCACTGAGCGGTGGTAGCAGCAGAAGTAATGGTGATACCTCTTTCCTGTTCCTGTTCCATCCAGTCCATGGTAGCGGAACCTTCGTGGGTCTCACCCAGCTTGTGGGTAATACCGGTGTAGAACAGAATACGCTCGGTGGTAGTGGTCTTGCCGGCATCGATGTGTGCCATGATACCGATATTTCTGGTTTTTTCTAAAGAAAATTGTCTGGCCATAGTCTCTCTTACCATCTGTAATGGGCAAAGGCTCTGTTGGCCTCAGCCATCTTGTGGGTGTCTTCCTTCTTCTTTACGGATGCGCCGGTGTTGTTTGCAGCATCCATCAGTTCCTTGGCAAGTCTTTCGTACATGTACTTTTCGCTTCTTGCTCTGGTGTATCTGGTCAGCCAGCGCAGACCCAGGGTCTGACGTCTGTTGGGCCGAACTTCTACAGGAACCTGATAGTTGGCACCGCCTACACGACGGGCACGAACTTCCAGAACGGGCATGATGTTGTTCATTGCTCTCTGGAATACTTCCAGGGGTTCTTCCCCGGTCTTTTCTTTAATCATGTCAAAGGCATCGTATACGATAGCCTGAGCCACTCCCTTCTTCCCATCCAGCATGATGCTGTTGATCAGCTTTGCTACAACAACACTGCCGTAAACGGGATCGGGAAGGACTTCTCTCTTAGGAACATTACCTCTTCTGGGCACGTCTCTCTTCCCTCCTTACGGTACTCGACTCCATTCCGGGAGCCGCGGTGTGCCTGATATGTATGTTCTCGGACAGATACCTCCATGAAGGCATGGAGGTAGGGTCCCATCTATATCAAGGGCACTATTAGTTTTTCCCGATTAATAACTTTAGTGATAATTATTTCTTGGCCTTGGGCCGCTTGGCGCCGTACTTGGAACGGGCCTGGGCTCTGTTGTTAACGCCTGCGGTATCCAGAGTACCACGGATGATGTGGTAACGAACACCAGGGAGGTCCTTAACTCTGCCGCCTCTGATGAGCACAACGCTATGCTCCTGCAGGTTGTGGCCGATACCGGGGATGTAAGCGGTAACTTCGATACCGTTGGTCAGCCGGACTCTTGCAACCTTCCGCAGAGCGGAGTTGGGTTTCTTGGGGGTGACAGTCTTTACGGAAGTGCATACGCCTCTCTTCTGGGGAGCTTCCGTATCGGTGGGGATCCGCTTCAGGGAGTTGAGGCCTTTCAGCAGTGCAGGTGCAGTGGACTTCTTTTCAGATCTTACTCTGCCCTGTCTCACCAATTGATTAATTGTAGGCATGGGTTCTCCTTTCTCCTGCCTGATGCAGGTTGTTTTTTATTCAAACCGTTCCGGTTTAAATCAAATGCTCAAACGCCTAATATTGTACCACAGCTTTTATCTCGCTGTCCAGCACTTTTTTTAGAGTTCGTCGTCAGCTGCAAAGCCTTCGGCTTCGTATACCTGGGTCTCGAATTCTTCTGCGATGGCAAGTTCATCTTCAGAAGCGAAAACTTCGGCGTTTTCAGCTGCGGGAGCTTCTTCGCTGTCATAGAAGTAAGTCATTCCGTTTTCGCGGAGATCAAACTCATCTTCCTTAACTGCAGGCTGGAAGGATTCCATGTATTCGGTATTTACGCCGTAGTCTACCTTTACATTCTTGTACCGCTTCATACCGGTACCGGCAGGGATCAGCTTACCGATGATAACATTTTCCTTGAGACCAAGCAGGTGGTCAGTCTTACCCTTGATCGCAGCATCGGTCAGGACTCTTGTGGTTTCCTGGAAGGATGCAGCGGACAGGAAGGAGTTGGTTGCAAGGGAGGCCTTGGTGATACCAAGCAGGATCCGCTTGCCTACTGCAGGTGCGCCGCCGGCTTCTTCTGCTTCGCGGTTGGCATCTTCCAGCTCATGGTAGCTGTAGAGGCCGCCGGGCAGCAGAGTGGTGTCGCCTGCATCTTCGATCTTATACTTGGACAGCATCTGGCTTACGATAACTTCAACGTGCTTGTCGTTGATGTCTACACCCTGCTGTTTGTATACTCTCTGTACTTCCTTCAGGAGGTACTGGTAAACACCTTCGACGCCATTCAGTCTCAGGATGTCGTGAGGATTCAGAGGACCCTGGGTGATTCCGTCACCGGCCATTACGAAGTCGCCTTCTGCAACCTTCAGACGGGCACCATAAGGTACTACATAAACTCTCTCACCTTCGCCGCGGACCTTAACTTCCATCTTGTTGTCCTTGCGGGTTTCGATGGAAACTACAGTACCGTCAGCTTCGCAGATCTCAGCAAGACCCTTGGGCTTTCTGGCTTCGAAGAGTTCTTCTACTCTGGGAAGACCCTGGGTAATGTCGGAACCTGCTACACCACCGGTATGGAAGGTTCTCATGGTCAGCTGCGTACCGGGTTCACCGATGGACTGCGCTGCGGTGATACCAACCGCTTCGCCGATGTTTACGGAACCGCCGGTGGCCAGGTTGCGGCCATAGCACTTGGCGCAGATACCGTATACGCTCTTACAGGTCATGACGGAGCGAATTACTACGGATTCGATGCCGGCAGCTTCGATTGCTTCGGCTGCAGCTTCGCTGATCTCTTCGCCGGCTTCTACCAGCAGATTGCCCTGGTCGTCTACGATATCGGACATGGCGGTACGGCCAATGATACGCAGCTTCAGGGATTCAATAACTTCCTTACCGTCGGTAAAGGCTCTTACTTCGATACCTTCGTCGGTTCCGCAGTCGATCTCGCGAACGATCACGTTGTGGCTGACGTCTACCAGACGACGGGTCAGGTAACCGGAGTCAGCGGTTCTCAGAGCGGTATCTGCCAGCCCCTTACGGGCACCATTACTGGAAGCAAAGTATTCCATAATGGAGAGGCCTTCTCGGAAGTTGGACTTAATGGGGATCTCGATAGTCTTACCGGAAGCATTTGCCATCAGACCACGCATACCGCTGATCTGCTTGATCTGGTTCTTGCTTCCTCGAGCACCGGAGTGAGCCATGATATACAGGTTGTTCAGGGTGCCCAGAGACTTCATCAGTGCGTCTGCAACATCGTCGGTTGCCTTATTCCAGATCTCGATGACCTTCTGGTAACGTTCGGAGTCGGACATGAGACCTCTCCGATATGCTTGGTCATACTTGTCGACCTTTTCGCTGGCGGCCTTCAGAATTTCTTCCTTGGCTGCAGGAATTTCCATGTCGGATACGCTGATGGTTACAGCACCGACGGTGGAGTAGTGGAAACCGATGTCCTTAATATGGTCCAGGAGACCTACGGTAACGGTGTTGCCGAATCTCCGATAGCACTTGTCAATGATCTGTCCCAGCTTTTTCTTGTCGCAGAGGAAGTCGATCTCCAGGCTATAGGGATCTTTTTCTCTGTCAACATAACCCAGGTTCTGGGGGATCTTTTCGTTGAAGATGAACCGACCAACGGTGGATTCTACCAAACGTCCGCGGGTATCTTCTTCGTTCAGGAACATCCGAACCTTAACTCTGGCGTGGAGGCCGACTACGCCGTTGCGATATGCCATGAGCATTTCGTCGAAGTCGGTGAAGATCTTGCCGTCGCCCTTGTCAGCGGGAGCGGAACGATCGTCCATACCGGGGTGAGTCAGGTAGTAGCTGCCCAGGATCATGTCCTGCGTGGGGGTGGTGATGGGAGAACCGTCCTTGGGAGCCAGGATATTGTTTACGGACAGCATCAGGAAACGAGCTTCTGCCTGTGCCTCTACGGACAGAGGTACGTGAACAGCCATCTGGTCACCGTCGAAGTCCGCATTGTAAGCGGTACATACCAGGGGGTGCAGCTTGATAGCCTTACCCTCTACGAGGATGGGTTCAAAGGCCTGGATACCCAGACGATGCAGGGTCGGGGCACGGTTCAGAAGAACGGGATGTTCTTTGATGACCTCGTCCAGAACGTCCCAAACTTCAGGACGAACCTTTTCTACCATGCGCTTTGCGCTCTTGATGTTATGTGCGTGGCGATCTTCTACAAGGCGCTTCATGATGAAGGGCTTGAAGAGTTCCAGAGCCATCTTCTTGGGCAGGCCGCACTGATAGAACTTCAGTTCGGGACCTACTACGATTACGGAACGGCCGGAGTAGTCTACACGCTTACCCAGCAGGTTCTGACGGAAACGACCCTGCTTACCCTTGAGCATATCGGACAGGGACTTCAGGGGACGGGATCCGGGGCCGGTTACGGGACGGCCTCTTCTGCCGTTGTCGATCAGTGCGTCTACAGCTTCCTGCAGCATACGCTTTTCGTTCCGAACGATGATGTCGGGAGCACCCAGTTCCAGCAGTCTCTTCAGACGGTTGTTTCTGTTGATCACCCGGCGATACAGATCGTTCAGGTCGGAAGTTGCGAAACGGCCGCCATCCAGCTGTACCATGGGACGAAGATCGGGAGGAATTACAGGAATAACCTCCATGATCATCCATTCAGGCTTATTGCCGGAAATACGCAGAGCTTCGATCACTTCGAGGCGTCTTACGATCCGGATCTTTTTCTGACCGGAGCTGTCCTTCAGCTTTTCTCTCATATCCTGAGAGAGAGCTTCCAGATCGATATGGGAGAGCAGATCCCGAATGGCTTCTGCACCCATGGCAGCCTGGAAACCGTTGCCGTACTGGTCACGGGCTTCCCGATACTGCTGTTCGGTCAGGATCTCCTTATATGCAAGCTTGGTTTCGCCGGGATCCGTTACGATATAGGCTGCGAAGTACAGAACCTTTTCCAAATTTCTGGGAGAAATGTCCAGTACCAGGCCCATCCGGCTGGGGATTCCCTTGAAGTACCAAATGTGAGAAACGGGAGCAGCCAGTTCGATGTGGCCCATCCGTTCCCGACGGACCTTGGACTTGGTAACTTCTACGCCGCAGCGATCGCATACGATACCCTTGTAACGGATTCTCTTATACTTACCGCAGTGGCATTCCCAGTCCTTGGTGGGTCCGAAAATCTTTTCGCAGAAAAGACCTTCCTTTTCGGGCTTCAGAGTTCTGTAGTTGATGGTCTCAGGCTTTTTGACCTCGCCCCGGGACCAGCTTCTGATCTTCTCCGGAGATGCAAGGCTGATCTGCAGGGATTCAAAATTATTCAATTCGTGCATTTTCTACCTCCTACAGGATATCTCCATCATCAGCAAAATCGTCTTCCATGCCGAAATCTTCTTCCATATCGGCATCGTCTTCAAAGTCTGCATCCAGGTTGTAGCCGGAACCTTCTTCGAGGAGTGCACCCTCATCGGTCACGGTTTCACTGTCAATAATGCTTTCAATGCTGGAGAAGCCATCGATATCGGAGGATTCCCGAATTTCGATTTCTTCATTCTCCTCGGAGAGGACCTTAACGTCCAGACCAAGGCTCTGCATTTCCTTAATAAGAACCTTGAAGGATTCGGGGATTCCGGGCTCGGGGATATTTTCGCCCTTGACGATGGCTTCGTAGGTCTTTACACGACCGATAACATCGTCGGACTTTACCGTCAGAATCTCCTGTAAGGTATAAGCTGCACCGTATGCTTCCAGTGCCCATACTTCCATTTCACCGAAACGCTGACCGCCGAACTGTGCTTTACCGCCCAGAGGCTGCTGGGTTACCAGGGAGTAGGGACCGGTGCTTCTGGCGTGGATCTTGTCGTCAACCAGATGGTGGAGCTTCAGCATATACATGTAACCAACGGTTACGGGGTTATCAAAGGCTTCGCCGCTGCGGCCGTCGCGCAGGATCAGCTTACCGCTTTCGGGATATCCGCATTCCTTCAGGAGTTCGACAATATCCTGTTCCTTTGCGCCGTCGAATACGGGAGTGGAGATGTACCAGCCCTTTGCCTTGGCAGCCAGACCCAGGTGAGTTTCCAGGATCTGTCCAACGTTCATTCGGGAAGGTACGCCCAGGGGGTTCAGCATGACCTGCAGAGGAGTACCATCCTGCATGAAGGGCATATCTTCTTCAGGCAGGATCCGGGAGATAACACCCTTGTTACCATGGCGACCTGCCATCTTGTCGCCTACGTTGATCTTTCTCTTGGTAGCGATATAGCAGCGAACCAGCTTGTTTACGCCGGGGGGCAGTTCATCGCCGTTTTCTCTGGAGAAAATCTTTACGTCAACAACGATACCGGTTTCACCGTGAGGTACACGGAGAGAGGTATCACGAACTTCTCTGGCCTTTTCACCGAAGATCGCACGGAGCAGTCTTTCTTCGGGAGTCAGTTCGGTTTCACCCTTGGGAGTTACCTTACCGACCAGAATGTCAGAGGAGTTAACTTCCGCACCGATGCGGATAATGCCGTCCTCATCCAGATCTCTCAGAGCATCTTCACCTACATTGGGAATGTCTCTGGTGATCTCTTCGGGTCCCAGCTTGGTATCACGGGCTTCGGATTCATATTCTTCAATATGAATAGAAGTCAGAACATCTTCCATGAGAAGACGTTCGTTCAGAACGATAGCGTCTTCGAAGTTGTAGCCTTCCCAGGTCATGAAGCCTACCAGCAGGTTCTTACCCAGTGCGACTTCGCCTCTGTCAGTGGAGGGACCGTCAGCAATGGCTTCGCCCTTAGCGATCTTTTCGCCTCTGCAGACGATGGGACGCTGGTTGATGCAGGTGCCCTGGTTGGAGCGCTTGAACTTCAAAAGCTTGTATTCATCAAGACCGTTATCGGAATCCCGACGGATCTTGATCAGAGTGGCGTCAACATATTCGACCACACCGGCATTCTTAGCCTGAACAACAACGCCGGAGTCCATGGCAGCGGTATATTCCATACCGGTACCTACCCGGGGTGCGTCGGTGATCAGAAGGGGTACAGCCTGACGCTGCATGTTGGAACCCATCAGAGCACGGTTGGCGTCGTCGTTTTCCAGGAAGGGGATCATGGCGGTAGCAACGGATACTACCTGCTTGGGGGATACGTCCATATAGTCCGCCATTTCGCGAGGAACCATATCGATTTCGCCGCCCCGCTTACGAACTACAACTCTGGCGTTTACAAAACGGCCGTCCTTGTCGAGGGGTTCGTTAGCCTGTGCGATGATGATCTGTTCTTCTTCGTCAGCGGTCAGATACTGAATTTCCTGGGTTACGATACCCTTTTCCTTATCGACCTTCCGGTAGGGAGTTTCGATAAAGCCATATTCGTTGATCTTACCGTAAGTAGTCAGAGAGCCGATCAGACCGATATTGGGACCTTCAGGAGTTTCGATGGGACACATACGGCCATAGTGAGAATGGTGTACGTCACGAACTTCGAAGCCTGCGCGTTCTCTGGAGAGACCGCCGGGGCCCAGTGCGGAAAGTCTTCTCTTATGAGTCAGTTCTGCCAGGGGGTTGGTCTGGTCCATAAACTGGGACAACTGGCTGGAACCGAAGAATTCTTTGATCGCTGCGGTTACGGGACGAATGTTCATCAGCTGCTGGGGAGTGGTTACGTCGATGTCCTGAATGGTCATTCTTTCCTTAACAACTCTTTCCATACGAGCCAGACCGATACGGAACTGGTTCTGCAGCAGTTCGCCTACGGTACGCAGTCTTCTGTTGCCCAGGTGGTCGATGTCATCAACAGCACCAATACCATCGGGCAGGTTCAGAATGTAGCTGATAGAGGCAATAATATCGTCAAAGATGATGTGCTTGGGGGACAGGAGGTTTCTGGCCTGAACCAGAGCATCCTTCTTGTCAGCATCGGAAGCGTCTTCCGGCAGCTGTGCAAGGATACCCTTCAATGCGGGATAATGAACCTTGTCAGCAAGATTCAGATCGGAAACATCGAAAGGAACGTGCTGCTGCAGGTCAACAAACTGGTTGCCGATGACCCGAACGATTTCACCTTCATTTACTTTACTATATACGTGTACGACCTCCAGACCGGAATTTTCAATTTCCATTGCCATGTCTCTGGAGATGGCAGCATCCTTTTCAACCAGGATCTCGCCGGTGGAAGGATCGATCAGATCTTCTGCAGCGATAGTGTCTACCAGACGGTTGGAAAGGCCCAGCTTCTTATTGTATTTATAACGGCCTACGCGGGCCAGGTCATATCTTTTTGCATCGAAAAACAGCGCTTCAATGAGATCATAGGCGCTTTCAAAGGTAGCGGGTTCGCCGGGGCGAAGCTTCTTGTAGATTTCCCGCAGGCCTTCATCATAATTGGTAGTGGGGTCCTTTGCCAGGGACTTTTCCAGACGGTTATTGAGGCCGAAAACCCGTTCAATTTCAAGATTGGTACCCTCATAAAGGATACGGGAAATATCACTGGTGAATTCGCCGTAACGACGAACCTTCTTGCGAAGTTCAGCTTCCTTGATGTCCGGATTCTTCCGGCGTTCGCTTTCTACCTTTTCTTCAACAGACTTGTAAGCAAGTGCTCTGAGAATGGTAGTCACGGGCTGTTTTCTGGTACGGTCAACACGAACGGAGATCACTTCGTTGGAGTCGGTTTCGTATTCCAGCCAGGCACCACGGTTGGGAATAACGGTGGTGGCAAACAGCTTATTATTAGACTTGTCTACGGTCACATCATAGTAAGGACCGGGGGAACGTACCAGCTGAGTTACAACAACTCGTTCGGCACCATTATAAATAAAGGTTCCCTTTTCCGTCATGAGGGGGAAGTCACCCATAAAGACTTCCTGTTCCTTAACTTCATTAGTCTCCCGATTGACCAGACGAACTTTCACCTTCAGGGGTGCAGCATAGGTAACGTCACGTTCCTTACACTCTTCCTGTTCGTACTTCGCTTCATCGCTCAGTGTGTGGTCAATAAATTCCAGAACCAGATTATCTGCATAGTCCCGGATCGGAGATATATCCTCAAAAACTTCTCTCAGGCCTTCCTTCACGAACCAGTCGTAAGAATCTTTCTGGATTTCGATAAGATTCGGCATGGGTGCGACTTCGTGAATCTGAGAGTAACTCATGCGAGTTTTCTTTCCGAGTTTAACGGGCTGAGGCATATTCATCACTCCTTGTTTACTTAGCGCTGGGCATTACATGGCAATGTAGTATAATATCATAAGCTGTACAAGGTGTCAATACGTTTCTTTTTTATTGTACAAAAATTTCACATAAAAAACAGAAGACAAGAAATACTTCTTGTCTTCTGCGATTTGCGTTTTTAATAAAACCGATCTTACTTCAGTTCTACTACTGCGCCAACTTCTTCCAGCTTTGCCTTCAGTTCGTTTGCTTCTTCCTTGGAAACGCCTTCCTTCAGGTTTGCGGGAGCGCCGTCTACCATTTCCTTAGCTTCCTTCAGGCCCAGACCGGTGATTTCTCTAACAACCTTGATAACCTTGATCTTTTCTGCGCCGGCGGATGCCAGTACTACGGTGAATTCAGTCTGTTCTTCAGCAGCTTCTGCAGCAGCGCCACCGGCTACAACAGCAACGGGAGCAGCAGCGGATACGCCGAATTCTTCTTCACAAGCCTTTACCAGCTCGTTGAGTTCTAAAATGGTCATGCCTTTGATGGCTTCGATGATCTGTTCGATAGTCATTTTATATTCCTCCTATTGAATATTTTTTTAAATTGCAATTCTTATGCTTCTTTTGCGTCGGCAACGGCCTGGAAGGTACGTACCAACTTGGAAACGGGAGACTGAATGCTTCCCATGAACTTTGCGATGAGCTCTTCTCTGGAGGGCAGGGTTGCGATTGCCTGCATGCCAGCTGCGTCATAGTAGGTTCCTTCTACATAGCCGCCCTTGAAAGCCATCTTCTTGTAGTCCTTCATTACTCCGTTCAGGATTCTTGCGGGAGCAACGGGATCTTCGCTGCTGATTGCGAAAGCGCTGGGACCGGACAGGATATCAGTCATACCCTCATAAATGGTTCCCTTGATTGCTCTTGCTACCAGAGTGTTCTTATAAACTTTATAATCTACGTTGGCTTCTCTCAGCTTCTTACGCATTGCGTCTGCTTCTGCTACGGTGATTCCCTTGTAGTCAACAACTACAGCAGACTTAGCGGTTTCAAGCTTTGCTTTGATCTCATCGATAACCAGCTGCTTTGCAGCCTGATTTTCCTTAGATGCCATACTCGTGTTCTCCTTTCCGTCATGACTCTCCGAAGAGATTCATGAACGATTTTATTGTGCCGAAAAAAAGCCCTTTCTATCTGCAGACAGAAAAGGCATTGCGCTTCGGGAGATTCCCGTATGTGGATACCTCGGCAGGATATTAAGCCTTGCGGCGCCTGCTGTCTACAGTCTGTTATGCAGTTTTGGGCATCGGATAAATCCGTTCGGGCACGTAGCTGATGATAACTCTTAGAATGCGATTCTTACGGGGTTTACCTTGATTCCAGGGCCCATGGTGCTTGCCACGGTAACGCTTCTCAGGTACTGACCCTTGGCAGCTGCGGGCTTAGCCTTTACGATGGCTTCCATCAGTGCCATGAAGTTTTCATTCAGCTTTTCGGGGCCGAAAGAGGCCTTTCCGATGGGGGAGTGGATGATGTTGGTCTTGTCCAGACGATATTCTACCTTACCAGCTTTGATTTCCTGGATAGCCTTGGCTACATCCATGGTAACGGTACCGGACTTGGGGTTAGGCATGAGGCCCTTGGGACCCAGGATCTTACCCAGCCGTCCTACAACACCCATCATGTCGGGAGTTGCTACTACTACGTCGAAATCGAACCAGTTTTCAGTCTGGATCTTCTGGGCCAGTTCTTCTGCGCCCACGTAATCGGCTCCACCTTCTTCAGCTTCGTGAGCCTTGTCACCCTTTGCGAATACCAGAACCTTCTTGGTCTTACCGGTACCGTGGGGAAGAACGATTGCGCCTCTTACCTGCTGGTCAGCGTGACGGCCGTCTACGCCCAGCTTTACATGAACTTCGATGGTTTCATCGAACTTTGCCTTAGCGGTCTTGGTTACAAGATCCATAGCTTCAGCGATTTCATAAAGGTTGGTCCGATCAATAAGCTTTGCGGACTCAACGTAAGTCTTACCTCTCTTAGGCATTTGTTTTACCTCCTTGTGGTATTAGCGGCATTCCGGTCACTCTTGCCGGTGCCTCCCACTGATTATTCGCTTACTACGATACCCATGCTCCGGGCGGTACCCTTGATCATTTCTGTTGCGCTGTCAATGTTTGCAGCGTTCAGGTCGGGCATCTTGGTCTTTGCAATTTCTCTTACCTGATCCAGAGTCAGAGTTGCAACCTTTTTCTTGTTAGGTTCTCCGGAAGCAGCGGTCAGATTTGCAGCCTTCTTGAGCAGTACGGCAGCAGGCGGAGTCTTAGTTACGAATGTAAAGGATCTGTCTGCATATACGGTGATTACTACAGGAATAGTCATACCGGGCTGATCAGCAGTCTTTGCATTGAACTGTTTGCAGAAATCCATGATGTTTACGCCCTTCTGACCCAGTGCAGGACCTACAGGGGGTGCAGGAGTTGCGTTACCAGCGGGGATCTGCAATTTAATATAGCCTTCAATCTTTTTTGCCATTCTCGTGTCGTCTCCTTTCTCCTGAATTCTTTCCTCTTATATATACAGGAGCGAAAGTTATCCAGGTGATTTCTATGATATCCGCTTTCGCGGTTCTCAACTTAAATCTTATCTACCTGGGCAAATTCCAATTCTACAGGAGTGTCCCGGCCAAACATGGAGATCCGAACCTTCAGGGTCTGGCGATCCATGTTTACTTCTTCGACTACACCCATGAAGCTTTCGAAGGGACCGTTGATGACCTTTACATTGTCACCAGGTTCGATATCAAGCTTGATGTAGACCTTTTCAATACCCATCCGACGGACTTCCTCAGGGCTGAGGGGCACAGGTTCGGAACCGTGGCCGACAAATCCGGTAACACCCTGGGTGTTACGGACCAGGTACCAGGACTCGTTGGTTACGATCATCTTAATGATAACGTAGCCGGGGAACATCTTTCTGGTCTTGATCTTCCGTTCGCCGTCCTTGATCTCTACCCGATCTTCTGTGGGCACAACAATGCTGAGAACCAGGTCTTGCATCCCGCGGCTCTCAACGATCTTTTCGATATTGACCTTTACCTTGTTTTCATGGCCAGAATAGGTATGAACGACATACCACTTAGCCTTGTTCCAGGGACTGTCTTCGTCCCCTGCATTTTCCGGTGCGGCGGCAGCAAAAATGCCGGTCTCACTTTCTTCTGCAGCAAGGCCTTCCTCGAATTCGAGTTTTTCTTCCATTTTGTTATCCTCTATCTATTAGAAGGTGATGTTCAGAGCAGCCTTCAGCAGAGCAAGGAATCCGGTATCAAAGGCCCAGAATACTACGGCGAAGATTGCGCAGGTCACGATAACAACGCCGGTGTAGGAGAGCAGTTCCTTCCGGGTAGGCCATACGACCTTCTTCATTTCCAGCCGTACGCCCTTGAAGTATTCCTTCAGGCTGGTACGCTTTTTGCCGGAGGCCTGTGCTGCCCGAGATCTTTCGGAAAGAGAAGCTCTCTTCTTGGGCTCAGCAGCCTTCTTATCTTTTTCTTCCATCTTAATTTCCTCTTATTTGGTTTCTCTGTGAAGGGTCTGCTTCTTGCAGAACTTGCAGTACTTGTTGAACTCGAGACGATCGGGATCGTTCTTCTTGTTCTTGATGGTGTTGTAGTTTCTCTGCTTGCATTCGGTGCAGGCCAGGGTTACTCTTACTCTCATGGCTTCCTCCCATTATTATTTCAAATCTTTAACAGCAAAAATCCCCGAAGACTCCTTGTTCTTCCGGTTTTTCCAACTGTATTTTCTTTTTAAAAGCGACCCCGGGACACCGAGGTCGCTCAATTAAGTTATCATACATTAAGGTCAATGTCAATCTTTTTTTTAGACAAACCTTGAATTTCTCCGCCTTTCGCAAGGTTCTATGCTTTTCGGGCAAATACCTTTCCCACAATGAGACAAATCAGAATGGTAATGACCATGTCCGGCAAAGTATTGCCCACGATAATATCCACCGTCATAAGGTAACGATACAGGATAAAACCGATGACCCAAATGATCATATTCCGAACACAGACCGCCCGGTCATCCCACCGCTGCTTCAGAATGAAGAAGTCCGCAATGAGAATGGCGATCATGGGTGCAAAGACGGATCCGATCAGATACAGGAAGTTTGTGATGTTTTCCATGGGAAACAGGATCGCTCCGGCAGTACCGAGAATGGCCGCACCGACGGCCAGCCACTTTCCGTTGATCCGGGAAGAAAGGGCCTCCCCGGAGATACCTGCAGAATAGGCATCCAGGAAAGTCGTGGTTACGGTGGAGAATACGATGATCAAAAGACCGGCAACCCCAAGACCTGCCTTCATCATGATCTGGGCAATATCATATTCTCCGGCATAAATGGCTGCACCCATACCGATGACATACATCCAGCAGCTTACAACGCCGTATACCAAAGCGCTGACTGCAGTGGCTCTCACGGGCTTTTCCGCATTGCGGGTGTAATCGCTGATCAGAGGAAGCCAGGAAAGAGGCATAGTCACAGAAAGTTCCACAGCAGCCCCAAAGGACAGGCTATCATCGGCAAGTCCCACAGGATTCCCCGCTCCGAAGATCACCTTGCACAGGATCAGAGTCAGCACAAACAAAGCTGCCATAGCTACGATATTGACCTTGCCCAGGTTCTTCAATCCGATGAAAAGCCATACCACGATCAGGCCGCCGATCACCAAACACCAAACCCAACGGCCTGCAGGGAAGACACCGTTGGCAGCCAAAGCGCCGTCATAGATCATAATGGAAGTCCATCCCACCAGCTGAAGGATGTTCAGAATGGCAAAAAGAAAACTTCCCTTTTGACCAAAGCTCATCCGAACCGTTTCCATGGCACTTTTTCTCACCTTTCCTCCGATGAGTCCGGCCAGGAACAGCAGGCTGCATCCGATGATATGGCCGATCACAATGGCCAGAAAGCCTTTCTGAAATCCCAGCGGAGCAAAATATGTACCCGTCAGGATCTCCGCAATGGAAACTGCCGCTCCAAACCAAATCAGTCCGTTCTCAAACACAGATGTGCGCTTTTCTTCCATTTTATTGCAACCCCCCTTTTGAATTCCCCCTGCAGGTCAAAAGCATGATCCATAGGGCCGCTTCCCTGGCCCAGATCCAGCATAGCCGCAAGAGCCCCGGAAATATAATCCTTTGCCCGCTGTACCGACTCTTCCAAGGAAAAGCCCTTGGCCAGATTTGCCGCAATGGCGCTGGACAAAGTACAGCCGGTCCCATGGGTGTTGGGATTTTCAATGCGCCGCCCCCGGAACCATGTATACTGTCCATCCTTATACAGAAGATCATTGGCATCGTTTACCCGGTGGCCACCCTTGCAAAGGACAGCACAGCCCCAGGCCTCCCCGATCTTTTTTGCCGCAGCGAGCATATCTTCTTCCGTTTTGATCCCGCAGCCGGCCAAAATCTCTGCTTCCGGAATATTGGGAGTTACCAGCAAGGCATGGGGGAGCAATTCCTTTTTTAAAGCTTCCACTGCCCCCTGAAAGCTGAGACTTGCGCCGCTGGTTGCTACCATCACTGGATCCACCACCACATTCTGCGCCTTATGAAACCGCAGACGCTCTGCCACAGCTTCTATCAGCTGCGCCGTGGGGACCATGCCGATCTTCACCGCATCCGGGCGAATGTCCGCAAAAACACAATCCATTTGCTCTTTGACGAATTCCGGAGGGGTTTCCAGAATCCCGCGTACGCCGGTGGTGTTTTGTGCCGTAAGCGCTGTGATAACGCTCATGGCATAAACTCCATTCAGGGTCATGGTTTTCAGATCCGCTTGAATACCGGCGCCTCCACTGCAGTCGCTTCCTGCAATGGTCAATGCTGTTTTCTTCATACAGTTTCTCCTTTCGTTTTTCAGCATCGTTTTTTATAGCGACATAAGGTGGTGCCCCCAATCTGCCGCTTTCTTTTATATAAGACCCAGCTCTTTGGCCCGGGCTTTCAGCTCCATGGCTGCAAGCCTGGGGTCTTCCGCTTTCATGATGGCAGAAACTGCGCAGATCCCGCCAATGGGGATGCCCTGCAGAACATCGATATTGCCCTTGTTCAGTCCGCCGATGGCCCCTGCAGGAATGGGAACCGCATTGCAGATATCCCGCAGAGTCTCCGTAGAGGTCAGGATGGTTTTCACCTTGGTAGTGGTGGGATAGATCGCTCCTACCCCAAGATAATCTGCACCCTGCTCATATGCAGCCAGCGCCTGCTCTACAGTTTTTGCCGTAGCGCCTACGATTTTATCTTCGCCCATGAGTTTCCGGGCCGTGGCTACCGGCATATCCTCCCGGCCCACATGGACCCCTTCGGCGCCTATGGCAAGGGCCACATCCACCCGATCATCGATGATCAAAGGAACCCCATACTGCAAAGCAATTTTGTGAACCTTTTCCGCCAGATCCATATACTCTCTGGTAGTTCTCTCTTTTTCCCGAAGCTGCAGGATCGTCACGCCGCCCTGAAGGGCCAGCTCCACTCTGCGAAGGAATTCGGGCTCCGCAAGGCCGGTGCTGTCCGTGATAAAATACAAACGTAAATCGATTTTTTTCATGTCCTCTCCCTATACATATAAGTAATCATTGAGTACCGGCTGCAGTCCCTCTTCGGCCATATCCGAATACATCGCTTCCAAACTGCGGCCATCGTTGATCTCAAACTGCTCGTCGCCCTGGGCCTCATCCTTTTCTTTGCCCGTGTATTTGCTTTCGTGATCCCCGATACCGGTGGATACCCCCGCAGAAACTTTCGTTGCGGCGATCTTCACGATGCCATCCCGAAAGGCTTTGCTTTCCCGGGAGGAAACCGTGATCCCCACATAGGGAAGGAAGATCCGGTAAGCGCAGAGGATCTGGCAAAGGTCTTTCTCGCTGACAGGAAGAGGCTCAATGCCGCAGTCGTTGACAATGGGCCGGATCCGGGGACAGGACAAAGAAATTTCCGCCTGGGGATATTTTCTTTGGATATAGTAGGCGTGCAGTGCGCTGGCCAGGGCATCCTTGCGAAAATCCGACAAACCGAACAAGGCCGAAAAAGCCACACCCCGCATGCCGCCCCGAAGGGCTCTCTCCTGGGCATCGAACCGATACGGCCATATCCTTTTATGTCCCTGCAAATGCAGCTCTCCATATCGATCCCTGTCATAGGTCTCCTGAAATACGGTCACATAGTCCGCACCGCACTCATGGAGATACCGATATTCCTCCGTATTCACCGGGTAGATCTCCAAACCGACCATGCGGAAATATTTCCGGGCCAGTTTGCAGGCTTCCCCAATATAAGTCACATCGCTGTAAAAACGGCTCTCTCCGGTGAGGATCAGGATCTCCTCCATGCCGGAAGAAGCGATGACTTCCATTTCTTTTTCGATCTGTTCCGGGGTCAGCCGCATACGGCTGATGGGATTGTGGCAATTAAACCCGCAGTACACGCAATGATTCTCGCAGTAATTTGCGATGTACAAAGGGGTAAACAAGTATACGGTGTTGCCGAAATGCTTTCCCGTCTCATCCCTTGCCCGCAGCGCCATTTCCTCAAGGAAAGGTTCCGCCGCAGGGGAAAGCAAAGCTTTCAGGTCCTCAATGGTGCAATGCTCCCGATCCAGAGCAGCCCGAACATCCCTTGCGGTGTAGACCGAAGGGTCATAGGAATTCATATGAGCAAGGACCTTGCTGCAGATATCCGAGGGGATCTGTTCCATCCCCGGCAAATATTCCATAATATCCGGATGCTTCATGTCTGCCACCTCAGTCATGCAGGAACCCGGTCAGGGGATCCGATGCGGATGCGCCCCGGCTCAGGACTCTTCCCAAACCGGACAGGTAAGCGCTGCGGCCGGCTTCAATGGCCTGACGGAAGGCCTTTGCCATGAGAGGAAGATCTCCGGCAGTAGCCAAAGCGGTGTTGGCCATAATGGCTGCAGCGCCCATTTCCATGGCCTCACAAGCCTGGGAGGGTCGGCCGATCCCCGCATCCACAATAATGGGCAGGTCGATCTCATCAATGAGGATCTGAATAAACTCCTTCGTCACAAGGCCCTTGTTGGAGCCAATGGGCGCCCCAAGAGGCATAATGGCTGCCGCACCGGCATTTGCCAGATCCCGGGCCACATTCAGGTCCGGATACATGTAAGGCAAAACCGCAAAGCCCTCCTTTGCCAGGATCTCCGTGGCCCGAATGGTCTGGCTGTTATCCGGCAAAAGATATTTGCTGTCCCGCATGATCTCGATCTTTACAAAATTGCCGCAGCCCAGTTCCCGGGCCAAACGGGCGATACGAACCGCCTCCTCCGCATTCCGTGCGCCGGAAGTGTTGGGAAGAAGAGTAACACCCTTCGGAATATAATCCAGGATATTTTCCTGCTCTTTCGTATTTGCCCGGCGAACAGCCAAAGTGATGATCTCCGCACCCGCATCCTTTACCGCCGCTTCGATCAGGTTCAAAGAATATTTTCCGGACCCCAGGATAAATCGGGAGGAAAACTCCCGGCCGCCAAGGATCAATTTGTCTGTTTGATTCATATTGCTACCTTCTTTCTTATGCCATTGCCCTGATGTCCGATATTCCCTAAGATCGGGCGAGGTCCTCGACTCGGGAATCATGAGGCATCTCTCGCCAACCTTGGAGTCCATCGAGAACTCGCAATTGCGTGGATTGTATAAACCTCCTTCGCTTGCGAGGGAGGTGGCGCGCCAGCGTCGGAGGGAGCCTGGAACGCATTTACTCAAACATCTCGATGCAGACTTAGCCAAGCTTGTCGCTCGAGAAATCCTCAATATTCCAAACGAGCCTGCGGAGCCCGACTGTAGGGAACACGGACACAGATCATATAACACGACTCATTAATGTCTACGATTCCAGTTCTCCGACCAAAATCCGAAGGATCATATGGGCCTGATGGGCTGCGCAGAGCATGACCCTGGAGGCCATAAGGCCGCTTCCGGAAACCAGCTCGCTGACCTCATCCCCGCAAAGATAAAGTCTTCTGGAGATCCGGCGGGTCCGGATCATGTTTGAGGGAAACAGCCCCGCCATTCCCGAGGCACAGACCAAATACTTTTTGGGGAAGTGCTCGGTTACAGCATCCACCAGCATGGCCTTCTCTTCCGGCCGGTCAAAGGCCTCACAAACCACGTCCGCATCGGCCAGCAGCTCCGGAACGTTTTCTTCTGTCAGCCGGCCTGTATGGATCCGAATGTCACAATAAGGAGCCACTTCCAGAATGTTTTCCCGCAGGGCTTCCGTTTTGCAAAGCCCTACCTGGGACACCTTGTATTGCTGGCGGTTCAGATTGGAAAGATCCACCACATCGAAATCGAACAAATCCAGCCTGCCGATGCCGGCCCGGGCAAGAGCCAGGGCCACGTGGGATCCCAAACCGCCAAGTCCGCAGACAGCGACAGAGGAACGGGTAAACTTTCCGGTCAGCTCACTTCCCTGCCGCAGTTCCAAGGCTTTGTACATCGATTCTTTCAAATCAGCCACCTCCCACAAAGCTGACCACCTCGATCACATCTTCCTCTTCGAGAATGGTTTCCTCGTAGCGGGATTTGGGCACGATCTCTCCATTCCTCTCGCAGGCGATCCGAAGAGGGTCGTAATCCGTAGAAGCAAGGAATTCTTTCAAAGTCTTACCTGCCGCATCCACCAAAACACCATTGATTTTTACCAAAATTTCACCTCCGCTCTGTTTCCACCCTGGCGATGGAGCATTTGTGAAACAAAACAAAAGGAGACCGCCTGTTTGGCAGCCTCCCTACTTGCAAAAATCACGTCCACAATTCCTACGTTGGCATTATCCAAATCAGGTATATGGGTCAAAGGTCTCACCTTTCTCTCAGCCTGTAACACAAGCTCCCCGGGATCTTCAGTTGTAATAAAATAAAAACAAGAGACACGTTCATGCCTCTTGTAAAAAATCCTCATCTATGACTTCCTACGACGGCATTATCCGCATCAGGTTATAGGGTCGAAGTTTTCAAAACTTCCTCTCAGCCTGTAAGTACAAGCTCCCCTGTATTTATTTCGTTATCATTATACTTTCTTTCCTCACAAAAAACAAGTGTGGAACGAAAGAAATAACAGCAGACATAAAAAAACAGGACGCAGAGATCTGCGTCCTGTAAGTTTATATGGTTTTCGTAAGGATTTTGATTATTCGATGATGTTGGCTACAACACCTGCGCCTACGGTACGGCCGCCTTCACGGATAGCGAAACGCAGACCTTCTTCGATAGCGATGGGAGTGATCAGGTTGATTTCCATCTGGATGTTGTCTC
>SVCV01000123.1 GCA_015058185.1 Clostridiales bacterium | reverse complement strand
GGCTGTTGCTCCGCTCCGCAGGCTCCCAGTCCGAAAAGCAGGCACAGGATCAATAAAATACTGGCTATCTTTTGTACCATAGGACCTCCTTTGTTCTTAGTGGCAGTGACCTCCGCAGCCGTGGCCGCAGGTGTGGCCGTGATGGTCTCCGCAGTTATGGCCGTGGTGACCTTCCTTGCTGTCGTGATGTCCGCAGCGCACTTCGGGATTGTAGGCCAGAGTGCCTGCCAATAAAGCGGCTACTGCTGCATCTGCATCGCCGGAGGCTCCGCCGTACAGCTTAATCCCTGCAGCTTCCAAAGCCGTTCTTGCACCGGCACCGATGCCGCCGCAGATCAGTACTTCAACTTCCATTTCTGCCAGCATGCCTGCCAGTGCGCTGTGGCCGCTTCCCTGGGTGGCTACGATTTCAGAGGCTTTGATCTCGCCGTCTTCTACTTCGTAAACCTTAAACTGTTCGGTGTGGCCAAAGTGCTGGAAAATCTCTCCGTGTTCAAAAGTGACTGCAATTCTCATGTCATTTCTCCTTTCGGTCGTCAGTTGTACTTTCATTATGTGTTAGTAGTGATATTCCCTCTAAAGGGGCAGATTACACAGCAGCCGCAATTTTTTTCGGCTTGTTTTCAGTATATCTTTGCCGGTGGGGGATGTCAATGAATTTTTGACATATGTCAATAATTCATGCTTGAGTTTGCTCGCCTTTTGCTTTGCGTTCGTATTTATGGACATAATATGGAGGAAAAGATCCTTTTTTATGAGTTTTTACGAATTGATTTGATTTATTTTGAATAAATATGATTGACTTCGGGTGGAACTATGCTATTATTAAGGTGAAGTCTACAGGAGAGGTGAACAATATGCTTCAGCACGAAAGATTTGAAAAGATTTTGAAACAGCTTCAGGTTTACAAGGCCGTTAAGGTCGTGGATCTGGCCAGAGAACTGCATACCAGCCAGTCTACCATTCGGAGAGATATTAATGAGCTGGATCGGATGGGCAAGCTGAAAAAGGTTTTCGGCGGTGCCATTGCTCTGGGAAGTGTTTTTATTTCCGATGAAGCAGATGTGCAGACCAAGGTCGGCATGAGACCGGAAGCAAAGGATGCCATTGCCCGGTATGCAGCTACCCTGATCGGCGAAGATGATTTCGTTTATCTGGATGCCGGTACGACCACAGAGCGTATGATCCCTTATGTTCCCGTAGAAAATGTTATCTATGTAACCAACGGTATCAGCCATGCACAGCAGCTGATCCGCAGAGGATGCAAAACCTTTATCGTAGGCGGCGAACTGAAGAATTCTACCGAGGCTGTCGTAGGCCCGGAAGCCGTCAGCAGCATCCGGAAATATAATTTCACCAAGTGCTTTATGGGAACCAATGGTATCGACCTGAACCGAGGGTTTACCACTCCTGACATCGAAGAATCTTTGATCAAGATCCAGGTCATCGAGCGCTCCCTGGCAACCTATATCCTTGCAGACAGCTCCAAGTTCGGCATGATCTCTTCCGTAACCTTTGCGGACATCAATGCAGCCTCCATTATTACGGACAAGCTGCCGGTGCCTGCCTATACCGGATACACCATGGTAAAGGAAGTGGAAGCATGATTTGGACTGTGACGCTGAATCCGGCTATCGATCATATTATATATCTGGATTCCTTTGAAGAGGGAACCGTCAACCGGTCCGCGAAAGAAGAATATTGCTTCGGCGGAAAGGGGATCAATGTATCCCAAATCCTTCATCAGCTTGGGATCGAAAGTACTGCTTTAGGCTTTGCCGGAGGCTTTACCGGGATCGCTTTGGAGGAAGGTCTTCAAAAGCAGGGGCTTCATACGGATTTTATCCACCTGGAAAAGGGCGTGACCAGAGTCAACGAAAAGATCATTTCCCAGGTCGTAACGGAGATCAATGCTCCGGGACCTGCAATCGAGGAAGATGCCCTGAAAGATCTGTTTGAAAAAATGCAGAATATACAGGAAGGGGATGTGCTGGTTTTGGCAGGAAGCCTGCCGGCGTCTCTTCCTTTCGATACGTACGAACGGTTTTTACGGGCAGTAGAAGGTAAGGGTGTCCGCACTGTAGTGGACGCAGAAGGGGATTCCTTGCTGAAGACCCTGTCCTGTCGGCCTTTCCTCGTAAAACCCAATCAGCGGGAGCTTGAGGAACTTTTTAATGTATCCTGCAGCTCTTTGGATGAAATCCTTTCCTGGGGGAAAAAATTACAGGAAAAGGGTGCCCGCAATGTTTTGATCTCCATGGGAGAAAAGGGCGGTGTTCTTCTTTGGGAGGACGGCCGTATCTACCGGGCCCTTGCCCCCGAAACTGAAATTATCAGCGCCATGGGTTCCGGAGATTCCATGGTAGGCGGTTTCCTTGCCGGATTCCTGGAAAAGGAAGATCCGGAATACGCTCTTGCTCTGGGTATTGCCGCAGGGACGGCCACAGCCTGTTCCCGCGGATTGGCGGAAAAGACCACCATCGAAGAGTTTTTCAACGTTACAAAAGGTATGACCTGTCAAATAGAAGGAGGTAATTAAGATGAGTACAAAGATCGCGATCAATGGCTTTGGACGAATCGGAAGATTGGTTTTCAGAAAGGTTCTTGCAGACCCTTCCTTTGAGGTTGTGGCTATCAATGACCTGACGAAGCCCGAAATGCTGGCTTACTTGCTGAAGTATGACAGCGTACAGGGAGCTTTCCACGGACACACAGTAACCAACGACGACAATTCTATTACCGTAGATGGAAAGAAGATCCCC
>SVCV01000018.1 GCA_015058185.1 Clostridiales bacterium | reverse complement strand
TCAGCTGATCATGGTAGTCGTTCTGGTTGCCATTATGGCAGGCTTCGGTATTGACGCTCTGATCAAGGGCGTTGACACTTCCAACATGACTCCCTTCATGCCCAACGGCTTCAGCGGCTTCACCGCAACCATTCCCATCGCAACCTTCGGCTTCATGGGTGCTGCCTGTATTACTACTGCAGGCCATGAATGCAAGAAGACCACTGACCTGGGTAAGGCTCTGGTATGGTCTTCCCTGACCTTCATCATCGTTTACTGCCTGGCTCTGTTCGTACTGCTGTGCGGCATGAACTGGCAGGATGCTTCCATGGATGTTCCCCTGTTCACTCAGGCTGCTGGCCTGATCTTCGGACCTGTAGGCGGTCACATCCTGAACCTGGCTTGCTGGGTAGCTTGCGCAACTTGCCTGATCATGGGCTCCATCTACACTCCTTCCCGTATCTTCTACTCCATGGCACAGGAAGGCTACATGCCCAAGTTCTTCGCAAAGATCAACCCCAAGACCCATACTCCCACTTCCGGTCTGGTATTCATTTGGATCGTTTGCGCAGTCATCATCATCGCAGCAGCTTTCGCTGGCACCACCGTTGTTTACACCACTCTGGTAAACCAGGCTGTAATCGCATGGTGCCTGTCCTGGGGTCTTGCTATCATCGCCGGTATGATGTACCGCAAAGAGATCGGCAGCAAGAACATCAAGCAGGTCATTGGCTGGAAGTGCTGGGGTTATCCCGTAGTACCCATCCTGGCTCTGGCAGGTATCGTATACGTTCTGTACCTGAGCTTCTATGATGCACAGCAGTGGATCGCCTTCGCAATCTGGGTAGTTGTATACATCATCTACTACCTGAACATCCGTGCCAAGATCAAGGCCGGTAAGATCCGTGCAGACGTACAGTTCTAAAAAACGACAATTGTCTTGATTTTTCTGACAACTTGTTATATAATCAATTAAATCGCAGGGCAGGAGACGATCTCCTGCCCTGTGTTTCACTACAGACAAGGAGGATCTGTTTTATGAGTAAGAGTCAGGCTGTTATTCAGAAGGACAAAGCCTATGTTGGAGATGTACTAAAGCTTCGCTTCAATCCTCTTGTAGTGGAGAGCGGCAAAGGGGCTTATCTTTATGACCCCGAGGGCCGCGAATATTTGGACTTTAGCGCAGGCTGGGGTGTTGCCAGTACCGGCTACGGTCATCCGAAAATCGTGGAGGCGGTAGCCCGTCAAACGGAAAAGCTGTCCTTTGCATCTACTATTACGGTTTATAACGAGGAAATGGCCGCTCTTGCGGAACATCTTTGCCGGGTGGTTCCCGGCGATTTCGAAAAGAAGGTTTGGTATGGCCATTCCGGCTCTGATGCCAATGAATTCCTCGCGAAAATCGTTCCGTTGGCCACTGGTCGGCCGAGAATTCTTACCTTTGTAGGTTCCTATCATGGACAGACTATGGGCTCTTACGGCATGTCCGGACATCCCGCACAAAGCCACTTTATCGGCGGCGGGAATGTGGTAAAGCTGCCTTATCCCAATTGTTATCGCTGTCCCTTTGCCAAGGAAGAAGATTCCTGCGGCAATTTCTGTGCAGAATATATTGAGAACTATATTTTCGGCTCCGTTTGCCCTCCTGAACAGGTGGGTGCTGTTGTGGTGGAAGCCATCCAGTGTGACGGCGGCGATATTGTTCCTCCCGATGCCTTCCTTCCTGCGCTTCGGGAGATTTGTGATGCCCACGGAATTTGGCTGATCTTTGATGAAGTAAAGATCGGACTTGGCCGTACGGGCAAAATGTTTGGATTTGAAAACTGGAATGTGATCCCCGATGCCGTGGTTTTAGGAAAACCCTTAGGCGGCGGTCAGCCTCTCAGCGCTGTGGTCGGCCGGAAAGAGCTGATGGATGCGGGCATGGGGCTCCATCTTTTCACTACCGCAGGAAACCCCACCGCCTGCGCCGCTTCTCTCGCCACTTTTAAGGTGCTGGAAGAGGAGCATTTGCTGGAAAATGCAAAAGAAGTGGGGGAATACCTTGTAGCCGGAATGAAGAAACTTCAGGAAAAGTATGAAGTTATCGGGGATGTCCGGGGCAAGGGTTTGGTCATCGGCATGGAACTGGTCAAAGACCGGGAAAGCCGGGAGCCTGCAGCGGATCTGGCAGCTATGATGTCCTACCGGTCCTATGAACTGGGTCTGCTGTACTATTACGCCGGGATCCACTCCAACGTGCTGGAATTCACTCCTCCCCTGATCATTACGAAGGAAGATGCGGACAAGGCACTGGAGATTTTGGATAAAAGTTTGGAAGATATCACTACAGGAAAGTTTTCCCCGGAAAAAATCGCAGAATATGCGGGCTGGGGAGTATGATTGGAGGGGCAGATAAATGAACCAGAACTCGACACCTTTGTTTGATGCCATTATGCGCTATATTGATTTGAAACCAGCGTATTTCCGAATACCCGGACACCGCTTTGAGCGAGGCATCAACAGTCGTTGGCGAGACGTTGTTGGAGACGAGATCTTCAAATTTGACTTAACGGAAACTCCGTTTCTGGATGATTTGGCACATCCCGGCGCGGCCATTCAGGACGCCCAGGATCTGGCCAGGGAAGTCTTCGGGTCGGACCACACTTACTTTTTGGTTAACGGAAGCACTTGCGGCAACGAGGCAATGATCATTTCCACTGCCATCGAAGGCCAAAAAATTGCCATTCCCAGAAACGCTCATAAATCCGCTGTCATGGGACTTGTGATCAGCGGAGCTACCCCTGTATATATCATGCCCGAACTCTCTCGGGAATGGGGCATACAAGGCGGGATCACCCCCCAGGATGTGGAAACGCTGTTTCAAGAACATCCGGACTGCAAAGGGGTCATGGTGGTAAGTCCTACCTATTATGGTGTCTGCAGCGACCTTCGGGCCATTGCGGATATTTGTCATGCTCACGGAGCTGCATTGTTAGTAGACGAAGCCCACGGAGCTCACCTCTACTTCTCCGATCAGCTTCCGGAAGGAGCCCTGGTTCAGGGTGCCGACATGGCAGTTCAAAGCATTCATAAAGTTACGGGTTCTCTTACCCAAAGCTCTATGCTCCATATTAAGTCCAAAATCATCGACAATTTCAGACTGGCTACGAATCTTCGGATCGTACAAAGCACCAGTCCCTCCTATCTGCTCATGACCTCTCTTGACATGGCCCGCCACGAACTGGCTATGCACGGAAAGGAAATGATCGCAAATGCGGTGGAACTGGCTTCCTATGCCCGAAAAGAGATCAACCAGATCGAAGGCATGATCTGCGTGGATCGGGAACTGGTCGGTACCGCCGGCGTAAAGGATATGGATATGACCCGGCTTCCCATCAGCGCCCGGAAGGTGGGTCTGACAGGATTTGAATTAAAGTCCATTCTCTTTGATGAATACGGCATCGACATGGAACTGGCGGATTACATCAACGCTTTGGCCATTGTTACTTACGCCAACACCAAGGAAGATATGGATCGGCTGATCAACGCCCTTAAGGACATTGCCCGGAAAAACAAAGGGAAGAAGGAGATCGTAAACGAAGTATTCCTGCCCTCTTTGCCGGACTACGCCATGTCTCTGCGGGAAGCTTTCTTTGCTCCTACCAAAACCATTCCCTGGCAGGAAGCCCGGGGCAAGATCGCCGGCGAAATGATCGCTCCCTATCCTCCCGGGATCCCCGTGGTTTACCCCGGCGAGATCGTTACGGATGAGGTTTGGGAATATGTAGAGAACTTCCGGATCCGGGGACGCCATCTCCATGGCCCCGAAGACGGAAAGCTGATGGAATACAAAATTATTGATCCGAAGTAGCGGAAAGGAGGAACCCCATGAAAGTTATTGATTTGACGCACCTGATCGCAGAGGATATGCCGGTTTATCCCGGAACGGAACAGCCCAAGCTGGCTCCCGCCAATTCCTATGAGGCAGATGGTTTTAAAGAAACCCTCTTCACCATGTTTTCGCACACAGGGACCCATATGGATCCTCCTGCCCACCTGTTTGCAGGCCGGACCACCCTGGACAGCTTCCCCATTGACCAGTATGTAGGAAAAGCATTGGTCATCGACTGTCGGGATGTGGGCCTTGGCGGCCGTATCGGCATGGAATACATCGAAAAGGTACGGGAAAAGGCAGATGCCGCGGAATACCTCCTCTTCATGACCGGCTGGGAACAGTACTGGGGCAAGCCCGAGTACTTCGGCGAATACCCTTGTGTTACCGCAGAAGTCGTGGATTACCTGTTGGCAACCAAAAAGAAAGGCATCGGTCTGGACACCATCGGCTTAGATCCGGTTGCAGACGAAAATCTGACCCTGCACAAGCAGCTCTTCACTTCCGGGGAAGCGGTTGTCATTGAAAACCTTCGGAACTTAGCTCTTTGCGGGGATGATTTATTTACATTTGTTGCGCTGCCTCTGCGCTGGCAGAATGCAGACGGCTCCCCTATTCGTGCCATTGCATTGATCTGATATGAAAAACAAAGATTACATTTTAGTCCTGCAAAAAATTTTGCAGCTGATCGAAGAGGGCGTCCATGTAGTAGATGCGGAAGGCAAAACCGTTATTTATAACGATGCCATGTCCGCATTGGAAAGCATGGAAAGCCAGGATGTTATGTCCCGGCCCCTTTTTGAGGTCTTTAAGCATCTGGACAAAGAAGACAGCAGTCTTTTCCGGGCGCTGAAGGAGCAAAAGAGTACCCCCTGGCAGGAACAGCACTATCTGAATAAGGATGGCAAGCCCATTACGGCGGTTAACCGGGCTCTTCCCGTTGTTCGGGACGGAGAGGTTATCGCTGCCATTGAAATTGCCCGGAACGTTACCCAGATCCAGCAAATGTCGGATACGATCCTTTCTTTGCAGAATCAGCAAAAGGCGAGCGGGGAACCCCAGCCGAAAAAGGTCAGCCGCTATTCTTTCAGCGACCTTTGGGGACACAACCAGCGTTTTGTTGAGGTTTTGAACCAGGCGAAGTCTGCTGCGGGAAACGATGCTTCCGTATTTATTTACGGGGAAACGGGTACTGGGAAAGAACTCCTTGCCCAAAGCATCCATTATGACAGCCGCAGAAAGACAAAGCCTTTCCTTGCGCAAAACTGTGCAGCACTTCCTGCCGGCCTTTTGGAAGGACTTCTATTTGGGACTGCCAGAGGCGGTTTTACCGGCGCTACCGACCGGGAGGGCATCTTTGAGCAGGCCAATGGCGGAACCCTCCTTTTGGATGAGATCAACTCCATGCCCTATGAACTCCAGGGGAAGCTTTTGCGGGTCCTCCAGGAAAATTATATCCGAAGAGTAGGGGGAACCCGGGATATTCCCGTGGACGTCCGGATCATCGCCACCATCAACGAGCCGGTGGAAGATCTCCTTCGGGACGGTCGGCTTCGTCGGGACCTGTATTATCGACTGAATGTGATCTCTTTGCGCTTGCCCCCTCTGCGGGATCGAAAGGACGATATCCTTCTTCTTGCAAAGCAGTTTATCGAGCGATATAACTACCGATTGGAGAAGGAGATTTGGAGTCTTTCCGAGGATGCGGAGCAAAAACTTCTGGAATATAATTATCCCGGTAATGTCCGGGAACTGGAAAACATCATTATGGCCGCAGTTTCCTTTGCGAAAGAAGGGCATGTTCTTACGGCAAAGCATCTGAACATTGGCCCCCGCCACGAAAAGTCCCATAAGGACTATGATTTTAAGGAGGACGGGTTGGAACTCTTCCTTGCGAAGGTGGAACGGGAGATCATTGAAGAGGCTTTGGCTGTCAACGGCCGAAACATTTCCCGGACGGCAGCTTATTTAAAGATCAAGCGGCAAACCCTCCAGCATAAAATGAAAAAGTACGAGATCCAGGCATAGCCTGGATCTTTTTTATAGGATCTCCTGTGTAAGGGGAGCTTGCGGCTTTGCCGACGGATGGGTTGTTTCTGCAAAAAATCTTGCATGCAATTGCCGATAATTTTGCACCATTTGGTGCTTTTTTATATTATAATAAGAAAAAAGGCGGTTTTTTCCCGTTTTTCGGGCCGGAAAACCCTTGCAATTGTTGCAAAATTGGCATAACAATTGCAATCAATATAATTAGATAGTAAAAAACGCCGCAAAGGGGCGGCGATAAAAAGAATGGAGGATAAACCATGGAAAATGTAAAGGTCATTATCTGGGGATTCGGAGCTATGGGTTCCGGTATGGCAAAAATGCTGCTGAAGAAAAAGGGCGTTGATATTGTAGGCGTTATCGACATGGGCGCAAAGCTCGGTAAGAGCATCTACGACCTTCTCCCTGCCGAAAGAGGCGATCGTCCGGATGTTATTATCGGGACCGCAGAAGAAGTGATCAAGGAAAAGTGTGCAGACGTTGTACTGCTTTGCACTGACTCCTTCACCAGAAATGCTTTCGATCGCATTAAGTTTATCCTGGAAAAGAAGATCAACTGCGTCAGCACCGCCGAAGAAATGGCTTATCCCATGGCGCAGGAGCCGGAACTGGCTGCAAAGCTGGATGAGATCGCCAAGGCCAACGGCGTATCCGTTATCGGCACCGGCATCAATCCCGGTCTGATCATGGATCTGCTGGTCGTAATTATGACCGGCTGCTGCGAAGATATCGAACACATTACCTCCCGCCGGGTCAACAGCCTTTCTCCCTTCGGTCCCACCGTTATGGAAGAACAGGGCATCGGCATCACCACCGAAGAATTTGCAGAAGGTGTCCGCACCGGTAAGCTGGCGGGCCATGTAGGCTTCCACGAATCCATCAACATGATCGCAGACGCCATCGGCTGGAAGGTCGACAAAATCGAACAGAGCATGGAACCCATCGTTACGGATGTAGACCGGAAGTCCCCCTATGGATTTGCCAAGGCCGGCGATGTAGCAGGCTGTGCCATGAAGGGCTTCGGTTATGTGGATGGCGAAGTAAAGATCGAAATGGATCATCCTCAGCAGATCGAACCGGAAATGGTTGGCGTAAACACCGGTGACTATGTCATCATCAAGGGAACGCCCAACATCAACATGGTAAATTCCCCTGAAGTTCCCGGCGGCATCGGCACCATCGCTATGTGCGTAAATATGATCCCCCACATCATCAATGCCCGTCCCGGTCTCCACACCATGATCACCCTGCCGGTTCCCAGAGCTATTATGGGCGATATGAGAGACCAGATCAGCGAAGAGGCTAAAATCGTAAAATAAGGGAGTAGAACAATGATCAACAAAGGTGAATGGGTCCTGATCAAGCGGGACATTCTGGCACCTGCAGAGAGAGCTCCTCAGGTTCCGGACGACACAAAGAAAGTTCCTCTGACCATGTGGGTCAAGGGACACCTTCAGGCAGATGCAGAGATCGGTGCAGAGGTAGAAGTCATCACCCGTACCGGAAGAACGGAAACCGGCATTCTGCTGGAAGTCAACCCCAGATATGATCACGATTTCGGTGATTTTGTACCCGAACTTCTGACCATCAGCGAACAGGTTCGGGAAATCGTATTCGGAGGTGAGCAGTAATGGTACAGATGGGAAATGATTATGCCTCCGTCATGAGCCGCAAGGGCGAAATTATGAAGAAGTCCGTAGGCATCGACTACGCCTCCTTCGAAAGCGGTTCCATCGCATTCGACTACGAAAGAATGATGCGGGAAACCGGCTATACTTTGGATGAAATGCAGAAGATCCAAAAGAACGTACACGTTGGGGATACCCCCATTCTGGAACTGCGGAATCTCACCGCATTGGCCAGAAAATGTGCAAAGCCCGGTTACGGCGCCCGGATCTTCATCAAGGACGAAGCCGCAAATCCCTCCGGAAGCTTTAAGGCCCGCCGGGCTGCCAACGCCGTATACCATGCCAAGAAGCTGGGATTTAAGGGCGTGATCTCCGCCACCAGCGGAAACTATGGTGCCGCTGTTGCTTCCCAGGCTGCCATGGCCGGCCTCAAGTGCATCGTGGTTCAGGAATGCTACGACTCCAAGGGCGTAGGACAGCCGGAAATCATCGAAAAGGCAAGAAAGTGCGAAGCTTTAGGCGCAGAAGTTGTACAGCTCACCGTAGGTCCCGAACTGTTCTACAAGTTCCTGCTCCTTCTGGAAGAGACCGGATACTTCAACGCTTCCCTGTACACTCCCTTCGGCATCGCCGGGGTAGAAACTTTAGGCTATGAACTGTCCATGCAGTTCCGGGAAAAGTATGGCAAGGATCCTGACATGGTAGTCTGCACCAACGCCGGCGGCGGAAACCTGACCGGTACTGCCAGAGGCCTCCTGAAAGCCGGAGCCTCCTGCCAGGTAGTCGGTGCCAGCGTAAACCTGTCCGGTCTGCACATGGCTTCCGATACCCAGTTCAACAAGAAATCCTTCACCACCGGCCACACCGGCTTTGGTGTTCCCTTTGCTTCCTGGCCCGATCGTTCCGACGTTCCCCGGTCCGCAGCCCGTCCTCTCCGCTACATGGATCGGTATGTGACCATCAGCCAGGGCAGCGTATTCTACATTACCGAAGCTTTAGCCAGCTTGGAAGGTTTGGAAAAGGGCCCCGCCGGAAATACCGCACTGGCCGCAGCCTTCTCTTTGGCGCAGCAGATGCCGGAAGATCAGATGATCGTGGTTCAGGAAACCGAATATACCGGCGCCGGTAAGCACGTACAGCCTCAGTTAGCCTTTGCCCGGGAAAACGGTATCGATGTTCGCTTCGGCGATCCCGCAGACGAAGTTCCCGGTGTAAATGTGATCCTTCCTTCCCATCCTTCTCTGATCAAGGCTGTGGATGTGGATCTGGATCATATGAGAAAGTCTCTCATCAAGACTGCTGTTAAGACCTACAATGTGGAACCCACTGCGGAAGACATTGCATTCCTTGCAGAAGAGACCCGGACCAATCCTGATTTCGTAAAAGCCGTTTTAGCTACCCTGTAGCCTTAACAAGGAGGAACAAATGAGAAGAGAAGACGATTTTGCAGAACGCAGAAAGCACCTTGCAGGGCTTTCTGACGAAGAATTATACCAGCGCTTTTGGGATCTGACTGCTCAGGTAGTAGATCCTCTCCTGGAACTTGGTAAGAAAAATACTTCCCCCTCCATTGAAAGATCTGTCCTGCTGCGGATGGGCATCTCCTCTTTGGATACCAAGCCTATCGTAGAAGGCTGCATCGACAGAGGATTGATGGGCAAGGGTGCCGGCCATGTGGTTTATAAACTGGCCAAGGCTAAGAATATCACCGTTCAGGAAGCAGGCGCACTGCTGGCTTCCGGTCAGTGTTGGGATGAGGCAGTAAGCCTCTTCAAGGCATAAGGGGAGGTGTCGGCATGAGCAACAAGATTTTACCTCATAACGTAAAACTGGATGTGGAAAAGATCCTGGAAAATCTGGATCAGTATCGCCCCCGGAGAAGAGGATGGACCTGGAGAACCTTAGAACCCGGTCTGGAAATGGGTCCCTTTAAGTATAAGGATGCTTCCGCTCCCTTAGAAAACAGCATGGGCCTGCCTTCCTCCAAGTATTTTGACTGGATCGATCCCCAGCCCCAGCCCGTAATCACCACCGAGATCGCCTCCGGCCGTTTCGAAGACGACATCCGCAGAATGCGTATGGCCGCCTGGCACGGCGCTGACCATATCATGGTTATCCGTACTGCAGGTCAGTCCCATATGGACGGTCTGATCGAAGGTACTCCTCAGGGCGTTGGCGGTGTTCCCATTACCAGAAAACAGGTTCGTGCCCAGAGAAAGGCTCTGGACATCATCGAAGATGAAGTGGGCCGTCCCATCAATTACCATTCTTACGTATCCGGTGTAGCCGGTCCCGAAGTTGCCGTTATGTTCGCTGAAGAAGGCATGAACGGCGCCCATCAGGATCCTCAGTACAACGTACTGTACCGGAACATCAACATGGTTCGCTCTTTCGTAGACGCCTGCGAATCCAAGGAGATCATGGCCTGGGCAAACATCGCCCAGATCGACGGTGCACATAATGCAAACGCTACCGCCAGAGAAGCATGGAAGGTCATGCCCGAACTCATCGTTCAGCACGCCATCAACAGCCTGTTCTCCGAAAAGGTCGGTATCGATCCCGGCAACATCTGCCTTTCCACCGTACCTCCCACCGCTCCTCCCGCACCCTGCGTATTCATGGACCTGCCCTATGCCGTAGCTCTCCGTGATTTCTGCGACAAGTACCGGATGAGAGCCCAGATGAACACCAAGTACATGGAAGCCTCCGCCAGAGAAAATACCGTAACCCATGTTTTGAACATGCTGGTATCCAAGCTGACCCGGGCAGACATTCAGTCCACCATTACTCCCGACGAAGGCAGAAACGTTCCCTGGCACATCTACAACATCGAAGCCTGTGACACTGCAAAGCAGACCCTCATCGGTCTGGACGGCCTCATGGATATGATCGAGCTGAAGAAAGACGGTCCTCTTCCCGAAAAGGTCAGAGAGATCAAGGAAAGAGCCTGCCTCTTCATGGAAGAGATCGTGGAAGTCGGCGGCTACTTCAAGGCCGTTGAAGAGGGCTTCTTCGTAGACTCCGGCTGCTATCCCGAAAGAAACGGCGACGGTATCTTCCGGAAGATGGACGGCGGCATCGGCGTAGGCACCATCTATCAGAGAGACGAAGATTACTTCGCTCCCGTAACGGCTCACTACGGCTACAATAACGTTGCTCAGTACGATCCCGCAGCAGAAGCAGATCCCGCTTCCCTCATCGGCGGCTGCACCTTCGAAGATCCCGACAAGATCGTCTATATCGACGAGCTGGACGAAGTGGACAACGTAAATGTTCGTATGGCAGAAACCGAAAAGTATCGCCATGACGGCTTCATCAAGCCGGAAATGGAATGGGCTGCAGATGGTACCGTTATGATCACCATGTGCATTCCCACCGATAAGAGAACGGCAGAAGTTGCCGCCATCGAATTTGCCAAGAAGATGAACCTGGAAGAGCCCGAAGTCATCAACAGAGAAGTTCTTCAGGAAGCAGAAGGTACCCGGATCGAAGTCAAGGGCAAGCTGCCTTTCGATTTGAACATCAAGGACCTCTACATTCCCCCCGAACCCGTACTTCTCTCCGACGACGAGATCCGTGCCGACATCGAAGCTCATCCCATGAAGGTGGTTTGCGGTACGGTTGGCGAAGACGAACACTCCGTAGGTCTGCGCGAGATCATCGACATCAAGCACGGCGGTATCGAACGTTTCGGCATCGAAGTGCATTACCTGGGCACTTCCGTTCCCGTAGAAAAGCTGGTTGACGCAGCCATCGAACTGAACGCAGAAGTTATCATGGCCTCCACCATCATCAGTCACGACGATATCCACTATAAGAACATGAAGCGGATCCACGAACTGGCTGTGGAAAAGGGCATCCGTGACGACGTGATCATCGTTGCCGGCGGCACCCAGGTCATTCCCGAAAATGCCGTAAAGCAGGGCATCGACGCAGGCTTTGGCCGCGGCACCCACGGCATCGACGTAGCCACTTTCCTGGTAGAAAGACGCCGGGAAAAGAGAGGCGAAAAATAGATAATATGTATATCGCTAATAGGCGATATGGTTGAAGTTTGAGGCTTTAAGGGACTCCCTTTGTCAGGGGTTACCTATAGTCGGGCTCCGCAGGTTCGCTAAGAATATTGAGGATTTCTCGACCTGCGGGCTTGGCTAAGTCTCATCGTATGTTTGAGCAGGTGCGCCAACATCCTTTCGGTCAGCTCCGCTGACAGTTCCCCCGCAGGCGCGTCAGCCAAGGGGGTCTGCGCAAGTGCGAGTTTACGATGGACTCCAGGGCCGGGAAGAGATGCCTCATGATTCTCGAACCGAGGACGTCGCCCGATCTTAGGGAATTCCTGAAAAGGGAATACAGTTACAAGGAAAATTCCAAATGAAAATCGATGTCTTAGTAGCCGAGATCGGCTCCACTACAACTTTAGTAAACGCCTTTCAAAATATTGAAAGCGGCGAGCCTGTTTTCTTTGGGCAGGGACAGGCTCCCACTTCCGTTTTGGACGGTGACGTTCGGATCGGACTGCAGGGTGCCATTGATGACCTGTGCCGGAAAAAGGGTCTCGATCATCTGGAATATAAGGAGATGCTGGCTACCTCCAGTGCTGCGGGCGGTCTGAAAATGACAGTCCACGGGCTGGTCTATGACATGACGGCCAAGGCTGCAAAGGAAGCGGCCCTGGGTGCCGGTGCCATTATCCATCAGGTGACGGCCGGGAAACTCCGCCGGACGGACCTTGCAAAGATCAAAGAAATCAATCCGAACCTGATCATGATCGCCGGCGGTGTGGATTACGGCGAGAGAGATACGGCCATTTATAACGCGGAAATGATCCGCAGCCTTGGGCTGAAAACCCCCGTTATTTATGCCGGCAATATCGAAAACCAGGAAGAGATGAAGCTGATCTTTGAAGACAGCGGAATGCCTCTCTATTTGGTGGAAAATGTTTATCCCAAGATCGATGAGCTGAATGTAGAGCCTGCCCGAAAGGTGATCCAGGCGGCTTTTGAAGACCACATCATCCAGGCTCCCGGCATGGAACATGTCCGGGACATGGTCAATGGCCCCATCATTCCTACGCCCGGTGCGGTTATGGAATGTGCAAAGCTTCTCCATGATCACTTAGGGGATCTGGTCGTTTTGGATGTAGGCGGTGCCACGACGGATCTGCATTCCGTTACTGCCGGCTCCGAAGAGATCTCCCGGATCCTGATCCATCCCGAGCCTATGGCAAAGCGGACGGTGGAAGGGGACCTGGGCGTATATGTAAATATGCGGAACATCGTGGAGATTTTGGGCAAGGAAAACCTTGAAAAAGAATTGGGATTCCCCCTGGATGAGGTCATGGAAAGCTACAAATTTATTCCCGAAAGCGAAAGGGAAGTGCAGTTTGTAGAGCGATTGACCAGGGAGGCTGTTTTAAAGGCTGCGGAACGTCACGCCGGTCGGATCCGGTATGTGTACGGTCCCTCCGGAAGAAGCACCCTTGCCGAGGGAAAAGACCTGACGCAGATCAAATACATGATCGGTACCGGCGGTGCCTTGACGCGGCTGCCTGACCGCAAGGCCATTATGAAAGCCATTGCAAAGCACAATGAAACAGGACTTTTGCTCTTCCCTTCGGAGGCTGCGGAGGTTTTGGTGGACAATGACTACATCATGGCATCCCTGGGCGTATTGTCCAAGCGCTGGCCTGAGGCTGCGCTGTATTTCCTGGAAAAGAGTTTGGATTACAAGTTGAGATAAGGAGAGACTATGTATCCCCGTCTTTTGATCGATCTGAATAAAATTGAAAAGAATCTGGACACCGTTGCGGAAAAGGTGAAGGGCGCAGGCTGCAGCCTGATGATCGTAACCAAATCCTTCTGTGCGGATGAAAAAATCATCGAAAAGATCCTGGCTCACCCCCAGGTGGATTTTCTTGCGGACTCCCGGATCCAAAATATCAAAACCTATGCGGGAAAAGGGAAGCAAACCCTTTTGCTGCGACTTCCCCAGGCCTGCGAAGCGGCGGAAGTGGTTCGGTATGCGGATGTCAGTCTGAATTCCGAGCCGGAGACTCTTCGGATCCTCAATGAAGAGGCCGGAAAGCAGGGCAAGGTCCATAAAGTGGTTCTCATGATCGACCTGGGAGACCTTCGGGAAGGGATCTGGTTTGAAGAGGAAGAGGCCATCTTCCAAACCGTAGAGCAGATCCTCGCTTCTGAAAATCTGGAACTTTACGGCGTGGGAACCAATTTGACCTGTTACGGCGCCATCGTCCCCAAATTCGATAACCTGTCGGTCCTTACGGGATGGGCAAAGCGGATCGAGGAAAAATACGGCGTGAAGCTGCCTGTGGTTTCCGGCGGAAACTCCAGTTCCCTGTATCTCATTGATAAGGGAGAGCTTCCTGCGGGCGTAAGCAACCTGCGGATCGGCGAAGCCTTCATTTTAGCCAGAGAAACCGCTTACGGAGAACTTCTCCCCGGCGCCTTCGAGGATGCGGTCACCTTAGAGGCACAAATCGTGGAGCTGAAGACCAAGAGATCCTTACCCGTTGGGGAAGTTGGTATGGACGCTTTCGGACAGGTGCCCTACTACGAAGACAGGGGCATGATCAAGAGAGCCATCCTCGCCGTAGGGAAGCAGGATATGGATCCCGACGGACTGACTCCTGTGGATCCCCAAGTGGAGATTTTGGGCGCAAGTTCCGATCACCTGATTTTGGATGTGACCAAGGCGGACAAGGAATATAAAGTGGGGGATACCCTTACCTTTACTTTGGCCTACGGCGCTTTGCTCCGGGCCTTTACCAGCGCCTATATCCATCGAAGCTATCAATAAAATGCGGAAAAATGAGGCCCGGCGGCGGATCCTGGAGATCGAAAGCCGGGCTTTTGTGTGAAACAAACCTTGAACTCATAAGTCATCTGTGATACCATATTGCGTGCAAGAAAATATGCCCCCGTAGCTCAGGGGATAGAGCGTCGGTTTCCTAAACCGTGCGTCGGATGTTCGAATCATCTCGGGGGTGCCAGAAAAAAGACTGTCTGAAAGACAGTCTTTTTTCAGTGAAATCCTTCTTTCAGAAGGAGGAAATCTACCTTCGGCAGGTGAAATTCCCTTTGGGAGTGAAAGCGCCTTGAAATTTTCTTCTTTTTCTGCTAAAGTGTAAGAGTCGAGCAGCATGATGCGTAAGTCCAGACAATGGGCGTACGCATTTTTTGTGAAAAAAACGGCTGTGACCGTAAAATAAATGGAGGATATTATGGAGATTCGTGAAGAGAAGCCGAAAACTTTGGCTCTCAGTATATTATCCCTGTCGTTGCTGACCGTAATGGCCGCGGCGGCGGTTGCCCCTGCCATGGGAACCATCAAAGCCTTTTTCAGCGATGCCTCGCCCTTGCTGACCCAAATGGTCATCAGCACCCCGGCATTGTTTATCGTTATTACCAACCTGATCTTCCCCCATCTTTGCAAGAGAATGGGATCCAAAAAATTGGTTTTGTCGGCGCTTCTGCTTTACACCATCGGCGGATGCCTTCCCGGCCTTTGCAGCCATATTGTACCGCTTCTTTGCCTGCGGGCCCTCGTCGGGATCGCCGTAGGGATCCTGATGCCTTTGGCTACCGGCCTTTTGGCCTACCATTTCCCTCCCAGCCGCATGGAAAAGCTTATGGGATATTCCTCTGCTTTCAACTGTTTGGGCGGCATCATTGCGGTTCTGATCGCGGGTTTCCTTTCCAATATTAGTTGGCGGGCCAGCTTTCTGGTATATCTGATGGGCCTCATCGGCATCGTTTTATGCCTGCTGTTCCTTCCCAATGACCGGATCCGGAGCCAGGAATCCAGCTTTTCTCTGGATTCTTTTAAGAAGTATTATCGCTATGTGGTAGCCGTATTCCTTCTGATGGTCATCTTCTTCGTGTATCCCACTTGTTTTGCTGTGGAAACCCTGTCTGATGGCATTATTCCGCAGAATGCAGTGACTCTGATCATGTCCGCCATGAATGTGGTAGGGCTTTTAACCGGCTTGTCCTTTGGGCGTATCAAGGGATTCTTTGGGAATAAAGTCCGGCTGATTCCTCCCACAGCCATGTTCATCGCTTATTTCCTTTTGGGCTTTGTAGGCGGTTGGGCAGGCACCATTATCGGTACCATCTTTGTTGGGGTCGGTCTTAATACGGGAATGCCCTTTATTATTTCTTCCGTATCCAAGAAAGCAGGCCGTTCCGCGGCCGCTACGGCCCTTCCCATGATCTCCGCCTTCCTTTATTCCGCACAGTTCCTGTCCCCCTTCATTATTTCCGGCATGGGTAAGCTCATGTCCGGCATCAGTCTGGATCATCCACCCTTCGTTTTTGCCTGGGTGGTCAGCATCATCCTTTGGGTATGGCTCTTCTTCCTGCGGGAAAAAGAAAGCGCATAAAAAGATAGCAGAAATAAAAAAGACCAATGGATTTCCATTGGTCTTTTTTTACCTGCAAACTTCTTGTGGATATGTTAAAATGAAGATATCCGAATTTGTTTCTACTATGAGGGAGGCTTTTTATGACCGCTTTTGTCAGCGATGCCGAAATCAAAAGCATATGGAGAAGATTTATTAACAGGGAAGAGACTCCTGAGGACATCGAAAATCTGGACCCTGTGATTTATGATTCTTGGGTCCGTTCGAGAGAGCTGGAGGTAGATGCTGTCGAAAAAAAGGAAAAGATTCTTTCTCCCGAAGAACTGCGTGCTTTGCAGGATGAAAACCGAACCTTGGTTGCGGTGACCCGGTCCTATCTGGAAAAACTGTACTCCTTTCTGGAGGGGGAGAACTTTGTTGTTTTCCTGACAGATAAAAAGGGTGTCGTTTTGGATATTATGGGCGGCACAGGGTCTTCCATGCGAAAAGAAAGGGACGAAGTCCTTTTATGTGCCGGCGCCTACAGGGACGAAGGTTATGTAGGGACAACCTCTGCAGGCCTTTGCATGCATCTGGATCGGCCGATCCAGGTCTGCGGTGCGGAGCACTATTTTGAAGATTACCATAACCACACCTGCTCGTCTGTTCCCATTCATGGTCTTGACGGGTCTGTGCTGGGCTCTCTGGGGATCCTTGGCCTTGTGACGGCACATTACAGACATACTTTGGGGATGGCTGTTGCCGCTGCGGACGGGATCGAAAAAGAACTTCGGCTCCGCCACTCCTATAATAATATTCGTCTTGCTCATGATCAGCTGAGCAGTACATTCCAGGCTATGACCTCCGGATTGATCATGCTGGATAACGCGGGCAGAGTTCTTCATCATAACAGTCAGGCCTGTAAGATCCTGGGTCTCTTTAACGCAGAACTGACAGGTACAAGCGTTTTGGAGATTCTGCAATTTGACGGGATTCCGGGAATCCTCTCTCTTGAAGAGGCTGTCTATAGCAAAGAAGTCCGAGTCAAGCATCTTCGAAGCAGAAAAGAAGTTTCCCTTCTTTTGACAGCCTGTCCTGTGGGAAGCGCAGAGGAACGGGCAGGGATCGTTCTGACCTTTGATCCTGTTCAGCGCGTAAATAAACTGATCAGCCAGCGAAGTGGCTTTTCTGCACGTTTTACCTTTGAGGATATTACGGGAAATTCTCCGGCAATGATAAATGCAAAAGGCCTGGCCTCCCTTGCTGCCGAAAAGAATTCTACAGTTTTGATCCTCGGAGAAAGCGGTACGGGCAAAGAGTTGTTTGCTCACGCGATCCACAGTGCCGGCGAAAGAGCTTCCGGTCCCTTTGTTGCCATTAACTGTGCGGCTTTGCCTCACGGCCTTATTGAAAGTGAAATGTTCGGCTATGAGGACGGTGCTTTTACCGGTGCTTCCAGGGGCGGTCGTCCCGGCAAATTCGAACTTGCAGATCAGGGAACCCTTTTCCTGGACGAAATCGGAGATATGCCGCTGCATCTGCAGGCTTCTCTCCTCAGAGCCCTTCAATTTAAGGAAGTTGTTCGGGTTGGCGGAAACCGGGTGATCCCCGTGGATGTCCGCATTATTGCTGCTACCAATCAAAACCTCATGGAAAAGGTGCGGGAAGGAAGCTTCCGAAGCGACCTGTACTTCCGTTTAAATGTATTTCCTCTGAACCTTCCGGCCCTTCGGGATCGGAAAGAAGATATTCCCTTCCTGGTAGACGCCTTTATTCGGGAAAGCGGCAGCTGGGTAGACGCCATCAGTGAAAGTGCTCTTGCTGCCCTTGAAAAATACGATTGGCCGGGGAATGTAAGGGAATTGCAGAATGTAATTGATCGGGCCACGAACCTTGCGGCGTCCAAGTGTATTACAGAGGAAGATCTTCCTTCGGAGATCTTTGCAGGGAATTCAAATGCCGCATTGCAGACTTCGTACTTCGTCCAGGAAGAAAAAGCTTTTGTTTCAGATTCTCCTCGCATGACAAGGAGTACAGAAGAAGATGATATTCGTGCAGCTCTTCAGCGCACCGGCGGAAATGTCTCCAGAGCTTCTTCTGTTTTAGGGATCCCCCGAAAGACTCTTTACCGAAAAATCGAAGCATATCACATTGATTTGTCTCCGTTCCGTTCCGGGCTTCTGTAGAGGCCCGGATTTTTGTTGAGGCAAAAAGAAAGAGCCCTATGTGGTGATGCATAAGGCTCTTTTCTTTTTTTGAAGTGTGCTTATGTGAGGTGAGGGAGTGTGTTACTTCATCTTGCAGCCCAGTCTCAGGATCGCCTGGAGAACAAATGCGATAACAAATACTACGATAATGGTGGGCAGGGTAGTGGTGATCACATAGTTGAAGAGTACGCCTACAATGAAGCCAACGGCGATAGAGATCAGGGATGCAGCGCTCCAGCTGCCGGTTTCAGATTCGTCTCTCAGTCTTCTCTTTCCGACCAGGTAGAATTCGCAGATGTTTACAGCCAGCAGGGGTCCGAAGAGAGCGGTGAGGAAGTTGGTGAATGCGGACATCAGAGAAATATCTGCGCCCAGGTACAATGCGATGGCGCCGATGGTGCAGATTGCAGGCTGGATCACGATAATGGCTTTCCAGGGAATGCGGAACAGAACATTGAACTGTGTGGAAACGATGATGGTGGTACCGGGGTTGGTGTTACCCTGTGCGAACAGTGCGAAGATATTGCTCAGGTAGAACATGGGGCCGATCATGCAGGCTGCCAGGGAAGTGAAGTCTACGATGGCGAGACCGATAGCTCCCAGCTGGCCTACGAAGAACTGCAGAGCAACTGCTGCCATACCGGCAATCAGTGCTACGATAACGGTGTTTCTGCTCTTTGCATGGCAGGTCATATCGTTGAAGCCAGTGGTAACTGCAACGAAAGATCCTACCATAGCGTTTGCGGCCAGCATCAGGGGCATTTCCTGGGCAGGAACATAGTTGACGATGAATTCCATGCCTCCGGACTGCTTAATAGTTGCTGCCATGATAGCGATGAAGACGATAATGGCTACGGGGATGGTGATCATGGTGAGCCATTTATAGGAGGTAATGTTTTTATAAGCACCAAGGAATGCAACGAAAGCACCCAGTATGGTTCCGACGAAGAAGATGGCGTCTCCCCCGAACATGTTCTTCAGGGTGGAGCCGAAGGCCCAGTAGTCAAAAACAGAGAAACCGATCAGGCCGATGCACATGATAATAGAGGGGACGATGGCGCCTCTTTTGCCAAATACACCCCGTAAGATCTGAGCTGCATTTTTCTTTGTGTAGAAGCCGATCAGGCCGGTGAATACCCAAAGCAGGGAAAGAATGATGAATGCGATGATAATTGCCAGAATACCTTTTGCGAAGGGCAGGTTTGCGGTGGTCTGGGCGCCGGTACCGAAGTTGATCAAGGTTACGGTAAAGGCAACGGTAATACAGGTTAAACTGAATACACCGACTTTCTGGGAGTTATTATTTTCCATTTTTAACCTCCATTTATAAATATACTATAACTTATTTGATTTGGTGTCAGTCATAAAATTTTGGAGCCAGCATCAATTCGTTGTAGAACTGATTTTCATCGTGGCCGAAAATGACCTTTGCTTTGTACTTTCTTTCAAGCTCTCTTACCTTCTGTACGCTGCGATGCCAGTTTACGCTGTCGTAAATTGCTCCGGGCGGATTCCCCTTGTAGTTTATACTTTGATTGATTGCATCAGAGACCAGCAGAAGAGGCTGGTTTTCGCTGTGGATCAGCAGACCCAAAACGCAGGGAGTGTGTCCGGGCAAAGTGATCACATCAATACCGGGGAAAAGTTCGTAGTCGTGATCGATGTAGGTCCAGCTTTTTACGGGATGGAAAACTTCATTTCTCAGGTAGCAGAATTTTCCGGCCCATTCCGGATCCGGATTTTCCAGGATTTTCTGTGCGGCGAAGGCAATTTCATCCTTTGCTACATAGAAGTCTGCAGTGTCCGCGAAGAGTTTTGCCTGACCGAGATGGTCCATGTGCATGTGGGAGATCACCACGTGTTTAATGTCCTTCGGTGTCAGCCCCAGCAGTTGCAGTTGGTTTTCCATGCTGGTTTCTTCCGGGAGTTCGAATTTGCACAGAGTGACCATCCCTTTTGTCATTTCAGCTTCCACTTTTCTGGTGGGGCCGGTGTCGTAGAGGATCCATCCGCATTCAGGGTGATCGATCAATGCGCCCCAGAACGGATGTCTGTTCCACTGTACAACGGGGTTCGGGTTGTCGACGGTGGCGAGTGTACTGTCTTTTACAAAATAATTTGCATCCAGATTACCATCGCCGAAGTGCAGGAAATAGGTTTTCATATTACCAAACATCCCTCCTTTAAAGATTGGTGTGTATGTGAAGGTGTTAGGAGGACCTTCGATATTTTTATAAATAGCAAAGGCCATGCCAATGTCGAAAATGGTAAAAAGGGGTAAAAATCAGTGTTTTTTGGGAAGGAAAGAAAATTTATTGCCCAATATTGTGTCGCCTGCAGAACAATATTGTGTCACATGTCGACCAAATCTGTGTCGCTTCGCATAAAAAAAAGACCAATGCCTTCGCATTGGTCTTTCCGTTTTATTTTGTTATTCCTGAAGTTCTTTAAACTTGTCTAAAAGGCTTCCTTCCTGGTCATCAGCACCCGGCAGCTCCATATCCGGCATTTCAGGGAGTTCAATGTCCGGCAGTTCAAGTTCTCCGTCCATGAGTTTGGGGAGGGTTTCCGGCAGATTGTCAATGATCCGGAAAATGGGGTTGCTGTCGTACAGGGGCTTTGCGATAAAGGAACTGTCCAGCCCGCTCTTAAGCAAGTCGCCGCTGGAAACGCTCATGGCGGGAACCATAAGAGCCAGCAGGATGTAGATGATGATCAGTCCCCGGACTGCGCCCAGGATCAATCCTAAA
>SVCV01000122.1 GCA_015058185.1 Clostridiales bacterium | reverse complement strand
CTCATCCAACCGGCCGCCGATCTCTTCCCGGACCCAACGATGATCTTTCTGTCCCCGTACCCAGAAGTGAACTCCTCTTAGAAACGCAAAGATAAAGGCTAACGCCTGGTCAGAGATCATAGGTCCGTGGATTCCCTTGGTGCTGGAAATAGTAATATCCATCGCGCCCAAAGGGGTTTTCATGACCGCATCCACCCCGGAGATCAAACAATGGAACCATTTGAAGCTGGAGGCTTTCGTACACCATTCCCAGGCTTCTGCAGGCAGTTTCGGACCGCTGATCAAAGCATCCGCATCCGAATACTCCCTAAAGGTCTCCATAATGTTCTCTGTAAAAATCAACTCTGCCTCAGGAGCCAGCTCCCGCAGATAGGTTTGCTGCTCTTCATTAAAAAGCGGGAGGCCGCCGCCGGTAATGATCACTCGTTTTTTCATAGGAACTCCTACCGATGGGTTTCGATCAGTTCTACAATATTTCCTTCATAATTATCTGCACCGATCCGGTACATTTCATAAAGGTCACCGGTTTTGCCGACACGAATTTTGTTAACGCCCTTTTCTACGGTCAAGGTGACCTTATATCCATTTTCTTTCAGGATCTTCTCCGTCTTGCGGTTCAATGCCCCATACGGATAGGTATAGACTAAAGGAGCATGGCCCAATTCCTTAAGGAAATGATCCTCAACCGCCTGTACATCTCCCCGAAAGACCTTCTCCCAGGCTTTTGCGGATTCCCCTTTCGCCTGGAGGACCCCATAGCGCTTCACCCGGCCATCCTCTTTATATTCGTGGAGATCATAAGTATGCGACTGCAGTTTCACATGTCCGGAGGCTTCCAGTTCCCGGGCCTCCTCCCAGTCAAAGGTCCATCGCCCATCGTTCAGGGCACTGGCCACTACGGAGATCTCCGCTTTCATATCCAACTCTTCCAAAAGAGGAAGGGCCCAATCATAGTTGCTTTGGTAACCATCGTCGAAAGTGATCACGATGGGTTTTGCAGGAAGTGCCCCTTCGCCTTCGGTATAGTTTACCAGATCTTCAAAAAAGACCGTCGTATATCCATCGTCCAAAAGATCTTCGAAATCCTGACGAAGCTTGTCCGGGGTCACAGCATAAGTTCCCCCCTCTTCGGTCACGTGATGATACATCAAAATGGGCACCGAAACCTCCGAACCGGCAGTGGGTGTACAGCCGGACAAGGCCGTGGTACAGGCCAGCAGGATGGAAAGCAGAACTTCCAGCATAAAAGGTTTTCTCCTTCGGGATTTTATCAATTTGAAATAAACACCTCTATTAATGCAAAATTTAACCCGTCATTGATTGCAAAAAACCGGCTAAAATCCTTTCGGGTTCGCCGGTTTTATTCGCCTTACGTATTCATGATACCCTTTTTTCAAGGGGATGGCAAGCCTTATCTCCGGCCTTAGCGGCTTACACCGATCCGGCCGAGGATATTGTTTACCAAAGTTTCGATGCACTCTTCTTCACTCCAAAGAACCGTATCCAAAACGGCATCAGGAGCCGTGGGAGGCTCATAGGGAGAGTCGATGCCGGTGAAAGATGTAATGGCACCCTCTTCTACCTTCTTGTACAGGTTCTTGGGATCTCTCCGCTTACAGGTCTCAAGATCAGCCTTTACATAGACTTCCATGAAATCGCCCTTGGCAACCTTCCGGGCAAACCGGCGGGATTCTTCATAGGGAGAGATCAGGGTTACGATGGTGACCATGCCGGCAGTCTTGAACAAGGATGCCACATGGGCTGCCCGACGGATGTTTTCCCGACGATCTTCGGCGCTGAAGCCAAGATCCTCGTTCAAGCCTCTCCGCAGATTGTCTCCGTCCAGAATAAAGGCGGAGATCCCCATGGATACCAGCTGTTTTTCCACGCCCTCGGCGATGGTGGTCTTACCGGAACCGGAAAGTCCGGTCATCCATACGATGAGACCATTGTGACCAAGGATCTGCTTCCGCTCGCCGGCAGAAATATTTCTTCCGGACCAGCGAATGTTTCTGTGGTCAAAGTCGCCTGCAGGCAAGGCTTCGGTAATGATGCCGCCGCCGGCTACTTCATAATCATCCACGATAACGAAGCGGCCCATGGCAGCAACGGTATCGATCAGGTCAAAGGCGATGGGAGCATCCAGCTGCAGGATACATTCTGCAACTTCGTTCCGCTCTACATACTGGCGATTGATACAGGACAGATCGGAGGCGTTTACGACTCTTTCCACATGTTCCAGAGTCATTTCCACCTTGGCAGTACCGCACTTCAGGTAATAAACCTTGTCCGTCCGCAGATTATCCCGACCGAGCCAGAACAGATTGGTTCTGAGGCGAACGCCTACACAGGGAGGCGTATCCCCTTCTCTGCAGACCACTTCGCCGCGACGGATATAGATCTGTTCCTTCATAGTGAAGCCAACGGCTTCGCCGGCCTGTGCGGAGGTCTTTACAGGGGCATTAAAGGCTTCTAAGCTCTTTACTTCCGTTTTCTTTCCGGAGGGATAGAAGACCAGCTTGTCCCCTACGGAGAACTTACCGGATTCAATGGTACCGGCCATGATCCGCCGATTGTCGCCCTGCTCCGTGAACTTATATACGTCCTGGATGGGAAGACGGAAAGGAAGATCCTCTGCGGGGGGAATATTGTTGAACAGATCCAGCTGATCCAAAACGGTGGCCCCGTCATACCAAGGCATTTCTTCCGTTGCCAAAGAAGCAATATTCTTGCCCTCCGTGGCGCTTACCGGAATGTAGATCATGGATTCCAAACCGATCTTGTTCAGGAATGCAGTGTACTTCTCCTTGATCTCGTCAAAG
>SVCV01000017.1:18752-21401 GCA_015058185.1 Clostridiales bacterium | reverse complement strand
GCAAGTACTTTCTTCATTACAATTTCCTCCTTTAGGAATCTTCTCGAAGGGGACTTAACGATTTTTTACAAGAGTCAAACTATCCTCCCCTTCTGAAGATACTCTGACATTATCCATAGAATGGAGAAATGGACAATCCACTTCTCATTCTATCCTACTGATTATACCCCGCCCTCTCTCAAATCGTCAACAACTTGTTTTAAATGTAACAAATATGTAACAAACAAAAAGAGAGATAACCGAGGCTAATTCGGTTTATGGTTTTATTATAGCAGGCAGTTTCCGAAAGTCCATTACAGGCATGTTACAAAACGGTTATTGATTTGTGACATAAAAAAGCCTCCCCTATACAAGGGAGGCGGTATTGGTCGACAAAGAGCAACCTATATGTTGTTTTGAAAATTACAGCCGGGATGCGATGGAGAAATTGACGGCGGAGATGGCCAGGCCGCCCATAAATACGTACATATAGCCGTTGGCTCCGCTCATGTACCAGATGCTGCCGGCTACGAGAGGAATAAACATGGACACCACGTGATCCATGGCCAGGCCCATGGTCAGGGTTCTTCCTACTTCTGCGGTATCATCGGTCAGCCGGCGAACGTAGGTTGCCCGGGGAATGCTGGCGGATTCCATCAGCTTGTCGATAACGTAGCAGAATCCTACAACGCCTAAGGCTACGAAAGAAGTAAAGATCTTATCTGCAAAGGCGAAGCCCAAACATGCGATGAACATGATGACAGCTTCCAGCTGCAGGGCTCTTCTTTCCCCCTTCTTGTCGGTGAATCGGCCGAACCAGGGTTTGAAGAAGATATTGATCACGCAGACGATGAAGAACAGCAAGGTCATGGTGGTGACCGGCTGGTTGTAGATGTCGATGATCAGCCAGGGCACGAAGGTCAGGGTCAGCTGCTTGCGGGCACCATTAATAATAGAAAGAACATAATATTTTTTGTATTCCTTCTTGAAAACGAACCGCTTTTCGCTGACCACCTTCTTTTGGCCGGAACCCATAAAGAAGAACAGCACGCCGCCCAGGATCATGCAGAAGGCTGCGAAAATAAATACGGCCTGATAGGTGACCTGGAAGAAGTGATAGATAATGAACAGCATGGCTGCGGCCACAATAACGGCAGCTGCGCCGAGGCTTTGCACCTCACCGATCCGTCGGCCGAAGTTTTCCCCCTGAGCAAAGCTCATGGCCAAACTGTTAGAGAGAGGCAGGTACAGGTGCTGACCTACGCTGTAGATCACGAGGAACAGCAGGACCAGAGAAAAGCCGCTGTCGGTGACACCGAAGAAGAGCAGCCCTACGCCGCCCACGATATTGGCCAGCGCGGCGATCCGAAGATCCCCGAGACCATTCAGGATCCCGATCAGGAACAAGGCCAATACGCCAGGAGCCTCTCTGGGAGTTTCCAGCAGAGATCTCTGCATAACGGTAAAGTTCAGATCCTCATACAGCCGGTTGGCCAAAGAGGTACTTTCCACCGCAGAAACGATGCCCAGCAGAATACTTATAATAAGGAAGAGGAAAAAGTCAAAAGGTAATTCTCTTTTTCCGATTTTTACAGTCCGCATAAGTTTTGCCTTTCTTTTTTATGGAAGACCCGGAGGGTGAAAACATCCTCCGGGCGAATCTTCTTGCATTAAGCTCGGTTTTAAGCTTCCTATATCATACAGCAAAGGAGGCCATTTGACAAAACTTATTTTTATTTTTTTACCAAAGCCGATGGAGCTGCCAGTAATCCGTTTCGCTGTCCAGTATGACAGGGACATGGAAGGCCCGGATGCCGGCCTCGCCGTAATTGGCTTCAAAGAGGAAGATCAGCTGCTCCGGTTCTTTTCGGCCCCACTTATTGATCATGGACCGATCCCAAAGAGAGCCTGTCCAAAGGGTTTCCCCGGAAGCATTCTTTCCGCAAGTGTTCGTCAGGGCTGCAGCGTACGAGGTCCCCGGAATCGAAACCCGGACCCAAAGGGGATCTCCGGTCACAGCAGCCTTTAATTCGAACCGCTCTCCGGACCAAAAGACATTGGTTCCCCGGGGCCGGGGGCTGTCCATACCTATATAGATATCAAAGGGGATCTCCCGATCGACCTCCTCCCCGATCTCTTTTCTCGCCAGGTTGTATTTCTTTCGGTTCTTCTCCCATTCCTCCGTATGACTGACCCAGCCGGTGACCTTTCCGGCGGAGACTACCATAAAACGATAGGATCCCACACCCGCAGAGGTATCATCCCGAACCGTACAGACCACTTCATAAATACCGGGAGAGGCAGGGTCCGGAGCCCAGCCGGTGACCGCCTCAGGATATTTGCCATTCGCATCCGGTGTCAGATTCGCAGACCGGTGGCGAAAAATCACCTTCCCTTCCTTATTTACTTCCACATCCAGGCGCAGGATATCCTTTTCCTCATCATCCACACCCACAAGGAGCCGGTAAGCATCGCCTTCTTTTACCTCTTCCGGATCCGTTTTGATATAGGTGATCCAGGGTGCGGAGGACTCGCCTTGAATATAAAAGGTCAAAGTCTCCACATTGGACAGCTTGTCGTAGTCCGGATTTTCCGAAAGACCCCGGCGTGAAGCTGTATTATCCTCCTGCCAGTGCTCCACGGTGTATTTCCCGTCCACATAAAATTTCG